>JBBSGJ010000133.1:0-6593 GCA_038254195.1 Solirubrobacterales bacterium
CGGGCTCACCGCCGCTGCGAGGCAGCGCGGAGGCGGAGGACGAGGCGGAGCTCGTCGTGGACGGAGCGGTGGGGGGGGGGGTCACAGTGGCCGGGGGGGACGCCGTCGTCGAGCTGGAGGTGGTGGTGCCGGAGGACGCCGTGCCGGAGGACGTCGTGCCGGAGGACGCCGTGCCGGAGGACGTCGTGCCGGAGGACGTCGTGCCGGAGGACGTCGTGCCGGAGGACGGCGTGCCGGAGGACGGCGTGCCGGAAGTGCCCGAGGAACCCGACGAGCCGGAGGTCCCGGAGGGTGTCCCGGGGGAACCCGGGGTCGTCCCGGAACCCTTCCCGGTCCCCCCACCCTGGGGGTGCGCGAACGGATCCTGGTACTGGTCATCCCCCGCGCTCTGCGCCAGCGCCGGAGCGGCGGGCGAGCCGAAGGCGAGTAGGAGAGCGAGAGCAGAGGCAAGGGCAGCAGAGCGACGCATGATCGTCCAGGGTAGATCAGACTCCGGCGGGGGGCGAAACTTTCCACCCCGACCCCTACAGACCACGATGCCCATGCCCCGAGCCCTCCAGCGCCTCCTCCCCACCCTCCTCGCCCTGGGAACCCTCGCCACAATCACCCCCGCACGCGCCACCGCGGGGACGTACGACGTCTACTCCTGCCGCACGCCGACCGGCTTCGACAGCGCCCTCAGCGGTTGGACGGGAACTGCGAACGAGGTGGGGGGCGTCTTGGTGACGAATACCTGTGGGGAGGGTGGGCTCGGGTCCTTTGGTGGCGCCGTCACTTCCGGTCCGGCCCCAGAAGACCAAGCTGCTCAGTGGCGCTTCGATGCACCGGCCAACACGACCATTGACCACTACATGATGTTGCGAAGCGTCCGCGCTACTTCTTCCCCGGGCGGGGCGAAGGCCTTTGGCTTCTTTGAAGACGAGATCAGCGTCGACCAACAACACCTGATTGACACGTGCGCCCCTGCGTCCGCACTGCCGTGCACTGCGCTTGGTGACGAGAGCAACCCGTTTGCCGACTCCAACCGCCTCGTACGGACCGGCCGGAGCGCCCATCGGCTCTTCGCGATAATGAAGTGCACGTCCTATACGAGCTGCGGCGCCTCCGCCTCCAATGGGCGTTTTCGGATCTACCAGGCGCAGATTGGGCTGAAGGACGACGTGGACCCGAGCGTCTCGGCCCTCGGCGGCGATCTCCTGGGCCGTCCTGGAGCCGTGGGAGGAGCGGGTGTTGTCTCCTTCTCAGCATTCGACCTTGGCGGGGGAATCGAGAGTGCGGAACTCCTCGTCGACGGCACGAGCCTTGCGGTAATGGCCATGCAAGGGCGGGGGGCCGGGTGTACACGGCCGTTTACGGCGGTTGTGCCCTGCCCCTTCTCGACCTCCGGTGACCTACCACTCGACACCGCCCGCCTTGGCAACGGATTGCACCGGGTACAGGTTCGAGTGACCGACGCAGGCGGCAACGTCGGGTACTCGACCTCCGCGCTCGTGACGACGCGAAACGCAGAAAGGCCGGCACTGCCCAATGGCAGCATCCCCGACAAGCACGCGCGCCTGTCGGTGTCATTTCGTGGCCGGCAGATGAGGACTGTTCGGTTCGGACGAACCTACCGAGCGTCCGGGCGGCTGACGACCGCTGGCGGCCAGCCCATCGTGGGCGCACGCGTGGCCGTGTCCTCCCGGCTTCAGCAGGCCGGAGCGCGGTGGAGGGTCGTCGCGATCGCGACGACCGGGTCGCGGGGAGGCTTTGGTTTCCGACCCCGGCGTGGTGCCTCCCGAAGCTTCCGCTTCGCCTACCGGGCCTACTCGTCCGACCGGCGCCCCGCGGCGGCCCGCACGATCCGCTTGCGCGTACGGGCGGGGATCAGGCTCTCGGTGCGTCCGCGCTTCCTGCGCAACGGTCGGACGGCGGCCTTCCGCGTGCGCTTACTCGGGGGACCGGGGCGGAAGGGGACCCTCGTGAGCGTGCAGGTCATGCGACCGCAGCGGACGACCTTCGCCACCCGGGGAGCCGGACGCAACGGAATCGCGACGGTGCGGCACCACTTCCGCTACACCTACCGTCCGACCTCGTACCTGTTCCGGGCGGTCGTTCAATCCCAGCGCGGCTACCCCTATCTCGGGGCGGCTTCGGGCCTGGTGCGCCTGCGCGTCCGGCCGTAGTCCCGCCGCTACCGTGCGCGGCGTGTCCGACCCCGCCGCGCCCGCCGCCCCTCGCGCCGCGGGCGCCCGGGCCCTGCGCGCCCGGGTCGCCTCGGTCCGCTCCGCCGCCGCCGACCCCGAGACGCTGCGCTCCATCGGCCTCGCCGGCGCCATGGTCGTCACCAACGTCGTCGCCCTCGCGCTCACCGTCGTCTTCGGGCGCATCCTCGGCACGGACGGCTACGGCGCTGTGGCCGCGCTCATCGCCGCGTTCCTCATCGTCGCCGTGCCCGGCAACGCCCTCCAGCTCGCGACCGCCCGTGCCGGCTCGCTCGGGGAGCTCGGGCATGGCGCCGAGCTCCACGCCACCCTCGACCGCTGGGCCCGCCGCCTGCTGGTGCTCACCGTGCTCGCCGCCGTCGGCGGAGCGCTCGCCCGGCGACCGCTCGCGGCCGTCGTCGGCATCGACGAGGAGTGGGGCGCCGCCGCCATCCCGGTTACCGCCGTCCTCTGGGTCCTGCTCTGCGTCCAGCGCGGCGCGTTCCAGGCCCTCGGCGCCTACAAGGTCGTCGGGGTCTCCATGGTCGTCGAGCAGATCGCGCGCCTCGCCCTGGGCGCCGGCCTCGCCCTCGCCGGCCTCGGCGCCACGGGAGCCTTCCTCGGCAGCCCCCTGGCCATCGCGGCGATCGCGGTGGGCCTGGGACTCAGGCTCCGCCGTCGGCTCGCCCCCTCCGGGCGCGCGCACGGCGGGCACCGGCTGCGGCGCCACCTCCGGGCGTCCACCGCGCCCATCCTCGGCCTCTTCGTCGTCATCGGCCTGCAGAACCTCGACGTGATCGTCGCCAACCACCGCCTCGACGACGACGCGGCGGGGGCGTACTCCGGCGCCGCCGTCGCCGCGAAGGTGACGATCTGGGTGGCGGTGGGGATCGCCTTCGGCATCGTGCCCGAGGCCACCCGCCGGGCCGCCGCGGGGGCCGACCCGCGGGGCGTCCTCGCCCGCGGCCTGCTCGTGCTCGCCGCCGCCGCGCTTCCCGCCCTGGTCATCTTCGCCGCCGTCCCCCACCTCCTGCTCAAGACCGCGCTCGGGCCGAAGTTCGCGCCGGGGGGCGACGTCGTCCTGCTCCTCGGTGTCGCCTTCACCCTCCTGGCCGCGCTCTACCTCGTCGTCCAGTACCTGCTCGCGCTGCGCCGCTGGCGCTTCCTCATCCCACTCGCCCTGCTCGCCCTGCTCGAGCCCCTCATCCTCCTCCTGCCCCCGGCCACCCGCACCGGCCTGGCCACGAGCGTCCTCGCGGTGCAGGGCGCCGCCGCCCTCATCGGCGGGGTCGCCCTCCTCCGCCACCGCCCCACCACATGATCGGCCGCCTCGTGCTCATGATCCTCGCCGCCGCGGCGCTCGCGTGGTGCATCCTCGGCCTGCGCGAGACCCGTCTCGAAAACGCCGCCGGCAGCGCCGCCGGCGCCCTCGGCGCCGAGTCGCCTCCGCGCATCGCCCGGGCCCAGGGGCTCCTGCACCGCGCGGCCGAGCTCTCGGCCGATCGAGAGCCCCAGGTACGCGAGCTCCAGCTCCTGCTCCTGGCCGGCCGCGCCCGCGAGGCGCTCGCCCTCGCCCGCCGCCTCGCCGCCGCCGAACCGGAGAACGGCTTCGCCTGGTTCGGGGTCGCCGCCGCCGCGCAGAGCCTCGATCCTCCGCTCGCCGCCCGGGCGCGCGCTCGCCTGCGCCGGCTCAGCCCGCCGGTTCGCTGACGTCCTCGCGCTCGGCGAGCGCCACGAGCGTGCCCGCGAGCCCCATCGCCACGAGGGTCAGCGCCGGCATCTCCCAGTCCCAGTCCAGTCCCGCGTGCACGAAGAAGACGACGAGCGCCGCGACAGGACCGGCCGCGGTCGCCGGCCTGCTCCGCCAGGCCCGGCGGCCCGCCGCTCCGAGCGCGGCCAGGAAGGCGGCGAGCAGCGCGAGCCCCACGACCCCGAGCTCGGCCAGCGTCTGGAGGTAGAGCGAGTGCGCCTGATGGACGGTGTCGTCCACCCGCCGCTCCCGTAGCCACGCGGCCTCGAAGGAGCCCGGGCCGCCGCCGCGGAGGGGAGCGTCCCGCCACTCGGCCACCGCGACGCGCCAGTACTCGTAGCGCAGCGAGTCCGCCGAGCCGAACCGCGAGGCGGTCGCGCCGTAGCGGGGAGTGGAACCACCCCGGCGCTCGGCCGCGACCACCGCGACCCCGAGCCCGAGAACGCCCAGCACGGCCACACCGAGCAGCGCGCGCCGCCACGCGAGCCCGAGTCGCCGGTCCGCGTCCCCGTGCTCGCCCAGACGCCGGGCGGCCAGCGCCGCCACCGCCGCGCTCAGCCCCGTGACCGCGAGGAGGCCGGCCCCGGCGGCCTCCCGCACGTCGAGCGACCGCCCGAGCTCCGTGATGCCGGGCAGGAGCACCGCCGCGACGATCACGGGCATCGCGACGAGCATGGCCACCACAGCGGCCCACACCTGGCGGCGCACCGGGGTGAGCAGGACGAGCACGGCCAGGCCCGCGAGCGCGGCGGCGAGCGCGCCCCGTGAGAAGCTCAGCCACAGGCCGAGCGCGAGCGGCACGCCGGCGGCGGCGGCGGCCGCCTGCAGCCCGGGCGCTCGGCGAGGGTCGGCCGCCAACCGGACGGCGAGCACCCAGCCCAGTGCGGCGAGCGCGCCCATCACGTTCGAGTAGGTGTAGGGCTGCTCGAGCCGCCCGGCCGCCGTCTTCGAGCGGGCGAGCTCGACGAGCCCCGGGAGCCAGCGCTCGGCCAGGGCGAAGCCGACGACCACGAGGGCACCGGCGCACACCGCGGGCTCGACCCAGTCCCCCGCCCGCCCCCGCAACCACGCCGCCGCGGCCAGGAAGGCCCCGAGGTAGACGACATCGCGCTGCAGCGCGGCGACGGCCGGGATGGACAGGGGCGCCCAGGCCAGCCCGAGCGCGGTCCACACCGTGAGCCCCGCCAGCGCCGCGACCGCGATCCGACCCGCCACCCCCCGCGGCAGGGCGACCGGAGCCCGCGCCGCCGCGAGCGCCACCAGCGCCCACGCCACGAGCCCCGCCCACCAGCGCGCCTCGGGGTAGTAGCCGCCCTTGGCGAAGGCGAGCGCCACGGGGCCGAGCAGCACGACGGCGGCCGGTGCCGCGCGCACGCCCAGCCGGGGCGGGGCCGGCGTCAGCGTCGCGCTCACCGCCCGGCCTCCGCCGGCACGGCGACGCTCGCGGGCGGCGGGGCGTCGGGCTCGACGGCCGCGTCGTCCGCGGTACGGGCGGGCGGCCGCCGCCGGCCGAGGTCGAGGAATCGGCGCTCGATCCAGTACCAGCTCGCCGCGGCGATCGCCAGGCTGACCCCGAGGCACACGCCCGCGAAGAGCCAGCGCCCGAGCGCGTCGCGGACCCCGTAGTCCTGGAGCTTGAGGATGACCACAAGGTGCCACAGGTAGAACGCGTAGGACACGCGCCCCACCCACCGCAGCCCGGGCGCCCCGAGCAGGCGGCGCACGACGCCCCGGCGCTCGTCGCCGAAGACCGCCGGCAGCAGCAGCCCGAACGCGACGAGCCCCCCGAGCTCGTGGGTGAGCAGCACCTGGCGCCCGAGCGCGCCCCCGAACCACTCCGCGGAGTACACGAGCGCGACGTACGCCGCCGCCGCCCCGACCCACGGCAGCCAGCTCGCCCGGTCGACGACCCGCACGGCCAGCGGCCGCGCCCCCGTTCCCTCGACCCACACGCTCACGACCGCGAGCACCATTCCCAGCGCGAATAGGTCCAGCGCGCCCGGCAGGCTGACGAGCGCCGGGAAGAGCAGCCCGTTGTCGTTCCCCAGGTGCCGCACCGCCTCGAGCTGCCACGTGACCGCGAACGCGAAGAGCAGCGCGCAGAGCGCGAGCTCGGAGACCAGGAAGCCCCGGGAGCTGCGGACCGCGACCCGCCGCACGGTCAGCGCGAGCAGCGGCAGGGCGATGTAGAAGGACATCTCGACCGACAGCGTCCACGCCTGCCCGATCCCGCCGGTGATCGTCCCGTGGCGGTAGGCCTGGAGGAAGCCGAAGTAGGTGACGATCCCCCCGGGGCTGAACACGTAGTCGCGACCGAGCCAGAGCGCCACGAGCGGGAGCGCCAGCCAGTAGGCGGGCACGATCCGCAGCGCGCGGCGGGCCGCGTAGCGCCGGACGGAGGGATTGGGCTCACCCCGGAAGCGCGCCCGGGCCCACGGCCGGTAGAGCAGAAAGCCCGAGATGAGAAAGAAGATCGGCACCCCCACGTTGAGGTGGCCGAGCCACGGGCCGAAGGTCGACCCCAGGCTGCGCGTGTGGAAGACCACGTGGTAGCCGAACACCGACAGCGCGGCGATCGCCCGCAGCGAGTCCAACAGCGCGAAGCGCGGGTTGCGGGCGTTCACGACGCCTCAGGGTGACACGGGCCGTACGCGGTAGAC
>JBBSGJ010000134.1:0-6407 GCA_038254195.1 Solirubrobacterales bacterium
CCGCCACCACGTTAAGCACGGCGTCGCCGCGCTCGTCGTCGCGCTCGGCTGCTTCGTGTTCGCGTGGTTCCAGACCGGGCCGTCGTCCTCGGCCCGCGTCGCCGCCTAGGGGTGCCGGAGGCGGCCAAGTGGCCGCCGGAGGCGGGTCCCCAGTCGCGAATAGCGACACATACTCCTTATGTGACGGCGAAGACGATCGGGAAGATCAGCCCCGCGGCGATGCAGTAGATCCCGAACGGGGTCAGCCGGTTGGTCTCGAAGAACCGCAGCAGGAAGCGCACCGCGAAGACCGTCGTCAGCGCCGCCCCGAGCGCGCCCACGAGCGCGGGCCCGCGCACTCCGTCGCCCTCGGGCCCGAGCAGCTCGGGGATCTTGAGCAGCGCCGCGGCGCCGATGATCGGCGTGGCCAGCAGGAAGCCGTAGCGCGCCGCGTCCTCGTTGGAGAGCCCGACGAGCAGCCCGCCGCCCATGGTGATCCCCGAGCGCGAGATGCCGGGCACGAGCGCCGTCACCTGGGCGGTCCCCACCGCGGCGGCCTGGCGCCAGGTCAGGCGGCCCAGCCGTGCGTCGGCATCGCCCTGGTGGTCGTCGGGAGCGGGCGGACGTCGCCGCAGCCGCTCGAAGGCGAGCAGCAGGATCCCGTTGAGAACGAGGAACGCGGCCGCCGAGGCCGGCGAGGCGAACAGGGAGCGCAGCGGCTTCTCGAGGAGCAGCCCGATCACGCCGGTGGGGATCGTGCCCACCACCAGGAGCCAGCCCAGCTTGGCGTCGGCGTCGTCGGCGCGGATCTCGCGGAGCCGGAGCGAGCGCACCATGCCCCGCACGATGCGCGCCCAGTCGCGGCGGAAGATCACGAGCAGCACGATCGCGGTGGCGAGGTGGGTCGCCACGAGGAAGGTCAGGAAGAACTTGTCGTTCTGGTGGATGTCCCAGCCCGCCAGGCGCGGGAGGATCACGCCGTGGCCGAGCGAGGAGATGGGGAAAGGCTCGGCCACGCCCTGGAGCAGCCCGAGCACCACGGCCTGGAAGTACGAGATCGGGTCGTGCACGGCGGGTGACCCTACGCGGCGAGGACTGAACGCAGCCGGTTTGCCAGCGCGTCGAGGGCGAGGGGCTCGGTGACGTTGACCAGCAGCCGCTGACGGGTCTCCTCGACGAGCGCGATGGCCCGGGGCAGGCGCGCGGGGTCGGCGCCGGCGGCGTCGTGGGCGAGGGTTCCGGCGCGGTCGGAGTGGCAGGCGAGCTCCGGCGCGCCGTGGGCGACCGCGATGAGGTCGCGGTACCACAGGGCCATGAGCTGGAGGGCGAGGTCGAGCGCGCCCGTTTCGGCACGGCGCCGCGCGCGCCGGGCGCGCTCGGTCCACTCCGTCTCCAGGCGCCGCCGGTCCCGGGCGGTGACGAGATCCGCGTCCTCGAGGGCCCGGGCGGCCATCTCGGCCTGCACCCGCTCCCCCCGTGCGCGCCCGACGGCGAGGAGCTCGTCGGCGCTCGGGAGCTCCTCCTCGCGGGCCATCGCCGTCCGCGCGAAGCGCTCGGCGGCGGCGCGCAGCGCCGGGCCGTCGTCGCGTGCGAGCGCGCGCGCCACGAGCCCATCGGACAGGGCGAGACGAGCGCACGCCCGGGCCTGCTCGGCTCCGATGCCCTCCCCCTCGAGCTCGGCCGCCAGCGCCTCCGGGGCGAGGGGGTCGAAGCGCACGGGTTGACAGCGCGAGGCGACGGTGGGCAGGACCTCCTCCAGTGCGTCGGTCAGGAGGATCAGGCACACGGAGCCCGGCGGCTCCTCGAGGGTCTTCAGGAGCTTGTTGGCCGCGGCCTCGACGAGGGTGTCGGCGCGCTCGAGGACGAACACCCGCCAGGAGGACTCGAAGGGCGTCTGGGAGGCGGCGGCGACCACCGGCTCGTCGATGTCGCCCACGAGCATCTCGTGCGCGCCACTGGGGACGACCCAGGTCAGGTCGGGATGGGTGCCGTGCGCGACCCGGGCCCGGGCCCCGACGGGGTCGGGGGAGCCCGCGGCGAGCAGGACGGTGGCGAGCTCGCGGGCGATCCGGCGCTTACCCGTGCCCGCGGGACCGTGGAAGAGGTAGGCGTGGGAGGGACGCGGCCCGCCGGGGCCGTCCACCGCCGCAGCGAGGACGGCCCGGGCGTGCGGGTGCCGCTCGATCCCGGGGAGGGACCGCGAGGGCGCTACCGCGACGGGTTCGCGCACTCCTTGAACCCGATCTTCTGCGCGGCGGCCTTGCCCTTCGCGTTGCCCTGCTGGAGGCTCTGGAGGCTCGACTTGATCTTCGCCTTGTCCTTCGTCTTGATGGCATCGGAGAGCGCGTTCGCCTTCTCCGCCTGCGAGATGATCGACATGGTGAAGGTGTTGTAGTCGGCCTTGACCGAGTCGGGGGGCGTGAGGTCCTTGAGCTTGCCCGCCGCGTCCTGCGCGAGCTTCGCGGCGCTGCTCGTCGCCTTCTGCACCTGGCCGGAGTCGCGGAGGTTCGAGGGCTTCAGCGCCTTCACCTGCTTCGAGGCATCGCTGCAGATCTTGTCCGCCTTGGCGATGAGGTCCGACTTGGAGAGCTTGTCGCCGCCGCTCGATCCGCACGCTGCCAGCAGCAGCGCGGAGAGGGGCAGGGCCAGCCAGCGTGTTCTGTCCATGGGCGAGGACACTATGCGATGCGGATGACGCATGGCCGCCTCGTGACCGTCGAGGGCCTCGACGGCGCGGGGAAGACGACCCTGTCCCGGGGGCTCCTCCGCGCCCTGCGTGAGCGGGGGATGAACGTGCGCGAGCTGCGCGAGCCCGGGGGTGTCCCGGCCGCCGAGCGCATCCGGGCGCTCGTCGCCGACCCCGGCCTCGCTCTGGGGGCCCGCGCCGAGGCGCTGCTCTTCGCAGCGGCCCGCGCGCAGCTCGTCGAGGAGGTGCTCGCCCCCACCCTCGCGCGCGGGGAGTGGGTCCTGCTCGACCGCTTCCTGGACTCCTCGCTCGCCTACCAGGGCGGGGGACGCGAGCTCGGGGTGGCCGCCGTCCGCGCGGTCAACGACTTCGGCCTCGGCGGCCTCGTGCCCGACCGGACGCTGCTCGTGCGGGTGCCGCTCGGGGTGGGGCGCGCGCGGGCGGGCGGGGAGGACCGGTTCGAGCGCGAGGACGCGGCGTTCTTCGCGCGGGTGGACGCGGCCTACGCGGCGCTCGCGGCGGCCGAGCCGGCGCGGGTGCGCGTCCTCGACGGGACGGGGTCGCCCGACGCAGTGCTCGCGGCCGCGCTCGGCGAGCTAGGCGACCTCCTCTGACCCGTAGCCGCCCGGATGGGCCTGGTGCCATGTCCACGCGTCGGCCACGATCGCCTCGATCCCCGGCTTGCGCGGGGCCCACCCGAGCTCGGCGCGGATGCGGTCCGAGCCCGCCACGAGCTGCGCCGGGTCCCCCGGGCGGCGCGGGGCCTCGCGGACGGGGATGGGGTGGCCGGTGACGTGGCGGGCGGCCGCGATGACCTGACGGACGGAGAACCCGGCGCCGTTGCCGAGGTTGAGGATCCGGTGCTTCTGCGGCGTCGTCTGCTCGACCGCGAGGACGTGGGCGTCGGCGAGATCCTCGATGTGGATGTAGTCGCGCACCGCCGTCCCGTCCTCCGTCGGGTAGTCCGTGCCGAAGACGTCCACCCGCTCACGCTCCCCCCGCGCGACCTTGAGGACGTTCGGGATGAGATGGGTCTCGGGGTCGTGATCCTCGCCGAGGTCGCCGCTGGCCCCCGCGACGTTGAAGTAGCGCAGCGAGATCGCCCCGAGCCCGTGGGCCGCGGACTCCGACCCGATCATCCGGTCCACGGTGAGCTTGGACTCGCCGTAGGGGGACGCGGGACGCTCCGGGGTCTCCTCGGTCATCGGGATGCGGTCGGGCTCGCCGTAGCAGGCGCAGGTGGAGGAGAAGACGAGGCGGGGGATGCCCGCGGCGCGCATCGCGTCGAGGAGGTTGAGGGTGCCGGCGACGTTCGTACGCCAGTAGCGCTCGGGGTGCGAGACGGATTCCGAGACGAGGGCGAGGGCGGCGAAGTGCAGGACGCCGTCGAAGGCGGCCTCGGGATTGACGGCGGCCGCGAGGGCGACGGGGTCGAGCAGGTCGGCCTCGATGAGCTCGGTCTGCTGCGGGACCGCGCCGCGGTGACCGTTCGAGAGGTTGTCGAGGACGACCACGTCATGGCCCTGGCGCAGGAGCGCCTGGGCGCAGACCGAGCCGATGTACCCGGCCCCGCCGGTGACCAGGAGTCGCATGGGCGGGATGGTGCCACAGGGCCGGTGGTGACTCCGGGGAGCCCGCGGGTTAGGCTCCCGCGCCGGTGGGTCACGGGTGACCAGCCTTCGGGCCTTCTCGGTGGAGCTCTTCGAGCACGTGCCCGCGAGCGCCGGGAGCGCATTGCTGCGCCTGTCCGGGCGGGCGGCGGCGGATGGCGCCGGGCCCGTCGCGCTGCTCGCCGACAATGGGCGCCGCGTGCAGCGGCTGGCGCCCCTGCCGGGTCCGGGACCGGAGCGCGGCCGCTGGGCGTTCCCGGCGCCGACCGGGCTGGTCGAGGGGCACGGCGTGGCGTGGGGCCTGGAGCTCTCAGACGGCGCGGTAATCGATCTCCCGGCGCCCGTGGCGCGGGCGTCGGCGCGCGAGGCGGCGGTCGAGGACTCCGCGCGGCACGAGGCGGCCGCGCTGGCGGAGTGCCTACGCGCGGCCGAGGCGGCAGGGGCCGAGCTCGGGGCGGAGCTCGAGCGCGAGCGGGGGGTCCGGGCGACGGTCCAGGCCGCCCTGGTGGAGCGCGACGAGCTCATGGCCGCGACGCGGCGCGAGCTGCGCGCGGAGGCCGAGGCGCAGGTGGCGGCCGCGGTCGACGCCCGCGCGGGGGCGGAGGCGCGCGCGGAGGAGGCCGAATGGCGACTTGAGGCGACGGCCGTCCGGGAGGACGAGCTCGTCGCCGAGATGGAGGCCGCCCGGAGCCGGGAGCAGGGGATCCGGGCGGAGCTCGGAGAGGCGCTGGAGGCGTCCCGGCGGCAAGGTGTCGAGAGCTCGGAGGCGCGCGAGGAGCGCGAGCGTCTCGGGGCCGCGCACGGCGAGGCGCTGGCTGAGCTCGAGGGCCGCCGGGAGGAGGTCGCCCTGGCGCGGGCGGCCGAGCAGGAGGCGCGCGAGACGCTCGCGGCGCTCCGGGAGGAGATGGGGGCGCGGCTCGAGAGCGAGTCTGCGCTGACCGCCCGCCTCTCGGCGGCGGAGGCCCACAGCCGGGAGCAGGCGGACGCTCTCGCGGCGGAGGAGGGGACGCGGCACCAGGTCGAGAGCCGGCTGGAGGTCACGCTCCGCGAGCGGGACGCCGTAGCGGCCGAGATCCGGGAGCAGGCCAGGCGCCTGGAGACCGAGCAGACGGAGATGGCGACCCGGCACGAGGCGGACGCGGAGACCCGCCGGCAGGTCGAGGAGCGTCTGGAGGCCGCCGAAGCCGAGCGCGAGAGGACCGCCGCCCGGATCCGGGCGGCGGAGGACGAGCTCGCGGCCGACCGCGCCGCGCTGCGCCAGTCTGAGACGGAGGCCGACCGGGTTCGCGCGCTGCTCGTCGACCGTGAAGCGGAGCGCGACCGCGCGGTCGTCGAGGCCGAGACCCTCACCGCGGAGATCGTCCTGCGCGAGGAGGAGCGGGCGCGGCTGGAGGCACTCTGGGTGGAGAGCGACGACGAACGCACCCGGCTCGGGGCGCTCGTGGCCGAGGGCGAGGCCGAGCGCCGGCGGCTCAGGGGGCTCGCCGCGGACCGCGACCGCGAGCGCGACGAGCTCCGCGCGGCGAACGACCAGCTCGGCGCCCTCCTGAACGAGCGGACCCAGGAGCGAGCCGGACTGACGAGCGAGCTCGAGCGTGTCGACGGCCTTCTCACCGAGCGCGAGCACGAGCGCGAAGCCCTCGAGACCGAGACCGGGCGCCTCCAGCTCCTCCTCGCCGAAGCGGACGAGGAACGCGCCCGGCTGCGGACCGGGACGGAGGAGCTCGCGGCCCTGCTCGGCGAGGGTGACGTCGAGCGCGACGAGCTCCAGCGTGAGGCGCGGCGCCTCGAGGCGCGCGTCGTGGAGGCCGACGCCGAGCGTGCCCGTCTCGCGACGACGCTGGCCGAGCACGAGGAGACCGCAGAGGCGGTGCGTGCCCAGGCCGCGCAACTCGCGACGGCGCTCGCCGGGCTCGAGCTCCAGATCGAGGAGGCCGCGGCGCTTCAGCAGGAAACCGATGCGCAGCGCCTGCGGGCCGAAGCCGACGGGATCGAGCTCGAGCGCCGGCTCACCGGACGCGAGGCCGATCACGCCCGGCTCGCGGGCGAGGCAGACGAGCTCCGCGCGACGCTCGCCGGCAACGAGAAAGAGCTCCAGCAGCTCCAAGCCATTCTCACCGCGACAAGCGAAG
>JBBSGJ010000135.1:0-6404 GCA_038254195.1 Solirubrobacterales bacterium
CGGCCGTCGCGATGCAGGGCAGCCACCTCCTCGCAGAGCCGGCCGAGGACGGCTTCCCTGGGCTCGCCGCGGTCGCCGGCGACGATGCTCGACCCGAGCTTGACCACGACGGGACCGGACATCCCGTCAGCTTAGGCGCGGGGCCGGGCACCGGGGGCTTGCGGCGCGGCCGCACAGCCCCGAGCGCCTTGCGGCGCTAGCCGCATTCCGCGGCGCAGATGCGCCTAGCGCACCTTCACGGTGAGCACCGGCGACCCGTCGCCCCGGCGCTGCCCGTCGCCGAACCACTGGGCGACGAACAGCGTCGTGCGCCGGATGCGCGCGCTGAGCGTGAACGTCTCGTCCGATGCCACGCGGATCACCCGCTGGCTCCAGCCGCGGCCCGAGGCGGCGCGCGTGGAGAGCACGACCTGCTCTCCGCCCACCGCGGGCCGGAGCCGGCCGGAGATCCGCACGCGCCCCCGCAGCCGGCGCAGGCTGCGCCGCGTCAACGAGCGCCGCGGAGTCGAGATCGAGAGCGTCGATGGACGTCCGGCATCGCCGCCGGTCTCGGTGGCGAAGAAGGACGCACTGGCGCCGCTCAGCGCGTAGACCGCCGGGCCGCCCGGCGCCGCGATGGAGTCGATGGCATCGGGGCCGAGGAGCTGGCGGCACCACGTCGCACCGCCGTCGCCCGTACGAAGCACCGCGCCCACGGCTTCGCCGAACACGCCGAAGTCGGACCCGGCGTCCAGCGCCAAGAACCCGTCCCGCGACGAGGAGAAGCTGACCCCATGGACTGCCGTCGTGCCCACGCCGGTGACCTCGCGCCACCGCTTCCCGCGCGAGCGGGTCGAGAAGAGCCGGCCGGTCCGGTCGAGGACCCAGCCGATTCTCGACGTGAGGAAGTCGGCCTGCATGATCCCCCGGCGGCGGCTCGGGATGCGCACCGCGCTCCACGTCCGGCCGCCGTTGACCGAGAAGGCGAGGCGGGAGCGCCCGTAGGCGAAGACCGCGCTCCCGGCGAGGTTGGTCGCCGTGAAGTGCGAACGCAGGATCGCCCGGCTCCTGACGATCGAGAACGAGCTCCCCCCGTCGGTCGACCGGCGCAGTCCGCGCGATTCGACGAGGAGGAGCGTGCTCGGGCTGAGCGCCCGGATCGAGACCGGCGCGGGCGCCGTCCCCAGGTTGAGGATCTGCCAGCTCGTCCCCCCGTTCGCCGTGCGCAGGACCGTGCCGCCCGTGTCGAGCGCGTACCCCACGTCAGGCGTCGGGAAGGAGACATCGGCGACGTCCTCCGAGGTCGACACGTTGAAGGTCCGCCAGGTCCGCCCGGCGTCGGTGGTGCGGGCCACCTTGCCGTTGTCGCCCGGCGCATAGGCAGTGCCGCGAACGCCGGCGCGCAGGCCGCGCGTGAAGCCCCCCGAGCTCAGGTTGCCGCCCACCGGCGCGAACGTCGTCGCGGCGTCGTCCGAGACGACGGTGGCGCCCCCCTGGCCGGCGGCCACCACGCGTGATCCGCCCGCGAAGGAGGCCGCGTGGATCGGCTGCGTGGACGGCGTCACGGCGGTGACCGTAGTGCCGCCGTCGTTGAAGCGCAGCAGCCGGTTGCCCCGGTCGACGGTGATGAGGCACGTCGTCTCGCTCGTGCAGGAGATGGAGGCCAGGTTCGAGACTCCGACCGCCGGGTCGATGGTCGTGCGCTGCCAGCTCGCCCCGCCGTCCGTGCTCTTGAGCAGCCCGTTGTCGTCCCCCACGGCATAGCCGACGGTGGCGCTGGGGAAGGTGACGGCCTTGAGGCTCGAGCTCCCCGAGCTCACGAGCGTCCACGAGTTCGCCGCATCGGTCGTGCGGTAGATCTCACCGCCCTGGGTGACGGCGTAGCCCATCGTCGCCGAGGTGAAGGCGACGGCGTTCGCCGCCACCGGCGTGTCGTCGCCGGTGGCGCCGGTGCCCGGCACCGCCGTCTGGCGCGAGAAGGTGTCGCCGCCGTCCGTGGTCTGAAGGACGGTTCCGTCGCTCAGGAGCAGGAAGCCCACGCTCGAAGAGGGGAAGGAGAAGGACTCGATGCCGGCGGGGCAGCGCGCCTCGCTCGCCGTGAACGGCAGGCGCCGGAAGGTCTGCCCGCCGTCGTCGGAGCGGCGCAGGGTGCATCCCCCGCCGGTCACCAGCGTGCCCGCGTCGATCACCTGGAGATCGGAGAGGTCCTCGGTGGTCGCGGGCGCAAGCCCGGTGAAGGTCGCTCCCTGGTCGTCCGTGCGCAGGAGCGTCCCGAAGGCGCCCGAGGCATACCCGCGCCCACCTGAGAACGCGATCGCCACGACGTCGTTGCCCTGCGGCCGGGGATTGCCCCAGAACCAGCCCGAGTGCCCGGTGATCACCGGGTCCGCCGAGGCTCCCGCGGGCGCGAGCGCCATGCCGGCGGCCAAGCCGCAGGCAATCCATCGCAGCTTCCTGCGCATGTTCTGCTCCCGTGTCCATGGCCTCCGCGCACGGAGACCCTCAAGGGTTTGCCTTCGGCGAGCCTTCGCGGCCGCCACTCGTCAGAACGGAGCAACCGGGAAGGAGTTGCGCGGTTTGGGCGCGTAGATAAATAACCTATCGGTTTGGTGGTGCAATGGGGTAGTTCCACTCTGGGTGGAATGGATGCCCGTGGAGGTTGACGGCCTTGAACTGGGCGTCGGAGACTCGAATCTTGTCTGGGTAGGTGCCCTTGTCGACCTGGGCGTAGATCTCGAGTCCGGTGCACTGGGGTGGCGCACTGCGAGGTTGCGGGATCGCCGGCGCGGGTACCCGAGTTCCGGATTCTCATGGCGAAGATCGAGGTCGATACCGGGCTGGCGGTGAGCGTTGGCGCGCAGGGCGTGCCGCTCTCGGCACAGGTCGCCGAGCTGCGCGGGCGCCTGGACACGGTGAGCGCCTCCTCGGGCGCGGCCGGCGCGTCGGAGCTCGCGGGCGTGATCGAGGGATGCTGCGGCGGGTGGTCCTCGGCGCTGTCCGACCTCGCCGCTCTGGTCGCGCAGCTCGGTGCGAACCTCGAGGCGGCGGGGGGTGCGTATGAGGCCACGGACGCGTCGGTCATACCGCCCGCGAGGCGCTGAGTGGCCGGCAGCCTCGTCCAGGAGTCCTACCAGGGCATCACCGTCCCGGACGGCGATCCCGACGGGTTGCGCACCGCGGCCTCCCACTGGACGGCGAGCGCCGGGTCGCTCGAGCGGGTCGCCGGTCAGGTTGGCGCGATGCCGGGCGCGCTCTCGCAGTGGCGCGGCCCGGCGAGCGTAGCCTTCGCAGGCATGGCGATCCTCGCCGCGGGGGCGAGCCGCGCCGGCGTCAGCGCCTTCGATGCGGCGGCCCGCGCCGCCCGCACCTACGCCGCCGACCTCGAGGACGCGCAGCAGCGGGCGCGGGAGGCCATCGTCGAGGCCGAGCGAGCCGTGGCGCGCATCCGGCGGGCCGAGCGCCAGATCGAGCGCGCCAAGGAGCGCGAGGGCGCGGCCCTCCTCGCGGCCGGCTGGGCCACGACCCGCCTCACGCTCAGCGGAGCAGCCGGGACCCCGTCGCCGGACGCCGCCGACGATCTGCGCGCCGCCGAGCGGGAAGCGGCGGACGCCCGCGCCGACGAGCGCCGCGCCCGCACCGAGCTCGGCGACGCCCAGGACGCGCTGAGGGCCGCGCAGAAGCAAGGCCAGCGCGCGCAGAGCGACCAGAGCACCGCCGCGCGAACCGCCGGAATGGCGTTCAACGCGGTCGGCGGCCTCGTTCCCGGCATCCCACGCATCGGACCCCCAGCCACCGTCAGCCCGCAACAGGCGGAGATCGAGGCCTTCGTCGTCGGCCTGGACTACGAGCGCACGGGTTACACCCCGGCCGAGTCGAACGGGGTACCACGCGCCCGATGTGCCGGACGACGTAATGTGGGTGCCTCACTCGCCCGAGCAGCGGGCTCGCGAGAGCGGGCCGGCCGATCCCTCGGCGGCCACCCACGGCATGCTCACCGTCGTCGGCATGCTGCCGATCATCGGAATCCCGTTCAACGTCGCCGACGGCATCTACTCCGCCGCCCAGGGCGACAAGACCGGCGCCGTGCTCTCGTTCGCCGGCGCCATCCCCGGCATCGGCGACGAGTCCGACGCCGCCAAGCTCGCGCGACTCGGCGCGAAGGGAGCCCGCGAGACGATCGACGCGAGCACGCTACCTGCGGAGCAGGTCGCGAACCTTGCCCGCTACTCGCGAAAAGCTGCCGGCTCGGGCCAGCGAGCCACAGATCGTGCGCTTACGCGACGGGTCGGTGCAATTCTCGGCCGACGTCCCGGGTCGGGTCCCAGGCTCCTTCGCCCGGTACGTCAAGTCGGTGGATACTTCTGGCAAGACGGTCGGCTACACCAAGGAGACTTACGACGCGAGTGGGGCTCTCGTGCATTCGAAGAACAAGTTTGGGCCGACGCCGTGAACGGCCCGCGTCGAGAGGAGCTCTTGCGGGAACTGATCGCCGGTCGATCCCGCAGCGCCGACATCACGTCGCAACTTGCCGCATTTGGTTGGGATAGTGATGCCGAGCTCGTTTCCTTGAGCCGAACTGATGCTCTCACGATCGTGGAGCGCTATCTGCGGGACGAGGCAAGCGCCGAAGCAGTCAGAGAGTGGGCTGACGCGGTCGAGGCGCGTGAGGACATCGGTTACGAGCAAGGCGCGGAAGAGGTGCTCAGCAACTTCATATTTGAACTCGCGAATCCCGAGATCACACGTCCACTGACCCAGGAAGTCGCCCTGAACTGGAAGAGTCGGCTCCGGGATGCGTAACGAACACCGAATGCATTGCCCCCGAGCCTTGATTGCTTCGCGACGCGGATTGGCTCGCGCGGTGCCCGCAGATGCCCATCATCATCAAGTTCGCGCCCCCCAAGCCATGAGCATCCCCTTCCGAGAGTCCTGGTCGGTCATCGTCGGCAAGGAGCACACGACGGAGTCCCGCGAGGTGTGGGCCGAGCGCGTCGTGGCGACAATGCGGGCCCTGCGCGCCCGTGCGGGCGTCGTGCGCTGGGAGCACGACTGGCCACCGCGCGAGGTGCAGGAGGACGCCGCGACGCTCGAAGCGCTCATCGAGGCCAACGTCAGCGTCAACGACGTCGGCGAACGCATGGAGGAGATGCCGAAGGGCTTCTCGATGGCCGGCGCGGGGTCGTCGAACACGCGACTCAGGCTCTGGCTCTCCGTCGACAGCCACGCCCCCGAGATGCACAACTCGTGCACGGTCGATCTCGAGGTGCGCGACCTGCTCCCCGACGCGGCCCGGCGCATCCTCGAGGACGGCGGTCGGATCTGGACCCCCTACTGGGCAGCGGTCTACTCGACGGCCAACATGCGCGTACGCCGACCCGAGCTCCTCGAGCAGGGCGTGCCGATCCAGGAGACGAACGTGCGCGTGCTGCACTGGGCGACGTTCCTCTCGTCGAGCCTCATGCCCGCCGAGCGCATCGCCCGGCTGCAGGGTGATCCCGCCGTCGAGGTGGTGCCCCTCGACGGCGGGAACGAGATCGTGCTCGGCGACGCCTGGCGCTCCCCCGAGGCGCTCCTCGCCGCCCGTACGTACGAGCCGCTGCTCTCGGAATGAGCCACCCCCGCGCGGCGCGGCTGCGCGTCGGGCCGGAGCGGCTCGCCGCGCTCGTCCAGGGGCGTGACCATGCTCCGGGCGACACGCTCGCCCCGGCGCTCGGAGCGATGCGCGACCCGGTCGCGCTCCTGCGGCTGCACGTCGACCAGGGCGCCGCGCACGGGTGGCTCGACCGCCGCGCCTGCGCGATCCTCTCACGGGCGGAAGGGGACCCGGATGAGCTGGAGCTGCTCGCTCTGCCCGCCGATGAGGCGCCCGCCGGCCTCGCGAGCCTCGGCGGCACGTCCGACGCAAGACTCCCTCCGGCCACGCGCCTCGCCTTCGCCCCGGCCGACCTCGCCCTCGTGCTCTCCGGTCGCGACGCCGAGCTCGCCGCGGCGCGCGTCCGCGGCGGCGAGCCGGAACGAACCGCCGCCCGGTCGCTTCTCCGTTCCCCGCGGACTCACTGGCAGCTGGAGGTGTGGCCGGCCGCTCAATACTCCGGGGACGAGAAGCTCGCCGTCGAAGGGCTGGACAGCGCGAGCGGAGCGTGGCTCGTCCACCCACAGGGAGACGAGGTGGAGCTCGAGCCGGTCACCCACGCGGAAGTCGAAGCGCGAATCCGGAATATGCTCGGCGCGGTTCTCGGGCGCTGACGGCGGAGCCACAGCTCAGGCAGCGTCGGGGTCGAGGTCGAACGCCACTCCGGCGATCTTCACGTCGTCCCCCGGGGCGAAGCCGGCGTCCGCGAGCGCAGCGAGGACGCCGACCTTGCGCAGCCGGCGCTCGAGGTGCTCGAGCGCCTCTTCGTTCTCGACGTCGTAGCGCGCGACAA
>JBBSGJ010000136.1:0-6365 GCA_038254195.1 Solirubrobacterales bacterium
ACTTCATCACCCCGACCGTCGTCACCGAGGCGCTCGCCTCCGGCGTGACCACGCTCATCGGCGGCGGGACGGGGCCGACTGAGGGCACGCGGGCGACGACGTGCACCCCGGGCGCGGCGGCGCTGGCGCTGATGCACCGCGCCCTGGACGACCACCCGGTCAACGTGCTGCTGCTGGCCAAGGGCAACACAATGTCCGCCGAGGCGCTCGACGAGCAGCTCGCCGCCGGCGCCGGGGGCTTCAAGCTCCACGAGGACTGGGGCTCGACGCCCGCGGCGATCGACGCCTGCCTGCGCGCGGCCGATCGCGGCGGCGTGCAGGTGGCCATCCATACCGACACGCTCAACGAGGCCGGCTACCTGGAGAGCACCGTCCAGGCGATCGCGGGACGCACCATCCACGCCTACCACACCGAGGGCGCCGGCGGCGGCCACGCCCCGGACATCATCGCCATCGCCTCCGAGCCCTACGTGCTGCCCTCGTCGACGAATCCGACGCGCCCGCACACGGTCAACACCGTGGCCGAGCACCTCGACATGCTCATGGTCTGCCATCACCTCAACCCGCGGATCCCCGAGGACCTGGCCTTCGCCGAGAGCCGCATCCGCGCGGGCACATCGCGGCCGAGGACGTCCTGCACGACCTCGGCGCCATCTCCATGATCGGCTCGGACTCGCAGGCCATGGGCCGCGCCGGGGAGACGATCCTGCGTACGTGGCAGACGGCACACGTCATGAAGGCGAGGGCGGGGCAGCTGCACGCCGGTGAGGTGGCCGACAACGCGCGCGCTCGGCGCTACGTAGCCAAGTACACGATCTGTCCCGCCGTGGCGCACGGCCTGGAGGCGGAGGTCGGCTCCGTCGAGGCGGGCAAGCTCGCCGACCTCTGCCTCTGGGAGCCGGCGTTCTTCGGTGTCCGGCCGCACCTGGTGCTCAAGGGAGGCGCGGTCGCCTGGGCGCAGATCGGCGACGCCAACGCCTCGATTCCGACGCCGCAACCCGTCCTGGGGCGCCCCATGTTCGCCGCCGCCCCGAGCGCTGCCGGCCATCACAGCGTCGCCTTCGTGGCACCCGTCGCACTGGAGGGCGACCTGGCGGAACGCCTCGAGCTGCGCCGGCCGCTCGTCGCGGTCGCCGACGTGCGCTCGCGCACCAAGGCGGACCTGCCCCACAACGGGGCCATGCCGCGCATCGCGGTCGACAGCTCGACGTTCACGGTCACCGTCGACGGCGAGCGCATCGAGGCCGCACCCGCGACCGAGCTACCGCTGGCGCAGCGCTACAGCCTGTTCTGATGCGCGTGTCGTCCGCCGCGCTCCTGCTCGCCGACCAGCGCACGCCGACGGGAGGACACGCCCACTCAGGCGGACTGGAGGCCGCGGTCCTCGACGACCTCCGGGCCGTCGACGTCCCCGCCTTTTTGCGCGGGCGTCTGGAGACCGTGGCGCTCGCCGAGGCGGCCCTCGCCGCCGCCGCCGTCCGCGCGGGCGACCGCCGCGACCTCGACGCGCTGGCCGTGCTGGACGCCGAGGCGTGGGCGCGGTGCCCCAGCCCGCCGTTGCGCGAGGGCTCCGGGGCGCTCGGGCGCGCGCTGTTGCGCACCGCTCAGCGGCTGGTGCCCGACTCGCTCCTGCCCGCGGCCTACCGCGCGCAGAGCGCCGGTACCCCCCGACCGGTCGCCTTCGGCGTGAGACCGCAAGCGCTCTGGGCATCGACCCCGCGCAGGCGGCGCTGGTGAGCCTGTACGAGGACGCGGCGGGGGTGGCGTCGGCCGCGGTGCGGCTGCTGCCGCTCGACGCCGGGCGGGCGGCGGGCTGGGTGGCCGCGCTCGCGCCGGTGCTCGAGCGGTGCGCCGCCGCCGCGGAGCGCGCGACGGAGCCTTCCGAGCTGCCCGGCACCGCGGCGCCGCTCGTGGACCTGCGCTCACTCACCCACTCCGCGCGAGGCGAGCGGCTCTTTGCGACCTGAAGGCCGGCCCATGCGCGTCGGGATCGGCGGGCCCGTCGGCAGCGGCAAGAGCTCGCTGATCGCCGCCCTGTGCGCGCTGCTCGCGCGCGGGCACCGCATCGGGGTCGTCACGAACGACATCTACACGACCGCCGACGCGGAGCTGCTGCGGGCCGCCGGGGTCCTGCCGGCAGAGCACATCGTCGCCGTGCAGACGGGATGCTGCCCGCACACGGCGATCCGCGACGACATCAGCGCCAACCTCGACGCGGTGCTGCGGCTGACCGCCGAGCACGGGCCGTTCGA
Organism: Solirubrobacterales bacterium; assembly: GCA_038254195.1. Taxonomy (GTDB): domain Bacteria; phylum Actinomycetota; class Thermoleophilia; order Solirubrobacterales; family Solirubrobacteraceae; genus JBBQAA01. The sequence continues at coordinate 2,253 of JBBSGJ010000136.1, forward strand.
CCTCGTCTTCGTCGAGAGCGGCGGCGACAACCTCACCGCGGTGTTCGGTCCCGACCTCGCCGACGTGCAGATCTTCGTGCTCGATTGCGCGGGGGGTGATGATGTGCCCGGCAAGGGCGGCCCCGGCGTCGCGCGCGCCGATCTGCTCGTGCTCAACAAGACCGACCTCGCCCCGCTGGTGGGAGCCGACGTGGAGGTGATGCTCGCGGGCGCCCGTCGCCACCGGGTCGACCTGCCGGTCGCGCCGATCAGCCTGCGCGGGGAGGGCGCCGGGGCGGTGGCGCAGTGGATCGAGCACCAGCTCGCCGACTTCCGGGCCTGCCGGCTGCGGGTCAGCGAGGTGGGCCCGCCCGTGCACCATGTCCACGCCGACGGCCTCGAGCACACCCACTGAGCCGGTCGCCCTCCGGCTCGAGGTGGTCCGGCGGGGAGCGACGAGCGCGGCGCGCGTGCTGCGCTCCCGGCCGCCCCTGGCGCTACGCCCGCTGCCGGCCTCGGGCGCGACCGCACGGGTCGCGGTCGTGCAGAGCGCGGCGAGTCTCGTGGACGGCGACGACCTCCGCCTGTCGGTCGTGGTCGGGCCGGGAGCGGCCCTGGAGGTCGTCGAGCTGTCGGCCACGCTCGCGCACCCCGTCGCCGAGCGCCCGGTGCGCATCCGCGCCGACATCGAGATCGGTCCTGGTGGGCGCCTGGTCTGGTGCGAGCGGCCGCTCATCGTCGCCGCGGGCACCGATCTCGTGCGCGAGGTGCGTCTTGCGCTTGCCGGTGACGCGTGCGCCCTGCACGGTGAGGCGCTCGTGCTCGGGCGCGACGGCGAGGATCCGGGCCACGCGCGCAGCCGCCTGCGCGTCGCGCGGGGCGGGGCCCCGGTGCTCGACGAGACCCTCGTCCTGGGCCCGGGGACGGCGTCGGCCTCTCCCGCCGTCCTCGGGTCGGCGCGCACGGTGACCGGGATGACCCTCCTCGGTGTCGCCCCCGGCTCGGTGGCGTTGCCGCCCGACGCCCTCGTACTGGCGGGCGGCGACGTCGCGTGGCGTCGGCTCTCGCCCGACCGGCGCCTCGGATCGAGCGACCTCGAGCGGGTCCGAAAGGACTGGACGGCCGCGGTGCTGGGTGCCGCTCAGCAGCAGGTCCAGTGGTGGTAGCCGCCGTGGGCCCAGGTGCGCATCGCGGCCAGGGCGGCCCAGCGGGGGGCCAGGCGCGAGTGGCCGCGGTACGGCGTCGTGTTCCAGAGGCGGGTGCCGAACTGGTAGAGCCCGGCGTAGCCGTAGGCGTTGACGATCCACCACTGGTAGCGCGACTCGCGGTGCGCGATGTACAGCGCGAGGCTGCGCGGCTGATGGAAGTGGACCGCGGCGCGCGTGATGAAGCAGCGCGAGACGCGGTCGTAGCGCGAGAACAGCGTCCGGCAGCTCTTCGTCCCGGGCTTGTCCTGCGTGCACAGCCGGTTGGCGCAGACGTCACGCGCCGGCGACGCCGCTCGGGAGACGGCGGGGACCGCGGCGGCCAGCAGCATCGCCACGACCCCCGCGAGGATCAGCCGCCGCATACGGGCCACGGGGACGAGCCGGATCGGGCGAGCAGGGCCGTGGCGCGCACGTCCTGCTCGGCGGGTGAGGCGGCCGCCGGGCTCCCGGTCCCGCCCACGCTCTCCCAGGTCGACTGGGTGAACTGGTAGGCACCGTAGAAGCCGTTGCCGGTGCTCGTCGAGTAGTTGCCGCCGGACTCGCACGCGCGGATCGCGGCGAGCTGCCCGCCCGCCCCGCCCGTGCCGGACACGGTGCTCGCGCCCGTCGTCGACGGTGCCGTCGCGGCGCGGATCTCCCGTGCCTTGGCGCGCAGCCGGACGTTCCCCCCGGTCAGTCGCGCGTCGCTCCAGTGCCGGGCCCGGGCCTCATGCCCGCGCTCGAGACTTCGCCCGCGCAGCTTCGCTACCTCATGCGCGAGCCGCAGGTGCCGCTTCACGAGGCGTCGATGACGCGCGTAGCGATCTCCGGCCCGGGTCATCTGGGCGGCGACCGACACGTGGCCGGCGAACGCGGGGCGCACCGCGGCCGTGGGCGTGGTCGTCGGGGCGGTTTGAGGCTCCTGCGTGGCGGCGAGGGCCGCCGGGGCAGGCGTGATCGTGGTCAGGGCCGCGGCAAGCGCAGCCGTCGAGGTTCTCACGTGGAGTCCCCTCCTTTGAGGGCCGGCCCGCGGGTTGCGAGGGGGCCGGACTTCGATCGCTTACGTCGAGAGCGCCCGCGTTTCTGACCCGGGACGCCCGACCTTGCCGAGACCACGGTAGGCCCGAACGTCGGTTCGTCTGTGACCCTGGTCACACTGCAACGCGACCGTCATATGCTCATCGACGATGCGCTTCGAGCTACCGGACGGCACTCCGCTGGACCTCCCCGAGGGCGCCTCGGGCGCGGACGTGGCCGCGCGGATCGGGGCCGGCCTGGCGCGGGCTGCGCTGGCGATCAAGCTCGGCGGCAGCCTCTATGACCTGGATCGCGCGCTGCCCTCCGGCGGCCGCGTCGAGATCGTCACCGGCAAGAGCTCCGAGGCCCTGGAGCTCATCCGCCACGACGCCGCCCACGTGCTCGCCGCCGCGGTCATGGAGCTCTACCCGGGCGTGAAGATCTCCATCGGCCCTCCGATCGACCAGGGCTTCTACTACGACTTCGACTTCCCCGATCAGACGACGCTCTCCGAGGACGACCTCCCGGCCATCGAGGCGCGCATGCGCGAGCACATCCGCGCCGACGAGACCTTCGTGCGCGAGGAAGTCTCTCCCGAGCAGGCGCGGGCGAAGTTCGCCGCCGAGGGTCAGGACTACAAGGTCGAGCTCATCGACGACCTCGTGCGCCTCGAGGACGTCGACTCCGTCTCCCTGTACACGAACGGACCCTTCACCGACCTCTGCCGCGGCCCCCACGGTCCCGGGACGAAGCGGATCAAGGCGGTGAAGCTCCAGTCCGTGGCCGGCGCCTACTGGCGCGGCGATTCCGACCGGCCCATGCTCACGCGCGTGTACGGGACCGCGTTCGGATCCCAGCAGGAGCTCGACGAGCACCTCGAGCTCCTGGAGCTCGCCCGCGCACGCGATCACCGCAAGCTCGGCCGCGAGCTCGAGCTCTTCATGTTCTCGGAGCTCTCGCCCGGCTCGCCCTTCTGGATGCCGAACGGGATGGCCGTGTGGAACGCGCTCTCGGCCTTCTGGCGCGAGGAGAACGTCCGGCGCGGCTACCGCGAGGTCAAGACTCCGATCCTCTACGACGTCGACCTCTGGAAGCAGTCCGGCCACTGGGACAAGTTCCGCGAGAACATGTACTTCACGGAGGTGGAGGATCGGCCCATGGGCCTGAAGCCCATGAACTGCCCCGCCCACGTGCAGCTCTACAAGGCCGAGCGGCGCTCCTACCGCGACCTTCCGATCCGCTTCGCCGAGCAGGGTCTCGTCCACCGTCACGAGCCGAGCGGGACGCTCCACGGCCTCCTGCGCGTGCGGCACATCACCCAGGACGACGCCCACATCTTCTGCTCCCCGGACCAGATCTCCGACGAGGTGCTCGGCTGCGTGGACTTCGGGCTGTCCATCTACGAGCTGTTCGGGCTCGAGCCGCGCTTCGAGCTCTCCACCCGGCCCGAGCAGCGGCTGGGCTCCGACGAGATGTGGGACCGCGCCGAGGGCGCCCTCGCCGCCGCGCTCGAGCGCCGGGGGATGGAGTACTCGCTCGGGGTGGGGGAGGGCACGTTCTACGGGCCGAAGATCGACCTCCACATGCGCGACTCGCTCGGCCGCTCCTGGCAGCTCGGGACGGTCCAGCTCGACTACCAGATGCCCGAGCGCTTCGGGCTCACCTACACCGGGGCCGACGACGCCGAGCACCAGCCGGTGATGATCCACCGCGCGCTGCTGGGCTCCTTCGAGCGCTTCATCGGGATCCTCACCGAGCACTACGCGGGCGAGTTCCCCCTGTGGCTCGTGCCCGTCCAGGCCGTCGTCCTGCCCATCGCCGACCGCCACGTCGCCTACGGGGCGGAGGTGCGCGAGACGCTGCGCGCCGCCGGCCTGCGGGTCGAGCTCGACGAGCGCGGCGAGTCGCTCGGCCGCAAGATCCGCGAGGC
>JBBSGJ010000137.1:0-6330 GCA_038254195.1 Solirubrobacterales bacterium
CAGTGCGCGGTCGAGCGCCAGCACTACGCGCTGCCCTTCTCCAATGTCGTGCTCGAGCCCGACGCCACGCGCGCGCAGTTCTCCTACCTGTACGAGCACACGCCCGAGTTCCCCGGGATCACCGCCGAGCCGTCCTACCTGCGCCGCTACCCCTACCGGGGGCTCGCCGCGCAGGTGTTCGGGACGGTGGGACAGATCTCGCAGGCCGAGCTGAAGTGGAAGCACTTCAGGGGCGTGCCCCAGGGGACCGTCGTCGGCCAGGGCGGGATCGAGTACGCCTACGACCGCTACCTGCGCGGCCAGAACGGCTTCGAGCGGATCGCCGTCGACGCGCTGGGCAACGCCAAGCGCTTCCTGCGCCGCCGCGCCTCCGAGCAGGGCCGCACCCTGCGCCTGTCGCTCGACCTCGGCCTCCAGCGCGCGGGGCAGCGCGCCCTGGCCACGGTCAACCCGTCCTCGCTCAACGGGGCCGCGTTCGTCGCCCTGGACCCGCGCAACGGCGAGGTCCTGGCGCTCGGCTCCAACCCGACCTTCGACCCCAACGTGTTCGCGAAGCCGATCACCAAGCATCGCTACGACGCCCTGTTCGGTCAGGCCGCAAACTACCCCCAGGTCAACCGCGCGACCTCGGGGGCCTATCCCACGGGCTCGACGTTCAAGCTGATCACCGCCACGGCGGCGGTGGAGAGCGGCACGATCACCCCGGACACGGTGATCAACGACTCGGGCTCGGTCACGATCGGGCGCATCCGCTTCCAGAACGCGGGGGGCGCGGCGAACGGCCCCGTCTCCCTGCGGCGCGCCATCCAGGTGTCCTCCGACGTGTTCTTCTACACCCTCGGCGCGCAGATGAACTCGCCCCGCCCCGCCGGCGGCCCGCTCCAGACCTGGGCCCGTCGCTACGGGATCGGCCGCCCGACGGGGATCGACCTTCCCGGCGACGCCCCGGGGACCCTGCCCTCCCCGGCGTGGCGGGCGAACCGCAACGCGGAGGAGAAGCGCTGCGAGAAGCGCCGCCGGATCCCGACCTGCGGCCTCTCCGACCTGCGCCCGTGGTCCATCGGCGACAACGTGAACACCGCCGTCGGCCAGGGCGACGTCCTCGCCTCCCCGCTCCAGATGGCCGTCGCGTACTCCGCGCTGGCCAACGGCGGGCGCGTGGTGCGGCCCCACATCGGCCTCCAGGTCGAGGACACGCTCGGGAAGGTGCTCCAGCGCATCGAGCCGCGGCCCGCGCGGCGGATCCCCATCTCGGAGACAACCCGTTCGGCGATCCTCGACGGCCTGAAGGCCGCGGCGGGCTCCCCCGGGGGCACGTCGGCCGACGTCTTCGCCGGCTTCCCGCGGGCGGTCTACGGCAAGACGGGGACGGCCGAGCGCCCGGGCCAGGCCGACCAGTCCTGGTACGTCTGCTACGTCCCCGATCCCCAGCGCCCGATCCTCGTCGCGGTGACCATCGAGAAGGGCGGGTTCGGGGCGCAGGCCGCGGCGCCCGCCGCACGCCTCATACTCTCGCACTGGTTCCACGTGAAGGCTCAACTCGTGCGTGGCTCCTCCACGACCCGCTGATTTGAGCGCCACCGCCATCCCCCGCTCCCTCCGCGACGCCGCGCGTGCGCGCAGCGTCCCCCGGCTCGGGATCGACTGGCTGCTGCTGCTCGGCACGTTCGGCCTCGTGGCGTGCTCGCTCGTCACGATCCGCGGGGCGACGCGGAACGACGTCCCCGGCGCTCCGGACTTCTACGTCCTGCGTCAGGCGATCTACGCGGGGGTGGGGCTCGTGCTCGCCGCGATCCTCACGCGGCTGGACTACTCGCGCCTGCGCGACTTCAAGGTGGCGATCTTCGGCCTGCTGGTGGGGTCGAACCTCCTCGTCCTCGGCGTCGCCGGGGCCACGCGCGGGGCCAAGCGCTGGATCGACCTCCCGTTCTTCCGGGTCCAGCCCTCCGAGCTCGGCAAGGTGCTGCTCATCGTGGCGCTCGCCGCCTTCGCCACCGACGGCATCCGCCGCCTGGGCGAGACCCGGCTGACCGTGCGCCTCGTGCTGCTCGCGCTCCTGCCGGCGCTGCTCGTGGTCGCCCAGCCCGACCTGGGCACGGGGATGGTCTACCTGGCCGCCTGCGCGGGGATCCTCTTCGTCGTCGGAGTCCCGTGGAAGCACCTCGCCGCGCTGGTGACGCTCGTGGTGACCGTCGCCGCGCTCGTGCTCGTCGCGGCGCCGGCGGTGGGCGTCCATCCCCTCAAGCCCTACCAGGTCCAGCGCCTCACGGGCTTCCTGAACCCGAGCCACGACCCGGCCGACCAGACCTACCAGATCAACCAGTCGCGGATCGCGATGGGCGCCGGCGGCAAGACCGGCCGCGGCGTGGCGCACGCGACCCAGACATCGGGCAACTTCCTGCCCGAGCACCACACCGACTTCGTGTTCGCGGTCGTGGGCGAGACCTACGGGTTCGCCGGCGCCGCGATCGTTCTCTCCCTCTTCGCCCTGCTGATATGGCGCGCGTTGAGGATCCTCACCATGGCCAAGAACCTGTTCGGCGCGCTCGTGGCCGGCGGCATCCTCGCGATGCTGATGTTCCAGGTCTTCGTCAACGTCGGGATGACCATCGGCATCGCGCCGATCACGGGCGTCCCGTTGCCGCTCATGAGCTTCGGCGGCTCGTCGATGCTCACCACGTTCATGTGCCTCGGACTGCTCCAATCCATACACGTGCAGGCGCGTATCGCCGCCGCACAGAAGAGCCGGGGCCCCGTCCTATGAAAGGGATGACCTCTCTTGAGAAAGCAAGTTCTCGTCAGCGTCGACCGGGGGGAGACCCGGGTCGCCACGCTCGAGGCGCCGGGAGATCCCGGCGCCACCCACTCCGCCACCGGCCGGCGTAGGCGCCGCACCAAGACCCCGACCGCCGGCTTCTCGGTCGCCGAGCTCTATCTCGAGCGCCGCGGCGGCCGCTCCATCGTGGGCAACATCTACCTGGGCCGCGTCGACAACGTCCTCGGCGGCCTGGAGGCCGCCTTCGTCGACTTCGGCCTGGACAAGAACGGCTTCCTCCACGTCGACGACATCGTCCTGCCGGGGATCGAGGTGGCCAGCCGCGGGCGGGACTCCTCGAAGGGCCAGCGCATCACCGAGCTGCTCAAGCCGGGCCAGGAGGTCGTCGTCCAGGTCAAGAAGGACCCGCTGAAGACCAAGGGAGCGCGGCTCACGATGGAGCTGTCGATCCCCGGGCGCTACCTCGTGTACTCGCCCCAGGGCGAGGGCCTCGGCGTCTCGCGCCGGCTCGACGACTCCGAGCGCGAGCGCCTGCGCAAGGAGATCAAGGGACTCGACCTCCGCAAGGGCGGCGCGATCGTCCGCACCGCGGCCGCGGGGGCGGTGCGGGCGGACTTCGAGCGCGAGCTGCAGTACCTGTTCAAGCTCAACGATGTCCTCGCCAAGCGCGCGGAGGCCGACGCGGCGCCGGCCCTGGTCTTCCAGGAGGCCGACCTGCCCGTGCGGGTGGTGCGTGACATCTTCTCCGCGCACTTCGAGCGGGCGATCGTCGACGACCCGCTCCAGCACCACCGGCTCACCTCGTTCTTCACCCGCACGGGCCCCGAGCTGGTCGACCGGATCGAGCTCTGGGAGGAGCCCGAGCCGCTCTTCGAGCGCTTCGGGATCGACGCCGAGCTCGTCAAGGTGCTCTCGCGCCGCGTGGACCTCAGCAGCGGCGGCTATCTCATCATCGACTACGCCGAGGCCCTGACGGTCATCGACGTGAACACGGGCTCGTTCACGGGCGGGCGCGGGAAGGGCGCGCGCCTGGAGGACACGATCACGAAGGTGAACATCGAGGCCGCGGAGGAGGTCGTGCGCCAGCTGCGCCTGCGCGACATCGGCGGGATCATCGTCATCGACTTCATCGACATGGCCCGAGGGCGGAACCGGGACGCGGTCCTCAAGACCCTGCGCAAGGCCCTGGACGAGGACCGCACGAAGACGTTCGTGGTCGAGATCTCGCCGCTCGGCCTGGTCGAGATGACCCGTCAGAACGTCACCGAGGGGGTCCGGGAGATCATGACCGATCCCTGTCCCACCTGCGACGGCGAGGGCGTGATCAAGTCGACGGAGACGATCGCCATCGAGCTCGAGCGGTGGCTGCGCGACGAGCTGGCCTCCCGCAAGGGCGTCGAGGCCGTGCTCGTCCAGGTCAACCCGCGGGTTTCGGCTGAACTGACCCGCGACGGGGCCCGCGTGTTGCGCCACCTCGAGGACGCGACTGGAATCGACGTCTACTTCGAGGGCTCCGAGGGCCTGCCGCTCGAGCACGTGAACATCACCGGGCAGGGCACGCGGGAGGAGATCGCCCAGCGCGCGCTGCCCTTCGCGGCCGGCGACGAGGTGCTCGTGCACATCGTCGAGCCCCACATGTACGAGGCCGACGACGCGGTGGCGAAGATCGACGGCTACATCGTCTCGGTGACCGGTGGGGGCCGGTTCGTGGGCGACAAGAAGCTCGTGCGGATCGACGAGGTGGGGCGCACGGCGGCGGTCGCCACGCTCGTCGGAGGGGAGGCGGAGGACGGGGCGGACTCGGTAGACTCGCCCGAAGCACGGCGCCGTGGCCGCAGAGGCGGGCGGCGCCGTTCGCGTGCGACGGCATGACCTACGCGATCATCAAGACCGGCGGCAAGCAGTACCGCGTCGAGGAGGGGCAGACCCTCCTCGTCGAGCGGCTGCGCGTGGACGTGGGGGAGGCGGCCGACGTCCAGACGCTCCTCTCCGTCGGCGACCAGGGGCCGGCGGACGGCGGGGCCGTGCAGGCCGAGGTCGTCGGGCACGAGCGTGGCCCGAAGCTCCGCGTCGTGAAGTTCAAGCCCAAGCGCGGCTACAAGCGTCGCACCGGTCACCGCCAGGATCTGACCCGGATACGGATCACGTCGCTTGGCTCCGCGGGCTCCGGGGGTGAGAGCTAGATGGCTCACAAGAAGGGGCTCGGCTCCTCGCGCAACGGCCGCGACTCCAACGCCCAGCGCCTCGGCGTCAAGGTCTTCGCGGGCCAGACGGTGACGGGCGGCGAGATCATCGTGCGCCAGCGCGGCACGCGCTTCAAGCCCGGCGAGGGCGCCGGAATCGGCCGCGACGACACGATCTACGCCCGCGCCGCGGGCACCGTGGTGTTCTCGCAGGGCTGGCGCGGACGCGTCATCTCCATCGCTCCCGCCGAGTAGCGGGCGGAGATGTTCATGCGTCTGTTCTACCCCTCCTGGGCCACGGGCCGGATGAGCACCTCGTTGACGTCGACGTGGGGCGGCTGGGAGACCGCGTAGAGCACCGCGCGGGCGATGTCGTCGGCTGCGAGCGCGTCGGTCGGCTTGTCGTCGAAGAACGGCGTGTCGACCATCCCCGGCTCGATGAGCGTGACGCGCACGCCCGTCCCGTTGAAGTCCTGCCGGGCGGACTCGCCCATCCCCGTCACCGCCCACTTCGTGGCCGAGTAGAGCGAGCCCGGCAGCGCGCGACGGCCGGCGACGGAGCCCGTGAGCAGCAGGTGGCCCCGGGACTCCCGCAGGGCGGGGGCGGCCGCGCGGATCGTGTAGGCCGCGCCGAGGACGTTGGTCAGGACCATCTGGCGCCACTCCTCCGGATCGCCCTTCTCGAAGCCCCGGGGCCCGCCGAAGCCCGCGTTGGCGAAGGCGACATCGATCCGCCCGAAGGCGTCGCGGGCGCGCTGGACCAGCGCCTCCTGCTGGCCGAAGTCGGTGACGTCGCAGGCGACGGCGAGGGCGCGCTCGTCGCCGCCGAGCTCGGCGGCGAGACCCGCGAGCTTGTCCTCGGAGCGGGCCGCGAGGACGAGGCGGTAGCCGGCCTGCGCGGCGTGCCGGGCGGTCGCCGCGCCGATGCCGCTCGAGGCGCCGGTGATGAGGAAGACGGGGTCGTCGGGCAGGGGATGGTGGGCTCCTTAGGCTTCGATGGGAACGGACGATGCTTACGGACCACGCGAAGATCCACGTCTCGGCCGGCGGCGGAGGGGACGGGTGCCTCTCCTTCCGGCGGGAGGCCCACGTCCCCAAGGGCGGCCCCGACGGGGGGGACGGCGGTCGTGGCGGCGACGTCGTGCTCGAGGCCGACGACACCCTCCGCGATCTTGCCCCGTTCCGGCGCAGAGCGCACTTCAAGGCGCGACGTGGCGCGCACGGCCAGGGCGCCCAACGCCACGGGGCCAACGGCGAGGAGCTCGTGGTGCGGGTCCCGCCGGGGACGGTCGCGACCCTCGCGGACGGGACGACGTGGGACCTCGTGGCGCCGGGTCAGCGCGTCGTGGTGGCCCGCGGCGGCTCGGGCGG
>JBBSGJ010000138.1:0-6325 GCA_038254195.1 Solirubrobacterales bacterium
ACAACATGGCCCAGTCGCTCGAGGAGAAGGTGCAGCACGGCGGCCGGATCACCGAGGACGGCAAGCCCCTGGCCACCCACAACTTCGGGATCGTCGACGAGGTCGACAACATCCTCATCGACGAGGCGCGGACGCCGCTCATCATCTCCGGCGCTCCCGAGCAGGCCGCCGACTTCTACGTGAAGTTCGCCAAGCTCGCTCGCCAGATGACCGCGGGCAAGCGCCCCGAGGGGCTCGACCCGCGCGGGAAGAAGGAGTTCGTCGCCGACTTCGACTACGAGTTCGACGAGAAGCACAAGACCGTCGCGGTGACCGAGCGCGGAGTCTCCAGGGCCGAGCGCTTCCTGGGCATCGATCACCTCTACCGCGCCGACAACGGCCACCTCGTCAACCACCTCAACCAGGCGCTCAAGGGCGAGTCGCTCTACAAGCGCGACGTCGACTACGCGGTGGTCGACGGCGAGGTGAAGATCATCGACGAGTTCACGGGCCGCATCCTCGACGGCCGGCGCTGGAGCGAGGGGCTCCACCAGGCCGTCGAGGCCAAGGAGGGGGTGCGCGTCCAGGAGGAGAACCAGACCCTCGCGACGATCACCCTGCAGAACTACTTCCGGATGTACGACAAGCTCGCGGGGATGACCGGGACCGCCCTCACCGAGGCCACCGAGTTCATGAAGATCTACGAGCTGCCGGTCGTCGAGGTCCCCACGAACCAGCCCATGATCCGCGCCGACCAGAACGACCAGGTCTACAAGACGCGGGACGGGACGTGGTCGGCGGTGCTGCGCGAGATCGAGGCCCGCCACGAGCGCCGGCAGCCCGTCCTCGTGGGGACGATCTCGGTCGAGGTCTCCGAGCTGCTCGGGAGCAAGCTCGCGGCGAAGGGGATCCCGCACGCGGTGCTCAACGCCAAGCCCGAGCACGCCGAGCGCGAGGGCGACGTCATCGCCGAGGCCGGCCGCCCCGGCGCCGTGACCATCGCCACGAACATGGCCGGGCGCGGCGTGGACATCAAGCTCGGCGGCAACCCCGAGCACCTCGCCCACCTCGAGGTCGCCAAGCTCGGCTCGGAGCCCGGCGACGAGGACTTCGACGAGCACGTGGAGAAGGTCACTCCCGAGATCGAGCGTCGCGTCGCGGAGGCCCGCGAGCTCGTGTTGGCGGCCGGCGGCCTGTTCATCTGCGGGACCGAGCGCCACGAGTCGCGCCGCATCGACAACCAGCTCCGCGGCCGGTCCGGCCGCCAGGGAGACCCGGGCGAGTCGCGCTTCTTCCTCTCGGCCGAGGACGATCTCGTGCGCCTGTTCGCCGGCGATCGGATCTACAAGATCCTCGACCGCCTCGGCTCCGTCGACGACGAGGGCAACGAGGAGCCCATCGAGGCGAAGATGCTCTCGAAGCAGATCGAGAAGGCGCAGCGGCGCGTGGAGGAGCAGAACTTCCTCATCCGCAAGCGGGTCCTCGAGTACGACGACGTGATGAACGAGCAGCGCCGCGTCGTCTACGAGTACCGCGACGACATCCTCGAGGGCCGCGACATGAGCGCGACTGCGCGCGAGGAGGTCGGCAACCTCGTCGAGCGGCTCGTCGCGGAGTACTGCGGGTCGGACTATCTGGAGGAGTGGGACCTCGACGGGCTGTGGGTGCAGGTCGACGAGACGTGGCCCGCCACGTTCGGCGCCGAGGATCTCGAAGCCGACGAGATCAATCGCGAGGAGCTGACCCAGCGGTTGGCGGCGGACGCGCTGGCGCTCTACGACCAACGCGAGACCGAGCTCGGCGAGGAGCTCATGCGGGCGCTCGAGCGCTTCATCCTGCTCGACACGATCGACAGCCGCTGGCGCGAGCATCTCTACGACATGGACTACCTGCGCGAGGGCATCCACCTCCGCGGGTTCGCCCAGATCGAGCCGCTTGTGGCCTACAAGAACGAGGCCTACACGCTGTTCCAGGACCTCATGAACTCGATCTGGACCGACTTCGCGCGGATGATCTACCACGCCGAGATCGAGCTTGAGGGCGGCGACGGCGCCGGGGTGCCGGTCGCCCCGCCGCCGCGTCCGGGCCCGGGGTCGGCGACGCAGGCCGGGCGGGTGTCCTACTCCGGCGGCCAGGGGTTCGACCCGCGGGCGGCGATGGCGCTGGCGGCGAGCGGGGCGTCCCCGGATGATGTTGCGCTCGACGTGGGCGACGGAGAGCTCGACGAAATTCCGGCCGCGATCCCCGTCCAGCAGCGCGTCCTCGACGACACGGAGACCATCGGCCGCAACGACCCCTGCTGGTGCGGAAGCGGCAAGAAGTACAAGAAGTGTCACGGCGCGTGACCTTTTCCGGCTAGGCCGCTCTCCAGAGGCATGAGAACATCACGCCTCATTTCGACCACTCGCCTCCGGCGAGCGGTGCCCGCGGCGGCCCTCGGGGCCGCCCTGCTCGTGCCGTCGGGCGCCTCGGCGGCCTCGACGCTGCACGGCACCGTCGTCAAGCGCTCGAGCAAGGCCTTCGTGGTCGCCAACCCGGCCGGGCGCCTGTCCCTGGTCCACGCGAACCGCACGCCGCGCACGCGTCACGCGGTGACCGTCCGGGTCCGCCGTCTCGCCGACGGCTCCTACCGGGCGACCCGGGTCCGCACCGGCGGCGTCCGGCGGACGGCGCGCATCCGCGGGACGGTGGGCTTCCGCAGTCGCCGCTCGTTCGCGGTGGTCGCCGACGGGGCGCAGCTCAGCGTCCGCACGCAGAAGCGCGTCTCCGCCCGCACGGGCTCGCGCGTCGTCGTGCGGGTCACCATCGATCCCAGCGGCGATCTCACCTCGGATGACACCACGCCCACCACCACGGGCGCCGCGGGCTTCTCCATCGAGGGCACGCTGACCGCGATCGACGCGACCGCGGGCACCCTGACGATCACGGATCCCGACGGGACCGGCACGCTGACGGTGAGCGTTCCGAGCACGATCGACATCTCCGCGCTGACGCTCGGCGAGGACATCTCGATCTCCGTCGCGCAGGGGGACGCGGGACTCGTGCTCGTGACGATCGACGACACGGCCAACGCCGGCGACGACGAAGGGGACGACTCCGGTCCCGGCGATCACGGTGAGCACGGCGACGACGGCGATCACGGCGACGACGGCGGGCACCACGGTCACGGTGACGACGGTGACGACGGGGACGACGGTGACTCGTCGGGCTCCGGCTCCGGCTCCGGCGGCGGCGAGGGCTGATCGCCCCGTGAGCCCCTGGCTCTCCGACGCCCTGCTCCGGAGCCAGTCCGACGAGCGGCTCGTGGCCCTCGCCCGCGAGGGCCGCGAGCGGGCGTTCACGCTCCTCGTCGAGCGCCACCGGTGCACCCTGCTGGCCCTTGCCCGCCGAGAGGTGGGCGAGGGTCGTGCGGAGGACGCGGTGCAGCAGGGGCTCCTCCAGGCCTGGTCGGCCCTGGCTCGCGGCGCGCGGGTCGAGCACCCGCGCGCCTGGCTGCACCAGATCGTCCGCCACGCGGCGTGGAAGGGCGTCGCGGGGGCGGGCGCGGACGCCGAGCCGCTCGACCCCGAGTGGGCGGGGGGTCGCACCGCGGACGCCGAGGTGGAGGGGCGCCTCGACCTCGACGCGCTCCTCGTGGGCATGGCCGCGCTGCCCGAGCGCCAGCGCGCGGCGATCGTGCAGACGGAGTGGGAGGGCCGCTCGCGGGAGGAGATCGCGGGCTCGCTCGGCCTCAGCGAGGGCGCCGTCCGCCAGCTCGTCCACCGCGCCCGCTCCTCGCTGCGCACCGCGGTGACCGTGCTCACCCCCACCCCGCTGGCGGCCTGGGCCGCCCGGTCGATGGGAAACGACGGGCTGGTGTCCCGCCTCGGCGACGTCCTCGCGCCCGCCGCGAGTACGGGCGCGCTTGTGAAGATCTCGACGGTGGTCATCGCCTCGGGCGCCGTGGCCACGGGCGTGGCCGAGGTCCGTGACCACGGAGTTACGCAGCGCCCCGCCCCGCGGGCTGCAGCGGCTACGACCACGCCCCGTTCGAGCGACCTCTCGGAGCGCTACTCCGCCGCCTCGGCGCCCCCGGCCATCGCGCCCCGGACGCCCCCCTCTCGCCGGACGGCGAAGGCCGAAGGTGGGCGCCGTCGGACGAGCGCCGCGGATGGAGGTCAGCTCATCCCTTCGCACGAGAGCTCCTCGGGTCGGACCGACCCGGGCGGGGAGGGCGATTCCTCCGGACCGGGACCTGGCGGGTCCGGCCCGCGGGACGGCGGCCCGGGCGACGGGCGGGACGGCACCCGGGCCGGCTCCTCGGGGCCCGGCCCGGGCGGTGACGGGCCGAGCGGCGGGCTACCGGACGGCGGGGACCACTCGGGGCCCGGCTCCTCGGGCTTGGGCCCAGGCCCAGGCCCAGGCTCCGGTGGACCAGTCCCCCCGCAGCCCGATTCCCGTGACGGCGGAGGCGGCCCCCGGTCCGTCGGGCTCGGCGGACGGCCGCCACGGCGGGGAACGCTCGGGGTGATCCTCGGGCCCGGGCCGCCCGCTGGTGGCGGCGACGACGACGGCTACTAGGTCCGGCGCGGCCGTACCGCCCCGATCTCCACGTTCTCAGACCGGCGTGCCGAGGAGCTCCCGAGGTGCTGGTCGAGCGCCGCGGCCAGGTCCTCCGGTGTGCCGGATGACGTCGCCGCGCTGCCATTTCCACGCCGTCGCGAGCAGAACACGCCGCACGGCTTCCAGTTCGCCGAGGCCCTCAACGAGACCATCTGGAGGCCTTCCAGACGCGCTCATGGAGCCCTACTTCACAGTCATGGATCCGTCGAGCGCGTGGGCGGGGTCGATGTAGGCCTCGCGGAAGATCTGACGGTTACCCGAGTACCAAGTCGACGCGAAGATTGCGTTGTCGCGGGCCGCGTTGAGCTCCCCGAATGTCGTCACCGCGACCTGGCAATCGACGAGGTCGAAGTCCCCGTGATGCTGTACTCGTTCTCGATCATCGCTCGCTCTCTGCGAAGAGTCGCCGCCGCACGGCGAACGAAGCCGTCCCCTCGCTCGCGGTGGTTGGGGGATAGCCTCTCACTCCATGGCCGACGACGCTCCCCCCCAGCCCGCCCCGGAGCGGCTCGCGGCGATCCGCGACCAGCTCAAGCTGCTCGCGGACTACCTTTGACCCCGCTGCCCTGGAGGCCCGTGCGGGCGAGCTCGAGGGCGGGATGCAGGCGCCGGGATTCTGGGACGACCCCGAAACGGCGGCGCGCACCTCGGCCGAGCACGCCCGCCTCACCCGCCGCCTGACGGAGTACCGCGCCCTCGAGCGCAACGCCGGGGACCTTCCCGAGCTCGCCGAGCTCGCCGAGGAGGATCCGGAGATGGCCGCCGAGCTCGGCGTCCAGCTCGCCGACATCGAGGCCCGCCTCGAGCGCCTCGAGGAGCAGCGGCTTTTCGCGGGGCGCTACGACGCGGGCGACGCCCTCGTCACCGTGAACGCGGGCGCCGGCGGCACCGACGCCCAGGACTGGGCGGAGATGGTCCTGCGCATGGAGATGCGCTGGGCCGAGCGCCGCGGCTTCTCCACCGAGCTCCTCGAGGCCTCCGCGGGGGAGGAGGCCGGCATCAAGTCCGGCTCCTTCCGCGTCGCGGGCGAGAACGCCTACGGCCTCTACTCCGCGGAGAAGGGCGTGCACCGGCTCGTGCGGCTGAGCCCCTTCGACTCGGCCAACCGCCGTCAGACGTCCTTCGCGGGGGTCGAGGTGTCGCCCGTGGTCGCGGACTCCGAGGAGGTCGGGATCGACGCCGACGACCTTCAGATCGACACGTACCGCTCCTCGGGCGCCGGCGGGCAGCACGTGAACAAGACCGACTCGGCCGTACGGATCACCCATCGTCCGTCGGGGATCGTCGTCCAGTGCCAGAACGAGCGCTCCCAGACCCAGAACCGGGCGATGGCCATGGGGATGCTGCGCTCCAAGCTCGCCGAGCTCGAGGAGCGCCGGCGCCGCGAGGAGATCGCCCGCGAGCGCGGCGAGGCCCAGGACGTGAACTTCGGCTCGCAGATCCGCTCCTACGTCCTGCACCCCTACACGCTCGTCAAGGACCACCGCACGGATGTCGAGGTGGGCGATGCCAACCGCGTCCTGGGTGGCGATCTCGACCCCTTCGTCCGGCCCTACCTGCTGAAGTCCGCGGAGTGACGCCGCCGCCGCCCGAGCAGCCCACCGCGCCCTACGCCTCCCTCACGCGGTGGGCGGCGGCGCCGTCGGGTGCAGGCCACCGCGGCCCGACGCGTCGGCCCGGGCGAGATCCTGGGCGAGGAAGTAGTTGAGAAGCGTCCGGATGCCGGCGATGGCCCCGAGCTTGC
>JBBSGJ010000139.1:0-6265 GCA_038254195.1 Solirubrobacterales bacterium
CGGTGCCTCTCGCCGCCGCGTCGGTCGTCCCCGTGCCGCCCGGGCCCGCGGCGCCGTGAGCCGGGCACTCGCCGCCCGCGAGCCCGCCCGCGACCCGGCCCATGCCGCCCGGCAGCCCGCGGCGCGTCGCCTCGCCCTGAGCGGCGGGCTCGTCCTCCTCGTCCTCGGTGGTGCGGCGATCTCCGGGTTCTCGCTGCCACGTCGCCTCGACCCCCTGGACGAGGGCGTGATGATGCAGGCCGCCCAGCGCCTGGCCGGCGGCCAGGCGCCCTACCGGGACTTCCGCCTCGCCTACGGCCCCGGCCAGCCGTACCTGCTGGCCGGGCTCTTCCAGGCCTTCGGGCCCTCGGTCCTGGGGTGGCGGATCGTGCGCGTGCTCGTCGACGCGGTTGTCGCCCTCGCCGCCTTCGTGCTCGTGCGCCGCGCGGCGCCGGCGTGGGTCGCCGGGCTCGGATGGCTCGCGGCCGCCGCCGCGATCGCCCAGCCGACGAGCGCCAGCCCCTCGGCCCCGGCCCTGGCGCTCGCGCTCGGAGCGCTGCTCGTGGTCACGGGCGGTCGGGCGCCCTCGGCGCGACGGGGCGCGGCCGCCGGGCTCCTGGTCGCCCTGGCCGCGTGGTGGCGCCCGGACTTCGGCGCCTTCGCGCTGCTCGCCGCCGGTGCCGCGCTCGCGACCCGGGCCGGGCCGGCGCGGGGACGGGCCCTCGGGGGGCTCGGAGCGAGCGCCGTCGGCGTCGTGGTGGCGCTGTACATCCCCTTCGCGATGTCCGCCGGGCTTCCGCGCCTGGGGCAGGAGCTCGTGGGCAACTCGGCCCGCGACGGGGCGTGGTGGTCGCTGCCCTTCCCGTGGTCCTACGGCGGGTCGCTCCGCGGCTGGCCGCCGGGGGCGCTGGCCCACGACCTCAAGGACCTCGCGAGCTTCTACGTCCCGCTCGCCTCGCTCGCCGGGCTCGGGGTCGGTGCCGTGGCGCTCGCGCGCCGCCGGTCGGCCTTCGCGGGCTTCGTCCCGAGCGCGCTCGGGCTCCTCGTGCTCGGTGCCGCGCTCGCCCTCTACGAGCGCTCACGCGCCGACGAGTTCCACGCCCAGCCGGTCGTGGTCGTGGCCGTGGCGCTGCTCCCCGCGCTGGCCTGGCGGCTGTGGCGCGCGTCCTCGCGGGTCTTCGGGGGCGTGCTCGCCGCGGCGTTCCTGCTCCTGCTCGGCGCCGGAGCGGCCGACCGCCTCGCCGCCCTCGTCCACCCGCCGCGCCTGGAGGCCGTCGATCTGGCGGTGGCCCGGGGGATCGAGGTCCCGCCCGCCGAGGCGCGCGCGCTGCCCCGCCTAGTCGAGGTGGTCGACGCCCGCGTGCCGCCCGGTGAGCCGATCTACGTGGCCCCGCGCCGCTCGGATCTCGTGGCCTTCGCCGACCCGCTCCTCTACTTCCTGACCCGGCGACCCAACCCGCTGCGGGAGGACTTCTCCCTCCAGGCCCGTCCCGCCGACCAGGCCCGCCTGGTGGCCACCCTCGCTCGCCTGCGCCCGCGGGTCGTCGTGCGCTGGACCGACCTCCTCTCGGAGCGTCGCGAGCCCAACCGACGCGGGCGCTCCACGGGCGACCACGCCCTCGACGACCTCCTGGGCGCGGAGTACCGACTCCTGCAGCGCTTCGGCGCCTACGACGTGCTCGTGCCGCGGTGAGCGCGCCGCGCGGGCCGGTCCTCGTCAACGCGCGCGCGGCGTCGCGGCCCGAGCTCGGGGGCGTCGAGCGCCTCACGCGCGAGCTCGCGGCCCGGCTCCCGGCCCGCCGCCCCGGCGCCTACCGCGTCGTCCGCCCGCCGGCGATCCTCAGCCACCGCGCCGGGCACGCGTGGGAGCAGGCGCTCCTGCCCGCCTGGGCGGCCACCCGGCGGGCGCCGCTCATCTTCTCGCCCGCCCACCTCGCCCCGCTCGCCTGGCCGCGCAACGTCGTGCTCATCTCCGACGCCGCGGCGCTGCGCTGTCCCGGGTGGTACTCGCGCTCGTACGCCCGGTGGCAGCGGCTGGCGATGCCCGCGCTCGCCCGCCGGGCGCTCGCCGTGATCACCGTCTCGAGCTTCTCGCGGGGGGAGCTCGTCTCCCTGCTCGGCGCCGATCCGGCGCGGATCACGGTCATCCCGCTGGGGGTGGGGGAGCGCTTCTCGCCCTCCGCCGACCCCGAGCCGGCTCGCCGGGCGCTCGACCTTCCCGGGCCCTACGTGCTCACCGTGGGCAGCAGGATCGCGCGCAAGAACCTCGGAGCGCTCGGGCGAGCCGCGCGGGAGCTCGACCGGGACGGCCTCGAGCTCGTGGCCGCCGGTGGCTACCGCCCCCAGTTCCGCCCGGGCGGAGCGGGCGGGGAGGTCCGCTTCCTGGGACCTGTGCCCGACGAGCTCCTGCCCGGGCTCTACGCCGGCGCGCGCGCGTTCGTGCTGCCCTCCCTGTACGAGGGCTTCGGCCTGCCCTGCCTCGAGGCCATGGCCGCCGGCGTGCCCGTCGTCGCCGCCGCGGCGGGCGCGCTGCCCGAGACCTGCGGGGACGCCGCGCTCCTCGTCGATCCCCACGACGAGGAGGGGTTCGCCGCCGCGCTCGGCCGCGCCGTGGCCGACGAGGAGCTGCGCGGGAGCCTGACCGCCGCCGGTCGCCGGCGCGCCGGCACCTTGACGTGGGAGAGGACGGCGGGCGCGGTCGACGCCCTGCTCACCGGCCTCGCGGTTCCTGCCCCCGCGCGGGGCTCCGTGGAGCGGTTCCAACGCGAGCGCATCTTCGAGCAGGCCGACGGGGCGCTATCGGAGGCCAAGCGGGACGGTTGAACCCATCGCCGACCCTGACGTGGCCAGCGCGAGCCGGCCCCCAAACGAGACCGCGCTCGACGCCAGCCGGGTCGAGCTGCTCGTCGCGAGGGGGCCCCCGCCCACCCAAGCACCTGGCTGATCACCACCTCACGCAACCGAGCCATCGAGAGCGGCGCTTGCCGACAGGCGACTCGGGCTCCTCCAGGTCGTCCGGGGGAGCGAGCGGAGGTTGCATCGTGGTTACTTGCTTTGCGTCCCCCGCGTTTATCGGTTCGCGCCGAAACCAGGATCCCGAACTCCGGATAGTGCGATCCCGCCTACGCGCTGCGATGCTGCGGCGGTGGCCTCACGGCGCGGACGCGGGCGGGGTGGCGGCCGAGATGTAGATGTTCTTCTCGATGTATCTGGGCGGGACGTGGTCGCCGACGACGGCCTTGGCCATCTCCATCTTGATCGTCTGCTCGTCGACGACGCCGAACGGGTGGGCCGCGTACTGGTTCGGGCCGAGCTTCGTCGCGTTCTCGTTGCGCCAAGCCTCGCAGAAGGATAGTCCGGGGCTCCTGCTGCACTGCCTGTAGGCGTCGGCGTTCGTCCAGATGATGTGCGAGCCGATCGGGAGATCCTCGAGCACCTGCTCCCAAGTCTTGCCGACTGGCTTCTTGGTCGCCATCTGGAGCTGACCGCCGACCATGATCGGCTGGTCGACCCACGTGTACGGCATCTCGCCGGGCTTGGAGGAGAGGATGATGTCCTTGCTAAAGCCGAGTTGCCGGCCCGACGCTCCGAAGAAGCCGAGCTCGAGCGGCGAGAAGCGGGAGTTGAACTCGTGGCGCGAGAGCGTGCGCCAGAAGGCGTAGGTGCGCAGGAGACGCACGTGCTCGAAGCAGTCCGCGGACCACCTTGTGGTCCCGCCGCCCGCCTTCGGGACGTCCTTGCCAAGGTTCAGGAGCAGGCCGCTGAAGGCCAGCCACGGCTCGACCCTGGCGCGCACGACGCGCTCGCGCGAGGTGTCTTCCTCCCAGTCGCGCGCGTCGTAGCCGTCCTGGTCGTCGATGCCACGGGCGAGGCCGCCCGCCATGCCGAACGCCGGCTTGACGATTTCCGCACCCTCCCTCAGCGCCTCCTCAAAGGTGAGCGTAGTCCCCGCGCTGCGTGGCACGAAGGCCTGCCGCTGGGCGCTCAGCGCCGTGCGGTTGTTCGGCAGGTAGCGGTCGGGGTGCTCGGCGAGCCAGCGGCGGGCGCGGTCCACGTCGACCTTGCCGTCGCCGGGGCTGGTCTCGCCGAGGGCCATCAGGCCGCTCATGCCCTTCTCCTTGACGAACGCGCGCGCCTCCGGGCTGGCGTCGACGGAGCGCACTACCTCCTGTAGGACATCGCCGAAGAGGCTCGTCAGTATGGCGTCGCGATGCATATGGAACAGTAGGCCGCTGCGGACGGGCAGCAACGCGTCGAGGAGGTCTTGCCACCGCGGCCGGATCAGCGTCGCGCGGATCGGCCCGGGCTTGACCCTGATCGTCGCGTCGCTTTCGGCGAACCCGCCGGCGTTCAGCGGGTCGTCGCTGAAGTCAAAGCCGTAGCCGGCCTGGCGTTGAAGGATCTGCGCCACGGCGCGGTTGCTCAGCGGCGTGCGGGCCGCGACACAACGTGCCAACGCCGCCGAGCGAGCGCGCCCGAGGCGACTCCGCGACAGAGCGGCAATCTCGGCACCTTCCAGGGCGCGAGTGGCCCGGCCGGGCGACGCGGCATCGGGCGCACGCTCTGTCTCAGGACCGGCCCGTGGTGCCCACGCCCGTTCCATGCGCCGACTCTACCCCACCGCAGCACGGACAGCAGGCGGATCGCGCCCACCCGGCGGCTGTCTCCCGGGAAGATGCCAGCGCACTTGCTCGACCCGCGTTGTGAGGCCACCGACGTCGAGACGTCGGAGCCTGAGCGCACACGGTGGTTGAGCGAGCGGAGGTCGCGCACGCCGGGGCATCGCGCGCGGGCGCGCGAAGACGGGCGGTGGTCGCGCCAGGGCCAAGGAGATCCGCATCGCCGCGGTCGGACCGGGCGCGCAAGGCGACGCCTCGCCCACGCCCACCCGGAGGCCGAAGCCGTGCGTGAGGCACTCGCTCCCGACGCACAGGAGTGCTGACACCGAGGTGGGAAGTCCGGTCTCCGTGGAACCGGGCCTGGCTCACACAGCGACAGCCTTCGGTGGTCACAGGCAATCTCCCCTCGCTCAAGCCCGCTGAAGTGCTTCTCGGCTCTTCGCGGCCTGCCTCGTCGCTTCCAGGAACGCGCTCGTCGCCGGACTCAGGTAGCGCGTTGGCAGCCGCACTGCGCTGATGCGCCGGTGGATCCCCTCGCCCTCCAGTCGCTTTACCACCACGTCGGCCGGTGGGGGGTCGAGCATCATCCGGGGGATCAGGGAGACGCCCTCGTTGGCGGCCACCATCGCCTTTGTCATCTGGCAGTCGTTGACGCGGAAGACGATCCTCGGCTCGAACCCCTCGGCGGCGCACCAGCGGTTCAGCGTGCGGGCAGACGGGCCGTTCGGCAGGAAGGAGGGAAACAGCCAGTCCTCGTCGGCGAGGTCGCGCCCTCGTACACGCTGTCGGGCGGCCAGCGGGTGGTTGGGGGTGAGCACCAGCACCCACGGGTCGTCGAAGAGGTGGTGCACCTCGAGGCCGATCCCCATGTCGTCGCCGGCCTCGGGCAGGTCCCAGATCACGGCCAGGTCGAGCTCGCCGGTGCGCAGGCGCTTGATCATCGCGCTGGGCATGCCCTCCGCGATCGTGACATCGACGTTCGGGTGCTCCCGGCGAAACGCGCACAGCGCGTCGACCACGAACGTGGCCCCCATCGCGAGACCGACGAGACCTTCCACCTGATCGAGGGGGAGATGACGGTCTGGGTCGGCGACGAGCGCATCGACATGGTCGCCGGCGACTTCGCGTTCGGACCGATGGGCGTGCCGCACGCCTTCCACGTGACCTCGGCGCGCGCCAAGCTCCTGATCACCTACTCGCCCGCGGGCCCGCAGGGACCCGAGGGCTACGGCGTGGACGGTTTCTTCACGGAGGTCTGCGAGAAGGTGGTCAAGGGCGAGCAGCCACCGGAGCCCCGCCAGCCCGACCCCGCAGCCTTCGCACCCCGCGAGGACGTCTACGGCGTAGACGCCGTCGGTCCGCCGCCGGCGCTCTGAGGAGCCCAGCTCCCAACGGCTTTCGGCCCGCCGATCTGATGGTCGCGGTCGCCGCGGCGGCGAGCGGCTTGGCCGCTCTCGCAAGGGGACCGAGCGTCTCGGAACCCGGCTCGACTACTCGCAGACCCTCGCGTTCGTCGTCTTGGCGCACCCCTCGAGCCGGCGCGCGACCGCGCGGTAGGCGCGCTCGGCCGGCTTGGCGCGGACGTGGCGCGGACGCCGGACGGTGCGCAGGCCGGCGAAGTGGAACGGTTGGTCTCCGTGATCGTCCGGGCTGATCCACGTGTACCA
>JBBSGJ010000140.1:0-6122 GCA_038254195.1 Solirubrobacterales bacterium
GAGGCGTCACGAGGCGAGAGCGGGAGGGTCGGCCCGCCCGACCGCGTCGCCCATCTGCTCGAGCGAACGGCGCAGCAGCCGGGAGACGTGCATCTGCGAGATACCCACCTGGTCGGCGATCTCGCGCTGGGTCAGGCCGTGGAAGAAGCGCAGGGTGACGATGCGTCGCTCGCGGTCCTCGAGCACCTCCATTCCCCGCCCGAGCTCCACGCGGTCCTCGGCCCGGTCGAACCCCGTGTCCCACACCCCGAGCTTGGACACCGGCTCGTCGTCGTCGCCCACGGGCTCCTCGAGGGGCACGGTCGAGTAGGCCTGGGCGCCCATCATCGCCTCGAGGACCTGCTCGGCGGTCGAGCCCGTCGCCTGCGCGAGCTCCTCGATCGTCGGCGAGCGCCCGAGCTTCGTGGACAGGCGATCGGCCGCCTTGGTGAGCTTCGCGTTGAGCTCCTGGATGGACCGCGACACGCGCACGGACCACGTGCGGTCGCGGAAGTGACGCTTGATCTCCCCGAGGATCGTGGGGACGGCGAAGGTCGAGAAGCGGAGCTCTCTGCTGAGATCGAAACGATCGACTGCTTTGATCAGACCGACGAAGCCGACCTGCTCGAGGTCGTCGAGGTTCTCCCCGCGGCCCGCGTAGCGGCGGGCCAGCGAGCGGACGAGGGGCATCATCCGCTCGATCAGCGCTTGGCGGGCCTCACGGTCACCGTCCTCGTGGTAGCGGCGCAGGAGCTCGTACTCGTCCACCGCCGGGTCCACCGGCCGGCCGAAGGCCTTCGCGTCCTGCAACCGTACCCCTTCCCCTCGTCGCCCCCGGGTCGGGGCACAGCCTACTCCCCGGCCCTAGGCGAGTCCCTCGGCCGCGTACTCGCGCAGGTAGCCCTCGAAGAGGCGCCGGTGGCCCTCCTCGTCGCGGAGGATCGCGATGACCATGTCGTTCGTGACCGGGTCGGCGCCCTCGGTGGCCTCGATGAGCCGGTTGTAGTGCTCGATCGCGCCCGTCTCGGCCTCGACCACGCCCTTGATGACGTGGACGACGTCCGTCTGTTGCTCGGGCGGCTGGAGGTAGGACTGCTCGGCGCTGAACTCCATGGAGCCGGGCACGGTGCCGTAGAGTTCCTTGATGCGCACGGCGAACTGCTGGGCGTGCCCGAGCTCCTCCTGGATGTCCTTGTTCAGGGACTCGATGATCTCCTGCGCGCGGACGCCGTCGGGGTTGACGGAGTTGGCGATGTAGCTCATCACCGTCTCGATCTCCATCCAGTAGGCCTGCTTGAGCATGTCGACGATCTCTGAGCGCTTCTCGGCGTTGGCGTCGGCGAGGATCGAGCTGGAGGGAGACGTGGATGACATGTCCACGGTGTGCCCGTTTGCGGCGCGGGGTATCCGGCGCGGCGGTGCCGACGCGGACGACGACCACCCGGAGAAGGGTGCGTCAAACATGCCGGGCTGCTCGGGGTCGTCGAGGACGCGCTCGCCGTCAGCGTCGCGGCGGTCGCGTCGCGACGCCGGGACGGAGAGGCGACCGACAGGGCCCGAGCCGAGAGGAAGGGGCCGCCGAGGTCCTCGCCCCTGGGCGCTGCGGCCGGGGCCGCCTACCACGCCTTCGCCGGCTAGCGCAGCGCGCGGAACGCCAGGGCGGCGCCGAGGCCGTAGACGATGTGGAAGCCCACGTCGGGGACCAGGGACTTCGGGTCGTACTCCCAGACGGGCGGGGCGAGCTGCATCGCCGGAAGCTGCACGAGGCTCGCGCCCCACACGGCCACCCCGAACTTGACGGCTGAGCGCACGACGGGCTGCGGGGAGTCGTGCGAACCGGAGACGATGCCGTAGGGCACGCCCCATGACGTCCCGTAGAGCACGTGCATCCCGGTGTTCAGGGCGTTCTCCGAACCCTCGGGCACCTCACGCTGGAGCACACCGGTGATGATCCGCTTGCCCACCTCCGCAGGCGTGGAGCTCGACTCGCTCCCCGTCGCCTTGTAGTAGGCCGTCTGGGCGGCGGTCATCAGCGCGGTGCCGGCCGCGCCGGCGAGAAGGCCGCGGGCGACGGCCCCGGCGGGAGAGAGCGTTCGGGTCATGGCGAGAGCGTTACCCGAGCGCCGAGTTCGCGCAACGAACGGTTGCGTGAACACCCATCCGGGCAACCGGATCTAGACATGTCCAGAGAACAGAACATCGCCACCCAGGAGCAGGCCGCCGAGAAGCTCAACTCGGGCGACGTCGACGGCGCGGTCGACACCCTCTTCGCAGTCGACGCCGTGGATCACGATCCGGCGCCGGGCCAGGGGCCGGGCCGCGAGGGCTACCGCTCGTTCTTCCAGACGCTCACCACAGCGTTCCCGGACGCCCACCTCGAGCCGGCGACGATGGTCACCGACGACGATCACGTGGTCCTCGCCTACACGCTGACCGGCACGCACCAGGGCGAGTTCAACGGCATCCCCGCGTCGGGCCAGAAGGTCGAGGTCCGGGGCGTGCAGATCGGCCGCTTCGAGAACGGTCAGATCGTCGAGCGCTGGGGCTCGACGGACGAGCTCGGGATCATGCAGCAGATCGGGGCGGCCCCCAAGCCACCGGGCACGCTCGGCAAGCTCGCCGACAAGCTCTCGGGCTGATGGCGGTCGCTCCCCAGCAGGTCGCGCCGGGCGTGCACCGCGTCGCCGACGGCCTCGTCAACTGGTACATCGTCGAGGACGGTGACCAGCTCGCGCTCGTCGACGCGGGCTGGCCGCGGAGCTGGCCGCAGGTCGAGTCGGCGCTGGGCGCCCTCGGCCGCAAGCCGGCCGACCTCGGCACGGTGCTGCTCACCCACGGCCACCCCGACCACCTCGGTGCCGCCGAGCGCGCGCGCAAGGAGACCGGGGCGGAGGTGTGGGCGTTCGAGGGTGAGGTCGCGCGGGTCAAGGGCGACGCGAAGGGCGCCTCGCCCTTCGCGCTCGTGCCGGGCCTGCTGCCCACGCTGTGGCGGCCCACCGCGACCGGGTTCGTCCTGCACGCCACCGCGCGCGGGTTCATGACCCCCACGTGGGTGTCGGAGGTGCGCCCCTACGGCGCGGACGCTCCGCTGGACCTCCCGGGCCGACCCACGGTCCTGCCGACTCCCGGGCATACGGCCGGGCACGTCTCCCTGCTGTTCGCCGATCGCGGCGTGCTCATCACGGGCGACGCCTTCGTGACGCTCGACGTGCTCACGCGGGAGACGGGGCCGCGACTGCTGCCCGACCCGCTCAGCGACGACCCGGCCGCCACGCGGCGCTCGCTCGACGTGCTCGCGAGCGCCGACGCCGGCACGCTGCTTCCCGGCCACGGGGAGCCGTTCCAGGGCTCGCCGGCGGAGGCGGTGGCCCGGGCGCACGAGGTCTCCGGCTGACGCGAGGTCGTGGTTGGCGGCGCGGGCGCCCGGTCAGTCCTCGCGGGATCCTCCGGCGCGGCGCTCGACCTCGTCGAGGCGGTTCCAGCGGGGATCGTCGTCGGAGATCAGTGCACGCAGGGTGTCCCGCAGGCGCTCGGGATCGAGCGTGGCCGCTCCCAGCATTGCCTCGATGTCGGCCCAGTCGCGGATGCGGTCGAACATCGCCTTGAAGGCGGCGAGCTCGACCGGTCCGAGCACCGGGATCTGGGTACCGGCGAACGGCACCGTGCGACGGTTCCGCGCCGCGTCGGCGTGCACGGGCTGGTAGTCGAAGAACAGGTCGACCGGCGTCTCGTCCCACCACAGCCGGACCTGGCCGTCACGGGCGATGGCCTCCGGCGTTCCGGGAGGTTGGGCGACCGCCTCGGGTAGGGCGAGCAGAGCCCGCGCGGGCTCGGCGGCGGGGACGAAGAGGTTGACGTCGATGTCGCTCGTGCCGCGGGGATCCAGGGTCCAGTAGGCGAGGGCGATGGCGCCGCCAAACGCGTGGGGGATCCGCCGACGGGCAAGGGCCTGGTGGAGCGCCACGAGTCGCTCGGGGAGCGTCGGCGCCACCGCCGCTCACCCCAGCCGTGGGAAGCGGAGCTCGGGCTCGTGGCGCACGGGCAGAGCCGCGGCGAGCGCGAGCACGTCGACCAGCCGCCGGGCCGTGCGCGCGTGGTGGGCAGCCGACGGCTCGGTGCTGCCCGGCCGAGCCGGCTCGATCGCGAGACGGGCCCCAAAGGCCGCCAGGAGGCGGCTGAACGTCTCGACCCCGGGGCGCTTGCGACCACTCTCGTAGGCCGACACGGTCGCCTGGGAAGTCCCCGCCCGGCGCGCGAGCGCGGCCTGGGTCAGCCCTGCGGCCACCCGGCCCTCCCTCAGTGCGACGGCGACGTCCACGATGGGGATCATATCCGGTCGGATATGCTTAGGTCTCTGCCGCTCAGCAGGCCGTCGCGCGAGCGAGGGCCTCGCAGACCTCGCGCATCCGACCCTGGCTGAGCTGCGTGATCCTCTCCGTGAACAAGGAGACGCGGAGCGTGGCGAGGTTGTCGAGCGTCAACGCACACTCCGCCGGCATCCCGTCGGACCGACCCAATCCGACCTCGGTGGGGATTCCGCGCACGGTCTGCGTGGCCGGCACCGCGAGGACCTGGTTGAGCACCGGGATCGCCTCGTCCCGGGTCAGGACCAGGAACGGCCGACGACCCGCCCGCGGGTCCTCGTACCACCAGACCTCACCACGCGCTACCACGGCTCACGACGGTCGCGGCGCTCCTCGGCCTCGAGGCGATGGAGGAGATCGACGGCCGCCCGGTCGACGATCTCGGCGGGGTCTCCCCACTCGTCGGGCCGCGCGGGCGGCACGCGCCGGTAGCCCTCGACGATGCGCTCACCGATCCGCGCCTCCGCGTGGGTGCGCAGATACTCGTCGAGGATGCCCCGGATCAGCCCCGACCGGGACGTCTCCCGGCGGGCGGCTTCGACGTCGAGCTCCGCGACGAGCTCCTCGGAAAGCTGCACCATCGTCTGGACCCGAGGCATTGGCCAATCATAGGCCATTGATAGCGGCCTTGCCACGGAGGTGAGCAACACTCATACTCCGGGTATATATTGGGGGGTGGAGGATCGTCTCGCCAACCTTCTGGGCGTCACCGCTCTCGCGGCCACCGATCGGCTCCGCACGGCGGTGGAGGGCGAGCTCTCCCACGGGGGGAGCTCGCCCGCCGTCCTCGTCCACCTCCAGGCCTACCCGGGCGAGTCGGTGGAGGCGGTCCGGCGGGTCCTGGGCATCTCCCAGCCCGCCACGGTCCGCGTCGTCGACCGGCTGGCCGCCGAGGGCCTGGTCGAGCGTCGGCCCGGGCCCGATCGCCGCTCCCTCGCGCTGCACCTGACCGGCGTCGGCGAGCGTGCCGCGAGCGCCGCGCTCGGGCGCCGGACGCGCTCCCTCCGCGCGCTCCTCGACGCGCTCGCGCCCGCAGAGCAGGCGGCGCTCGTCCCACTCCTCGAGCGCCTCGTCGCCTCACTGGCCGACGATCGGCCTCAAACGCTGCGGGTCTGCCGGCTCTGCGACCGGCACGCGTGCACGGAAGCGCCCGGCTGCCCGCTCGACCACACCACCCAGATCGCGCGATGAGCGGTCACCCCGGGGCCGCTCCGACTGGCGACCGCGGGCATCGGCGTGGTCGGCGTCTGCTTCGGTATGGCGCGCTACGGCTACGGCCTCCTGCTGCCCGACATCCGGCGCGACTACGGCCTGAGCCCGCCGGCGCGACGTGGCGCGGCGCCTGGCTGGCGTTCGCCGCGGATGCTGGCCACCCTCTGGGCCGCGTGGGTCCTGCCCGGACGGCCGGACGACGGCGCACCCGCCGACGACGCCTACGGATGGACCGCCGTGCTCTGCCCGCGGGCCCTTCCCGCTACTGACCGGCGGAGTGCTCGTGGGCCTGGGCAGCTCGGCCTACTGGACCTTCGCGGTCGAGCACCTCACCCGCGCCGGCGTGCTCTCTCCGACGGCGAGCCGCACCTTCCTGGGGATCGTCGGGGTGGCCAGCGTCCTCGCCACGCTGGCCGCGGATCTCGTACGCCGGCAGGGCCCGAGAAGGGCCTTCGTCATAGCCGTCGGCACCGAGGCCACGGCGCTCGCGCTGCTGGCCCGTGTTCCCACCTCGCTCGTCGCCGCGATCGCCTCCGGGAGCCTCTTCGGCACCGCCGACAACGCGGC
>JBBSGJ010000141.1:0-6090 GCA_038254195.1 Solirubrobacterales bacterium
CACGCCCGCGTCGCCCTCGTGACCGTCTCGGCGCCCTACGCGGGCTTCGCCGACGCTCCGGAGGCCCGCGCGGCCCGCGTCGCCGCGCGCCTGGGCACGCTCGTCGTCGCGCCCGCGGGCAACGAGGACGGGCCGGTGGGCTCGCCGGGCGGCGCCCCGGCCGCGCTCACCGCCGGAGCGGCGCCCACGCCCTCGCCGCTACCCGCGCTCTCCACCCCCCTCGGCCCCGCGGTGCTGCTGGGCGGGACGCTGCCCCGCCGGCCCCTGCGCCTCGTCCCCGCCCGGGGCGGCGACCGTCGCTTCTACGACCGGGCCGGCCGCTCGCTCGTCCGCGGGAAGCTGACCGTGGCCCGGCGCGACCGTGACCCCGCCGCCCAGGCGGCGCTCGCCGCCGCCGCGGGCGCCGCGGGCGTGGTCCTCGCCGATCCCTCGGGCCGCCCGTTCCCGTCGGTCGCCCCGGCGCGCGCGCCGATCCTCGTGCTCGCGATGGGCGGGCCCGCGGCGACGGCCGCCCTCAGCGCCCGCCCGGGCGCCTTTTCGATCACCGCCGAGGGGACGAGCGGCGACGCCATCCAGACGGCGAGCGGCTGCGCGACCCGACGCCCCACCCCACCCCGCTCCCCCTTCTCCGCCGCGACCGCCTACGGCGCCGCGAAGCCCGACGTCCTGGCCGCCCCCGTCGCCACGGCGCCCGCCGGCACCCTCGCCGGCACGGGGGTCGCCGCCGCCCGGGTGGCCGACCGGGCCGCCCGCGCCCTCACCTTCCGGGGGGCGACCCCCGCCTCCGTCCGCCGCGCCCTCTCCACCGGCGCCGGCGGCCGCGCCTGCCCGGCCGCCGCCCGGGTCGGCGCCCTGCGCCTGCGCCGCACCACCCGGGGCAGAGCCGTCGACGGCGTCCGCCTCGTGCTCGGGCGCGTTCGCCCCGGCTTTCCCGGCCTGCGCCCCATCCGCGTCGAGCCCGTCGGTCGCCTCGAGCTCACCCTGCTCGACGCGAGCGGCGCCGTCGCCCGGGTGCTCACCCCGCCCGGCGGCGCCCGCGATCTCCTGCCGGGCGAGTACTCCTACACGCTGCCGCCCAGCGCCCTGTCCGAGCTCGCGCCCGGCGCCCACGCCTTCCGCGCCCGCGCGACCCCACCCGCCGGCGGCCGGGCCACCGTCCGCACGTCCCCCCGCTTCACCCGATGAGGACGGTCACGCTCCTGGGCCGTCCCGGCTGCCACCTGTGCGACGACGCCCGCGCCGGGCTCGAGCTCCTCCGCCGCGACCACCCCTTCGCGCTCGAGGAGCGCGACATCGAATCCGACCCGGAGCTCCTCCGGGCCCACCTCGAGCGGATTCCCGTGATCCTGGTCGACTCCGAGGAGGTCTCACACCTCTTCCTGGACCCTTCAGCGCTCCTCCGAGCCCTGGATAGAGTCCCCTGACGTGACCTCGCTGCTCCACGACGAGGCCATCACGGAGCCGGGCCCGGGAGACCGTCTCTCCCTCGGCGTCGCCGCCCGGCTGAGCCGCTCCCTGCAGGTCCTCACCCAGGCCAAGAAGATGGGCAAGGAGACGATCTCCTCCCAGGAGCTCTCGGCTTACACCCACGTCAACTCGACGCAGATCCGCCGCGACCTCTCCGGCTTCGGGACGTTCGGCAAGCGCGGCGTGGGCTACAACGTCGACTCGCTCGTCTCCCAGATCCGCAAGATCCTGCGGACGAGCGGGCAGCACAACATCGCGCTGTTCGGGGCGGGCAACCTCGGTCGCGCGATCGCCTCCTCGGACATCTTCGCCGACCACGGCTTCCGGATCGTCGCCATCTTCGACGCCGATCCCGCCAAGGTCGGCGCCGACGTCGGCGGCCACCCCGTCCGCGCCAGCGCCGAGGTGCAGCGCGTGGTGGACGAGGAGGACGTCGTCGTCGCCGTGCTCGCGGTGCCCACCGCGGCCGCGCAGCCCCTCGCCGACCGCCTCGTGGAGGCCGGGGTGAAGATCATCTTCAACTACTCGGACGCCCTGCTCCACGTGCCGCCGGAGGTCACCGTGCACACGTCCTCCCCCGCGGTCGATCTTCTCTACGCGCTCTACTTCTACCTGACGTGACGCTCGACACCACCGCCGCCCACGCGGCGTTCGAGGCCTCGCAGGACTTCACGGTGGGGATCGAGGAGGAGTTCCAGATCCTCGACTCCGCCACGCTCGACCTCGCGCCCCGCTACGACGAGCTCCTCGCCGCCGCCGAGGACGACCCGGTGCTCGTCGAGGCGGTCGCTCCCGACCTCATCCAATCCGAGATCGAGATCCGCTCGGGGCGGGGCGAGGACTACGCCGACGCCGTCGACCGCCAGCGCGACGCCCGCCGCCGCCTGTTCGCGCTCGCCCACGACCGCGGCCTGGAGCTCGGCGCCACCGGCACGCATCCCTGGTCGGACTACCGCGAGCAGCCCTTCATCGACAACGACCACTACCGGCGCGTGGCCGAGGAGCTCCGGTGGGTCGCCCGGCGCAACAACACCTTCTCGCTCCACGTGCACGTCGGGGTCCACGGCGCCGCCCGCGCCGTCCGCACGTGCGATCGCCTCCGGCCCGTGCTGCCCCTCCTGCTGGCGATCTCGGCCGACTCGCCCTATCTCGACGCCCGCGACTCGGGCCTGCACTCCGCCCGCACCCAGTCCTTCACGAAGTCCTTCCCGCGCTGCGGCGTCCCCGACGCCTACGGCTCCTGGGAGGCCTTCGCGGACTACATCGAGCTGCTCGACCGCACCCGCTCCATCGAGGAGTACACGCAGATCTGGTGGTCGGTCCGGCCCCACTTCGACTTCGGGACCGTCGAGGTCCGGATCTGCGACGCGCAGGCCACCGCCCCCGAGTCAGACGCCCTGGCCGCGCTCGTCGTCGCCTGCGTGGCCCAGGCCGCCCGCGACGAGGAGGAGGGAACGCCGTTCGCCGATCTCCCGCGCCGCCTCGTCGAGGAGAACATGTGGCGGGCGATCCGCTTCGGGCTCGACGGCGAGCTGCTCGACCTCGAGCGGGGGGAGACCTATCCGGCACCCGAGGCCGCCGAGCGTCTGCTCGCATGGACGGCGCCGATGCGCTCGGAGCTCGGGCTCGACCCCGCGTTCGGTGAGCTCAACGGCGCCCAGCGCCAGCGCCGGGCGATCGCCGCCGGTACCCCCATGCGCGACGTGTTCGCCGGCGTCGTGGCCGAGACCCGAGAGACCTATGCTGCCCAGGAGGTGATGGACCGATGAGCTCACCGGAGCCCACCGAGGAGGAAGTCCGCGCCGCGATGGAGGAGGAGATGAAGCACGTCCGTGTCGAGGACGTGCTGCTCCAGTCCGTCGTGTCGCTCGTGAACCTGGGCGCCCGCCGCGCGGGCGTCGCCCCCGAGCTGGTCGAGGAGGCCGATCCCGAGCAGGTGCGGGTGGCGGTCGAGGCCGTCCGGGCGCTTCTGCCGCTGCTCGAGGAGATCGCGCCCGAGCAGGCCCCGGCGATCCGCGACGCGCTCTCCCAGCTCCAGCTCGCCTACGCGCGGACGCGCGGAGGCGCTCCCGGGGGGAGCGGCCCGGCGCCGGGGGAGCCCGCGCCGCTGCGACCGCCCGAGCCGCCGGGTCCGGCGCCGGGCTCCGGGCGGCTCTGGATCCCGGGGCAGTAGCTCACCGCGGAGCGAACACGGCGATTCCCGCGGGCACGCGGTCGGGGAGCACCCGCACCGTCCGGGCCACGGCGTGGGGGTGGTCGGCGAGGATCGTCCCGGGGGCGATCCGCGCGAGGATCCCGACGGCGGGGTAGACGAGGAAGACCCGCCGGCCGCGGCCGATCGCCGCCCATGCCGCCCCCGCGGCGGCGGAGGTCGCATGAGGGTGAGGGCGCGTGAAGTAGATCGCGAGCGAGCGCCCCAGGGGGGAGTCCGCGGCCTCGGGCGTGACCAGCAGGACGGCATCGCCGGGGCGGGCCGCCCGGTCGATGACGCCCGCGATACGGCGGTTCTGGGAGATGCGCACGTCGGCGTCCTCGCCGCGGGTCCGCAGCGCGCCGACGGCGAGGGCGACGAGCACCGCGGCGGCACACGCGCGGGCGGCCCAGGCCGGGCGGGGCGCGGTCAGGGCCACCCCGAGCAGCGCCGCCCCAACGGGGACCGACGCCGCGAGGTTGCGCGCCGAGAGCAGCGTGTCGCCCGTGACCAGCGCGTAGAGCCCGAGCCCCACCGGCGTGGCCGCCGCGAGGAGCAGCAGCAGCGCGACGGGGACGGACGCTCGCGGACGGCGGCGCGCGACGAGCACGGCGGCCCCGACGACGCCTGCCAGGGCGAGGATCGCGGCGGGCAGCCCGGGGATGGTCGCGAGCGGGAGGAAGGCCTGCCCCGGGAAGACATGCCCGAGCACGCCCAGGAACGAGCGCGGAGCGAAGGACGACCCGAGGACCGCGGCCTGGAGGCCCTTGGCGTCGACGGACGGCAGCCAGGGCAGGTAGGCGACCGCCATCCCGAGATGGACCGCGAGAAGTGCGCCGAGCGCGTCACGGCGCACCCACAGGAGCCAACCCGCCTGGGCGGCGAGCGCGAAGACCGCCGTGTAGTGCGTGTACGCGGCGCCCACGGCCGCCACCGCGTAGAGCCCCCACCACCCGCGGCCCCGCCCGGAGGCGATCCCGAGGGCCCCGAGCGTCGAGAGCGCCACGAGCAGCATCATCAGCGCGTAGGGGCGCGCCTCCTGGGAGTAGAAGATCGCGTAGGGAGACAGCGCCAGCACCCCGGCGCCCACGAGCCCGGCGCCCTCTCCCGCCACCCGGCGCCCGAGCGCCCACACCGCCGCGATGGCCCCCGTCCCCGCCAGCAGCGAGGGCACCCGCAGGGCGACGGGATCCCCGAGCGCGTCGGCCGCCCGGGCGAGGACGAAGAACAGGGGAGGGGAGACCTCCGTGGGATAGGCGACGGGCGGCGCCCGGAGCTGCTCGAAGACCCCCGCGAGCGAGCGCCCGTGCACCTCGAAGTACGCGAACAGCTCGTCCCCGAAGAGGTTCTGCCGCACGCCCGCGACCCGCACCAGCGCCCCCGCGAGCACCACGAGCCCGAGCAGCGCGAGCGGGCGGCGTCCCCTCACGATGAGCGCAGGTGTGGATTCGGATCTGGATGTCAAATGACGGCGGCTAGACTCACGCGCCGCTCGCGCCGCGGGGGAATGACCTGTGCCCCGGGTCTCTGCGCTCCCTCGCCCATGATGATGACCTTCCCCGGAGGACCCCCCCTTGAGTGAGTTCCTGATGAACCATGGCGTGATCATCGCGCTCGTGTGCGCCGCCTGCGCGGTCGCCTACGGCGCCGTGACCTCGCGGCAGCTGCTGGCGCTCTCGCCCGGCAACGAGCGCATGCGCTCCCTGTCGCTGGCCGTTCAGGAGGGCGCCAGCGCCTACCTGAAGCGCCAGTACACGGTGATCGCCGGCGTCGCGGTCGTGCTGTTCGTGGCTCTCATCTTCATCCAGGACATCAAGGTCGCCGTCGGCTTCCTCATCGGGGCGGTGGCCTCCGCCGCCGCGGGCTTCATCGGGATGAACGTCTCGGTCCGGGCCAACGCGCGCGTGGCGGAGGCCGCCCGCGGTGGCATCGCCGACGCGCTCAAGGTCGCGTTCCGCGGCGGCGCGGTCACCGGCCTGCTCGTCGTCGGCCTTGGCCTGCTCGGGGTCGCCGGCTACTACGGCGTGCTCACCTTCATCTTCGACGACTCCCCCAAGCAGGCGATCAACGCGCTCATCGGACTGGGCTTCGGCGGCTCGCTCATCTCCGTCTTCGCCCGGCTCGGCGGCGGCATCTTCACGAAGGGGGCCGACGTCGGCGCCGACATCGTCGGCAAGATCGAGGCCGGCATCCCCGAGGACGACCCGCGCAACCCGGCGGTCATCGCCGACAACGTCGGCGACAACGTCGGCGACTGCGCCGGCATGGCCGCCGACCTGTTCGAGACCTACGCGGTGACCGCCGTCGCCGTGATGCTGCTCGGGGTGCTGACGTTCGGGGGCGAGAACGCCACCCAGGTCGCGCTCTTCCCGCTCGTGCTCGGCGCCGTCTCCATCATCGCCTCGATCATCGGCACCTTCGCGGTGCGCGGG
>JBBSGJ010000142.1:0-6086 GCA_038254195.1 Solirubrobacterales bacterium
GCTCGACGGGGTCGATGGAGTAGGTGTGCTCGGGCGCGGGGAAGCGCCGCGTGCGGACGTCCTCCGCGTAGGCCTTCACGCCCTCGATCATCTCCTCCTTGAGATGGGCATAGCGCTTGAGGAAGCGGGGGCTCAAGCCGTCGTGGATGCCGAGTAGGTCATGGAAGACGAGCACCTGCCCGTCGGCGTCGGGCCCGGCGCCGATGCCGATGACCGGGATCGTGAGGCGGGGAGCCACCTCCGCGGTCAGGGCGGCGGGGACCGCCTCGAAGACGACGGCGAAGCACCCGGCGGCCTCGAGCGCCTGAGCCTCGCGCGCCACCTGGAGCGCGCGGGACGCGGTCCGGCCCTGGGCCTTGTAGCCGCCGAGCGCGGTCGCGGTCTGGGGCGTGAGGCCGACGTGCCCCATCACGGGGATGCCGGCGGCGACGATCGCCCGGGCCCGCTGCACGGGGGAGGTGCCGCCGCCCTCGAGCTTGACCGCGGCGCACCCCGCCTCCTTGACGAAGCGCTGCGCGGTGGCCACCGCGAGCTCGTCGGACGCCTCGTAGGAGCCGAACGGCAGGTCGCCCACGAGGAACGGCGTGCGCAGACCGCGCCGGACCGCGGCGGCGAGCATGAGCATCTCCTCCACCGTCACGGGGACCGTCGAGGGGTAGCCGAGCACGGTCATCGCCCCCGAGTCGCCCACGAGAACGAGGTCGACCCCGGCCGCTTCCGCGACCTGCGCGGAGGGGAAGTCGTAGGCCGTGACCATGACGAGCGGCTCGCCGAGGCGCTTGGCGTCGGCGAGGGCGCCGAGGGTGACGGGAAGCCGGTTCTTCTCGGGCTCGACGGTGACGAGCGGGACGTGGCTCATGCTCAGCAGACCTCCTGCAGCGCCCGGTTGCGCTCGTCGACGTGGACGACCACGGGCTGGTGGTCGGAGAGCTCCTCCTCGGTGTAGGCGGCGTAGGAGATGACGATGATCAGGTCGCCGGAGTGGACGAGCCGGGCCGCCGCGCCGTTGACCTTCATCTCGCCGGAGCCGGGCTCACCGGCGATCGTGTAGGTCTCGAAGCGGGCGCCGTTGTCCACGTCGACGACGTGGACCTGCTCGAACTCCAGGATGTCGGCGGCCTCGAGCAGGACCGGGTCGACGGTGATCGAGCCGACGTAGTCCTTGTGGCAGTCGGTCACCGTGGCCCGGTGGATCTTGGACTTGAGCATGGTGCGCGTCACGAGGGCCTCCCGTCGCGATGGATGAGTGCGTTGTCGATGAGCCGGACCGGCCCGACACGGGCGGCCACGGCGACGAGTGCCTCCTCGCCGGGGTCGGCGAGGGGGGTCAGGGTGTCGGGATCCACGAAGGCGAGGTACTCGGGGATCACTTCGCGCGCAGCGAGGGCGGCGTGGGCGGCGCGCTCGGCCGCGGGCAGGTCGGGCGCGGCGACCGCGGCGCGGAGTGCCTCGGGCAGGGCGCGGGCGCGCTCGCGGTCGGCGGGGGAGAGCCGGGCGTTGCGCGAGGAGCGGGCGAGGCCGTCGGGCTCGCGGACGGTGGGGACCACCTCGACCTCCACGGGCACGTCGAGATCCGAGACCATCCGGCGGACCACGAGGACCTGCTGGGCGTCCTTCTGGCCGAAGAGCACGACGTCGGGGCGGGCGGCGTTGAGGAGCTTGAGCACGATGGTGGCGACCCCGTCGAAGTGGGCCGCGCCCCGGTGTGCCCCCTCCAGCACCTCCGTGATTCCCGAGACGACGACCCGGGTGGCGAACCCCGGCGGGTAGACCTCCGCGGCCGGCGGGACGTAGAGCACGTCGACGCCCTCGGCCGCGAGCAGCGCGGCGTCGCGCTCGTGGTCGCGGGGATATCTCGCGAGGTCGGTCGGGTCCTCGAACTGGGTCGGGTTCACGAAGACCGAGACGACGACCGCCCCGGCGAGCTCCCGGGCCCGGCCCACGAGGGCGAGGTGGCCGTCGTGGAGCGCCCCCATGGTGGGGACGAGGGCGACGGCGCGCCGGGCGGCCCGGGCGGGGGCGAGGGCGGCGCGGAGCTCGGCGACGGTGGTGACCGTCCTCATCTCGCCGCCACCTCCCGGGTCTGCTCGGCGAGGTCACGCCCCGCAGCGGGTGGCCGGGCGGCCCGGGCGGAGCCGAGGCGGCCGGGGCCGACCAGGGCGACGCGAGGTCGCGCAGGGAGCGAAGCGCTGATCCGCATGGCGGCTGACGGTCAGTCCCCGTGAGGGTGACGGCCGTGTCAGGAAGGTTAGCGCCGGAGGCGAGCTCCATCCGGCCGCCGACGAGCGGCCCGCCCCGTTGTCTGGAATGCGGAATACCCTCGGGTGCGATGGAGGCCGCCGAGCGCCGCGCGATGCTCAAGGAGGTCTGGGAGCAGGCGCGGACCTGCACGCGCTGCCCGCACCTGGCGGCGCAGCGCACGCAGGTCGTCTTCGGGGCCGGCAACGCGGACGCCGACCTCCTCTTCGTGGGCGAGGCGCCGGGCCGGAACGAGGACGAGAAGGGCCTCCCCTTCGTCGGCCAGGCCGGCCGGCTGCTCGACACGCTGCTCGGCGAGATCGGGCTGGCGCGGGGGGACGTGTTCATCTGCAACGTCCTCAAATGCCGTCCTCCCGGTAACCGCGATCCCCTGCCGGGGGAGATCGAGAACTGCCGGTCCTACCTGCGCACGCAGCTCGAGCTCATCGAGCCCCGGGTCGTCTGCACCTTGGGCAACTTCGCGACGAAGCTGCTGCGCGACGACCCGACGGGCATCACGCGGGTGCACGGGCAGGCGGAGGTGCGCGAGGTGCTGGGGACCCGGATGGTCCGGATGTTCCCGGTCCACCATCCCGCGGCGGCGCTGTACACCCCGGCGATGCTCGAGACCCTGCGCGGGGACTTCGCCCGCCTGCCCGAGCTGCTCGCGCTGCCTGTGCCCGAGCAGCGTGTGACCGATGCGGATCCGCAGCCCGCGCCCGGGCCCGTTCCCGCCGAGCCGGTCGTCGAGCCCGCGGCCGAGGCCTCCCAGCTCGGGCTGTTCGAGCCTAGACTGGATTGACGTC
This sequence comes from Solirubrobacterales bacterium, assembly GCA_038254195.1. GTDB lineage: Bacteria > Actinomycetota > Thermoleophilia > Solirubrobacterales > Solirubrobacteraceae > JBBQAA01. Next base: position 3,045 of record JBBSGJ010000142.1, read on the forward strand.
ACCTAACCCAACCCTGAGGGAACCGCATGAAAGAAGCACGTAGCCACCGGTCGTGGCGCACGCCTCTGCTCGGCGTCGCGATCCTGGCCGTCCCGCTCGCCGGTGTCGCGGTCGCGGCGTCGCAGAGCATCCACCCCGTCAGCCGCTCCCACGCGGGGGCGACCGCGCTGGCCAGCGTGATCTTTGACGACAAGAGCCAGCTGCTCGGCGCGACCTTCGTCACCGCCCCGCCGAACAACCACCCGAACGCGATCTCCAACCAGCGGATCACGTTCGACGGGGGCAAGAAGGGCGCCTTCCCGCGCCGGGGGCGCAGCTACGCGGTCCTGACCAACGGGTGCTCGAACCTCGTCACGAAGCAGAAGGGCGCCGGCCGGCCCGGCTGCCGGGACGGCGGCGTGCGCACCCGCGGGGCGCACGACGTGACGATCCTGCGCATCGGGGTCCGCGCGCCCCAGGGCTCGAACTGCCTGTCCTTCCGCTTCCGGTTCTTCTCCCAGGAGTACCCGGATTTCGTGGGCAGCCAGTTCAACGACGCGTTCATCGCCGAGCTCGACCGCACCACGTGGAAGGCGAGCGGGACGCCGGTCACGGCGCCGCGGAACTTCGCCAAGACGCGTTTCGGGTCGGTCACGAGCGTCAACAAGGCTGGTCCGGCCGTGATCCGGGCGTTCAACGCGCGCGGCACGACCTACGGCGGCGCGACGCGGGTGCTCCGCGCCTCGACGCGGATCAAGCCGGGCAAGCACAACTTGTACCTGTCGATCTTCGACCAGGGCGACCGCCAGTACGACTCGGCCGTCTTCGTCGATCACCTCGCCATCGTGCGCAAGGCGAGCTGCAAGCCGGGCCTCGCGAAGTTCTAAAGGTCTGACGGGATCGGGGCGGCTCTAGACCGAGCCGCCCCCGCCCGGTAGGAGTGTGCGTCGCTGTTCGGCGACGCTACAGGCCGAGCAGGGCCCGGAGGTAGGCGCGCTCGCGGGTGGCGGGGCGGCCGAGCAGTCGCGTGAGGAGGGCGCGGTCCGCGAAGGTCAGTGCCTGCACGGCGAGGTCGGTGCGGGCGGCGAGGGCGCCCCGGTGCTGGATGAGCACCCGGCGCCGGGCTTCGACAAGACGATCGACCGGCTCGCCTCCGAAGGCGCGCCGGGAGCTCGTGCCGCCGGTGTGGAGCACGCGGGCGCCGGGCCAGAGCACGGTGGGGACCCCGTCCTGGGCGGCGCGCAGGCCGAGGTCGAGGTCCTCCCCGTACAGGAAGATCGCCGGGTCGAACGGGCCGAGGCGCCGGAAGGTGCTCGTCCGCGCCGCGAGGCAGGCGCCGACCGCCCAGGCCACGCGGCGAGGCCGGTCCGAGCGGAAGGGCTCGATGCGGTCGCGCAGCGCTCCGGGGAGCAGGCGCGCCGGGGCGAGCGCGAGGGCGAGCGCGGCGGGGGAGAGGGGCGCCGGATGCGCCGAGGCCTCGCGGTGGCCGTCGGAGCGCAGGAGGACCGGGGCGAGGATCCGCTCCGGGCCACTGCCGGCGGCGCGGGCGAGCGCGGCGAGGGAGGCGTCGACGAGCTCGACGTCGGGGTTGACGAGGACGCAGACGGGCTCTCCGACCTCCGCGAGCGCCGCGTTCACGGCGCGACCGAAGCCGACGTTATCGGCGAGCTCGAGGACGTGGGCGCCGGCGGCGCGCGCGACGGTGGCCGAGGTGTCCGTCGAGCCCGAGTCGGCGACCACCAAGCGGGCGCCGGGCAGATGGCGGGCAGAAGAGGCGAGGAGTCGCCCGAGCTCGGGGGCGGAATCGTGGGAGACCGCGACGAGGGCGATGCCCTCACCGGCGCGGGGGTCGGGCGCGCGCGCGGCGAACGCGGAGCGGTAGCGGGCGCGGGTGGTGCGGACGTCGAGGGTCGCCTCGGCCCGGCGGCGGGCGCGGGGCCCGAGGCCGGGGTCGGTCAGCGCGGCGCACAGCGCGCGGGCGGCGTCGGTGGGATCCCCGGGGGTGAACAGCGCGCCGGTGTCGCCGAGCACCTCCGGCAGCGCGCCGGAGCGCGCGGCGGCGACGGGTAGCCCGGCGGCCATCGCCTCCGCGACCGCGAGCCCGAAGGCCTCGCGCTCGGCCGGATGGAGCAGGGCGCCGGCCTCGGAGAGCATGGCGGCCGGGTCGGCGACCGCGCCCCGGAGCGCCACCCGTCCCTCCAGGTCGGGCCGGCCGGCCCGCGCCCGCAGCCGCGCCTCCTGCGCGGGCCCCTCCGGGTCGCCGGGCAGGGGCGCGCCGGCCAGCAGGAGCCGCACGCCCGGGACCCTCGCGACGGTCTCCAGCGCGAGGTCGGGCCGCTTCCAGCCCACCAGCGCCCCGAGGAAGAGGACGGTCGCGCTCGGCTTCCCGTCCTGCCGCGGCCGGAACCGCTCGAGATCGACGCCGAGGGGCAGGACGTGGCCGCCCACGGCGTCGGCGACGACGCGCGACGGGGCGAGGACCAGGTCCACCCTCCGCCCGGCCGCCCGGAGCAGCGCCGCGAGCGCCCGGGAGGTGGGCAGGTCGTGGTGCTGGGCGACCCGGTGCGGCCCCGGAGGCACGAACGCGGTCGCGAGCGTCGAGCGCGCCCCCCAGCCGACGACGGTCGCCGCGTCGAGATCGCGCGCGAGCCGGCGCGCCTCGCGCGCGTGGGCGAGAAGCCCGGAAACCGCGCGGAGCCCCCGGCCCGCCGACCCGCGCGCCGCCAGGGCGCGCTCGGGAAGCACCACCACGGATACGCCCGCCACCCGCGCGGCGTCCGCCAGGGGCCCCTCGGGACAGGCCAGCACACCGGGCGCCCCGAGATGGGCGAGCACGTCGAGCGCCACCCGCTCCGAGCCCCCGAGCGCCCCCGAGAACGAGAGGACGAGCGAGGTCAGCGCCGGCCCCGGGGCACGGTTGAGCAGGATAAGGCGCGTGCCTCCCGTGCTCATCGATGCGCGCGCCGCGGTGCGTCCCGAGCTCGGCGGCGTCGAGCGCTGGGCCCGCGAGCTGGCTGCGCGCCTCCCCCTCCGCCGCCCCGACCGCTACGCCGTCGCGGCGCC
>JBBSGJ010000143.1:0-6036 GCA_038254195.1 Solirubrobacterales bacterium
ACGCCGGGCAGGAGCTCGAGCGCCCACGCCTGGTCGGGCCCCCGCCCGTGCTCGCGCCCGAGGAACCCGACGAGCTCACCGGCGACATCGAGCATGACCTGCGCGGCGCGGCGGACGTAGGCCGCCCGGGCCTCGAGGCCGAGGACGCTCCAGTAGGCCTGCGCGCTCACGCCCGCCACCCCAGCTTCCGTCGCGTCGCCTCGATCGCGTCACGGCGCGCGCGCAGCTCCGCCTCGCCATCGTCGGGCTCGTAGAACCTGGCGCCCGCGACCTCGTCGGGCAGCAGCTCCTGCCCGGTGACGAACTCACCCCGTCCACCCCGGCTGAACGGGTGGTCGTAGCCCTGCCCGCGCCCCAGCTTGCGCGCCGCCGGGTAGCCCGCGGAGCGCAGCGGACCGGGCGGGAGCTTCGCTCCGTGCTCGCGGACATGGCTCCGGGAGGCGCCGAGGGCGCGCTTCGTGGTATCGGACTTCGGGGCGAGGGAGAGGTAGATCGCCGCCTGGGCGAGGGCGAACTGGCACTCGGGCATCCCCACGTGCTCGACCGCGTGCGCGGCGGCGACCGCGAGCCCCAGGGCTCCGGGGTCGGCGTTGCCGACATCCTCGGAGGCGAGCACGACCATCCGCCGCGCGATGAAGCGCGGGTCCTCCCCGCCCTCGAGCATGATCGCCAGGTAGTACAGGGACGCGTCGGGGTCCGACCCGCGGGTCGCCTTGATCCATGCCGAGATCGTGTCGTAGTGCTGGTCGGCGTCCTTGTCGTAACGGATGGCCCGGCGCTGCAACGACTCCTCCGCGCGCGCGAGCGTCACGGGCTCCTCGGCGATGGCCAGCGCCGACAGCGCGGCGCGGGCGTCGCCCCCGGAGCGGTCGGCGAGGAAGTCGAGCGCGGCGTCCTCGGCCTCGATCTCCGTCCGCGTGAGGATCTCCCGGATCTGCTCGGGCGTGAGCTCGTGGAGCTCGTAGACCTGCGCGCGGGAGAGCAGCGCGGCGTTGACCTCGAAGTACGGGTTCTCCGTGGTCGCCCCGATCAGCGTGACCAGGCCGTCCTCCACGGCCGGCAGCAGCGCATCCTGCTGGGCCGTGGTGAAGCGGTGGATCTCGTCGAGGAAGAAGATCGTCCCGCGGCCGGCGCGCCGGCGCTCCTCGGCGCGGGCGAGCACCGCGCGGACCTCGGCGCGACCGACCTGCACGGCGGAGAGCTCCTCGAAGGCGGCGTCGGCGGCGTGGGCCACGAGCCGGGCGAGGGTCGTCTTGCCCGTTCCGGGCGGGCCGAAGAGGACCATGGAGTGCGGCCGGGCCTCCTCGATCGCGATCCGCAGCGGGGAGCCGCGGTGCAGGAGGTGCTCCTGGCCGACGAACCCCGCGAGGGAGGTGGGGCGCAGCCGCGTGGCGAGCGGCGCGTCGGGCCCCGGCCCTGCGCCCGCGCTCTCCGGTCCTTCACCGGTGTCGAACAGGGTCTCGGCCATCGCGGGGCAGTATCCCGTGCGTGGAGGTCGTCCTCGTCGCCGTCTGGTGCTTCCTCGTCGCGCTGGTCGGCGGACTGGTCGGCCTCGTGCTCGGGAACATCCGTCTGCCCGTGATCCTCCTGGTCGCCTCGGGCGCGGCCGCGGGGGCGGGGACGAACATCGCGATCTCGGCGGTGGCGGCGGCGACCGCGTCCGTGGCCCACGTCCGCGCGGGCCGGATCAACTGGCGGCTGTTCAGGGTCATGGCGCCCCCGTCGATCCTCGGCGCCCTGGTCGGCGGCTACGTGTCGGGTGCGCTGCCCAGCCGCGCGCTGCTCGGGGTGATCGCGGCGGTGCTGTGCATCTCGGGGATCCAGCTCCTGCGCCGGCCCGACACCCCGCCGCAGCCCGACGCGCGCGCGTCCGGGTTCGACGAGCGCGCCGCGGTCCTCTCCGGCCTGGGCATCGGCGTCCTCGGCGGCGTCGTCGGGCTGATCCTCGGCTCACTGCGGATGCCCGCCCTGCTGCGCCTCGTGGGCGAGACGCCCCGGCGGGCGGTGGGGACGAACGTCGCAGTGGGGTTCTGCGTCGGAATCGCCGGCCTCGTCGGGCATCTCCCCAACGACCCGCCCGACGTCGACCTCCTCCTCGTGGGCGCGGCCGCCTCCGTCCCCGGCGCGCTGCTCGGCTCCCGGCTGACCGGCCGCCTCTCGGACCGCGCGCTCGTGCGCGCGATCGGAGCCGTGTTGCTCGTGGCCGCGGCCGGCGCCGGGGTGCAGGCCGTGACCTGAGCGGGGAACATCCCGGGCATGGAGGGCGACGTCCGGGCGTCGGATCGTGAGCGCGAGGCGGCGGTGCTGCGTCTGCGCGCGTCGCACCTGGAGGGCCGCCTCGAGGTCGAGGACCTCGAGGAGCGAATCGCCCGCGCGCAGATCGCGGTGACGCGGGGGGAGCTCGACGCCCTCCAGGTCGACCTCCCGGCGCCGCCCCACGAGGTCCCCGAGACGACCGGACGGCTGCCGCGCCGCCCCGGGCGTCGCCCCTTCTCGGAGCGCCAGGTTCTGGGCGAATCACTGGAGGCGGTGCGCGAGGCGGCCCTCGCCTACCTTGTCCCGCCACTCGAGTCCTACGGCTACCTCCTCGTGGACGAGCGCGACGACCTCCTGGTGTTCGCCGTCCGGCGTGGCCGCGCGGAGGAGCGCATCACCGTCCGCCTCCGCCCGGCGGCCGACGGGCGGACCCTCCTGCTCGCGCACGGCACCGCGCCCCTGCGGATCCGCCGTGCGTTCGCCCGTATGCACGACTGAGAGACCGCGCGCCGTTAGCCTGCCGCGCGTGCCCGTGGACCTCCAGGACGAGACCACCCGCGTCCTCTCGGAGCTGATCCGCTTCAACACGGTCAACCCGCCCGGGAACGAGCGCGCCGCCCAGGAGTTCCTCGCCGGGTACCTGCGCGAGGCGGGGTTCGACGTCGAGCTCCTCGGTGCTCAGCCCGAGCGGCCGAACCTCATCGCGCGGCTGCCCGGCAAGGCGCCGGGGCCGAAGCTGGCCTACCTCTCCCACGTCGACACGGTCCTCGCCGATCCCGCGGACTGGGGTGACCACGAGCCGTGGAGCGGCGACGTCGCCGACGGCTTCGTGTGGGGCCGCGGTGCGATCGACATGAAGTCGCAGACCGCGGCGGAGGTCGTGGCCGCGGCGGCGCTGGCGCGGGGCGGGTGGCGTCCGGAGCGGGGCGAGCTGATGGTGCTCTGCGTGGTCGACGAGGAGGTCGGCGGGCGCCTCGGGGCGATGTGGCTCTGCGCGCACCATCCGGAGAAGGTCCGCTGCGACTTCCTGGTCAACGAGGGTGCGGGGGACGTGGTGCCCTTCGGCGACCGGCGGCTCTACGGGGTCTGCTGCGCGGAGAAGGGCACGTTCCGCTTCCGGGTGGTCACCGCGGGCACGGCGGGTCACGCCTCGATGCCGCGGATGGGCGACAACGCGCTGCTCAAGCTCGTGCCGCTGCTCGCGCGCTTCCGGGACGCGGGCCCGACCTACGACGTGCCGCCCGAGGCCGCCGCGTTCGCGCGCGCCCTCGGCGCCGATCCCGAGGACCCGGCGGGCGCGGTGGCCTACTTCGCCGACGCCGACCCGCGCTTCGCCGTGCTCGTAGAGCCCATGCTCGGCGTGACCTTCGCGCCGACGATGATCCACGCCTCGGACAAGATCAACGTGATCCCCGCGCGCGCGGAGCTGCGGGTGGACTGCCGCGTGCCACCCGGGCTGGGGGAGGACCTCGTCCGGACCCGGATCGCCGAGCTGCTCGGCGACGCCGGGTACGAGATCGAGTTCATCGAGACCGTGGTCGGCAACCGCTCTCCGGCCGACTCGTCGCTCATGGACGCGATCTCGGCCTGGGTGGCCGAGAACGACCCCGGCGCCGAGGCGGTGCCCACGATGCTTCCGGCCTTCACCGACTCGCGCACCTTCCGCGACACGTTCCCCGACTGCGTCGCCTACGGCTTCTTCCCCCAGAAGCACATGTCGCTCTTCGATACCGCCCCGCTCGTGCATGGGAAGGACGAACGGATCGACGTGCGCGACCTCGGCTTCGCGGCCTCCTTCTTCCACGACCTGCCCGGGAGGCTGCTGCGCTGAGGCCGACCCTCCTCGCCCTGGTTCGGCGTACCATCGCCCGATGGAAGGCCTGAGCGCCACCCGCACCCGGCTCGACCCCGGCGTCTTCCGCCTCCCCGTCGAGCGGATGCGCGACGGGTGGTACTCCGACGCGTACTTCGTGCAGACGAAGGCGCTGCTCGAGCACGAGGGCCATCACCCCCGGGTGCTCATGCAGGTCTTCCAGAAGAAGGAGTCGTTCTGCGGCGGGATCGACGAGGCCATCGCCGTCCTCAAGCTCGCGGCGGGGGAACGGGGCGGCGACGGGTCGTGGGAGCCCGGGTGGGACCGGCTCGAGGTCGCCGCGCTGCACGAGGGCGAGCGCATCGCGCCGTTCGAGACCGTCATGACGATCGCCGGTCCCTACCACCTCTTCGCGCACCTCGAGACGGTCTACCTCGGCTGCCTGGCCCGGCGCTCGCTGATCATGGCCAACGTCGCCACGGTGGTGGCCGCCGCGCAGGGCAAGCCGATCTTCTACTTCCCCGCCCGCCACGACCACTGGCTCGTGCAGACCGGGGACGGGTGGGGCGCCTACATCGCCGGGACGGAGGGCGTCTCGACCGACGCGCAGGCCTCCTGGTGGGGCGGCCGGGGGATCGGGACCGTCCCCCACGCGCTCATCGCGGCCTACGGCGGGGACACCGCGCTCGCGGCGCGGAAGTTCGCCGACCGCTACGCCGCCGACATGAACGTCACGGTCCTCGTCGACTTCGAGAACGACTCGGTGCGCACCGCGCTCGAGGTCGCCGAGGCGCTCGGGCCCGAGCTGTGGGGCGTGCGGCTGGACACCTCGGACAAGCTCGTGGACCGCGCCCTGTGGCACGAGATGGGCGAGTTCGCGCCCACGGGCGTCAACGCCCGGCTGGTCGAGAAGGTGCGCACCGCGCTCGACGGAGCCGGCCATCCGGACGTCCGGATCGTCGCCTCGGGCGGCTTCGACGCCCAGCGGATCGGCGAGTTCGAGGCGGCCGGGGTGCCCGTGGACGCCTACGGGGTCGGATCCTCGCTTATCCGCGGGGCCAACGACTACACCGCCGACATCGTCGAGCTCGACGGGCGCCCGTGCGCCAAGGTCGGCCGCCACGCGCGGCCGAATCCGCGCCTCGAACGAGTCCCCTGACGTCCGAGGGCTCGAGCCGTCCCTATCCTCCCGCCGCGATGCTCGGCCGGATCGATCATGTGGGCGTCGCCGTCGAGGATCTCGATGGTGCCCTGGCGCTCTACGGCGATCGTCTCGCGATGCCGACCGCCCACCGCGAGACCGTGGAGGAGCAGGGCGTGGAGGCCGTGCTGCTCGATGTCGGCGACTCCCACGTCGAGCTCCTGCGCCCACTCGGTCCCGACACCCCCGTGGGGAGGTTCCTCGCGAAGAAGGGGCCGGGGCTGCATCACGTCGCCTACGGGGTCGAGGACATCGAGGAGACGCTCGAGCAGCTCAACGGCCAGGGGGTCCGCCTCATCGACGAGACGCCGCGCCCGGGGATCCGGGGCTCGCGCGTCGCCTTTTTGCACCCCGCGGCCACCGGCGGCGTGCTCACCGAGATCGTCCAAGGAGCTGACCACTGATGGCTGGAGTCCGCCGCGTCACCATCGGCTTCGAGGGGACCATGCCCCTCTCCACCCGCCTCTCGGAGGAGGCGCTGGGCGGGCTGCGCGGGGCGCTCGGCTCGGGCGGCTGGCACGACCTGACGACGGAGGAGGGCTCGGCGCTCATCTACGTGCCCAAGGTCATCTACATCACGACGGACTCCTCCGAGCACCGCGTGGGCTTCGGCGCGGCCTGAGCTCGCTCGACCTCGCCCTCTTCCGCGCGCTGCGCACCCGCGGGCACGCCCCCGCGCTGGAGCGGGCGGTCCGCACCTACTCGCGGCTGGGGGAGCACGGTGCCGTCTGGGTGGCGCTCGGGCTCGGCGGCGCGGCGGTGCAAC
>JBBSGJ010000144.1:0-5981 GCA_038254195.1 Solirubrobacterales bacterium
AATGCGCAGGTGGCCGCGGATCCGCTGGCGCTGCTCGTCGGGTTCGTGCTCGATCAGCAGGTCACGGTGCAGAAGGCGTTCCTGGGGCCGCTCGCGCTGCGCGAGCGGCTCGGGGGCTTCGACGCGGAGACGCTGGCGTCGGCCGACCTGGAGCCCGTGTTCCGCGCGCAGCCGGCGATCCATCGGTTCCCGGGCGCGATGGCCGGGCGGGTGCACGACCTGGCCGTACACGTCCGCGACCGCTACGACGGCGACGCCGCGCGCGTGTGGACCGGCGCGGTCGACGCCGCCGCGCTGCGCGCGAACCTCGCCGCCCTGCCCGGCTTCGGCGAGATGAAGATCAAGGCGCTGGGGTCGGTGCTCGCCAAGCGCTTCGGCGTGGAGGCGGCGCGCGATCTCGTGCCGTGGCACCCGACCCTCGGTGATGTCGACTCCCACGCGGCGCTGGCCGAGTACCAGGCCGCCAAGCGGGCGCACAAGGCCGAGTGGTCCAAGGCCCGCTGACGGTCGGCGTCGTCAATCCGGCTGTGTGCGCGGTGTCCCCTCGTGCCATTCTGCCCGCGTGTTCGACCACGTGACACTGCGGGTGAGCGAGCGGGGCGCATCGGAGCGGTTCTACCGCCGGGTGCTGGCGACGCTGGGGATCGAGATGAGCTACTCCGTGGCGGACCTCGTCGAGTGGAGTGAGTTCTCCCTTGTCGAGGCCGGAGACGGCGAGGGGGTGACGCGGCGGTTGCACGTCGGCTTCATCGCCCCCTCACGGGCTCATGTCGATGCGTTCTGGCCGACGGGGATCGAGGCGGGCTCCCGCGACGACGGTGCGCCCGGGTCGCGGGCGGAGTACGGGAACGACTACTACGGCGGCTTCCTGCTCGACGCGGAGGGCAACAGCGTGGAGGCGGTGCGGCGACCCAGCACGTGCACCTGGCGTTCGGAGCGCCGGACCGGGGCACGGTCGGCACGTTCCATCGTGCGCTCATGGCGGCCGGTCATCCGGACAACGGCGCGCCGGGGGAGCGCCCGCGGTACCACCCGGGCTACCACGCCGCCTACGTGCTCGATCCCGACGGCAACAACGTCGAGGTCGTTCGTCATGAGCGGGACGGTTGACGGCTCGAACGGTCGTGGCGGAGTGGCCCCGGTCGTGTCCCCCCGGGAGACCTATTCGGTCTCGGGCCGAGACTCGGATTGCCGCGTCTTGGCCTGAGTCTCCCGGGTGTGCCCCGCCCGGTCCGGCTCCCGGTCAACGGCGTGGCGGTTCGGTGGGGCTCGCGGGTCGGCCTCGTCGACGTCTTCGGGACGGAGCCAGGTGGCGAGCCGGGGGTGGGGGGTGAGCAGCGTGGCGCGGGTCAGCGCAGTGCGGCCGAAGCGGTCGCGCACGGCATCGAGGACGGCGTCGAGCGCGGCGTCGGCGGGCTGGTCGAACGGCAGCGTGAGCTGGAGGCCGCCGGCGCCGTCGAGGTTCGCGACGGTGATCCCGACGAGCGTGAGGCCGCGGCGCTCGATGACCGGGGTGGCGGCCTCCAGGAGCGTGCGGACGGCGGTGAGGATCACGCGGGTCTGTGCGGTGGGACGGGAGAGCGTGTGCGAGCGGGTCGCGCGAGAAGTCGCCGAAGCGCAACCGGAGCACGACCGTTGCGGCCCACGCGCCCTGCGGCCCGCATGCGGCGGCTGACGCGGTCGACGAGGGCGATGAGCACGGCGTCGCGCTGGTCCCGCGTCGTGGATGCGCGCCCCAGCGCGGACCGGGAGCCGAAGGAGCGCCGGCGGCGGCCCGTCCGCACAGGCTCGATCGGCAACCCCGCACGCGGGCCAAGCGCGTCAGCATGCGGACGTCCGGGTCCGTACCGAGGCGCGCCGCGGGGACGAAGGGTCGGGGTAGATCGAGACAACCCAACCGACGGAGGCCTCATGCTTCTCGCGCTTGCCGTAATTCTCCTGATCATCGCCATCGCCGGCGGCGTGATCGTCCACCCGCTCCTGTTCCTCGTCGCGCTGCTCGCGCTCGCGCTGTTCTTCAGCGGGCACCGTCGCTCCGCGTTCTGATCCGGGCGCCTGTCGCCGCCCTCAGGTCAGGGCGGCCGACAGGCGGTGATGCCGCATCGCCTCGGGTGGCGATCCGTGCAGCACCCACTCGCCGCTCTCGCGCCGGGTCACGGCGCGGGAGCGGTTGAGCTCTCCCATCGCGGTGGTGACCGACGGGCGTTGCGCGCCCACGAGGTCGGCGAGCCGCTGGTGGGGCAACGGCAACGGCACGAGGATCCCCTCGGGCAGGACGCGGCCCCAGCGCTCGGAGAGGTGCCAGAGCGTGAGCAGGAGGCGGTCGTCCACGCGCGGATGGTGCGAGATGGCGAGCGCCACGGCCAGCGCGTGGGCGCGCCGGATCCCGCGGGAGAAGAGCTCGACGCCGAGCTGTGGCCACGGCGCGATGCGGGTCACGAGCCCCTGGTCGAGGACGGCGAGGCGGGTCGCCTCGAGCGCGGACCACCCGACCTCGGCACGGACGTGCAGACCCTCGAGGTCCCACTGCCACGGCCGCATGACGTCCCCCGGCCCGATGAGCTCCACGCAGCGACGGCCCAGCACGTCGACGTCGCGGCTCAACAACCCATCGACGATGAGAAAGCCGCGGTGGTAAATGTCGGGTTCGATCGCGCCCGCGGCGTCCCATTCGCCGGCCGAGAGGTGCCGGACCCGGGTCAGAGCGTCGCGCTGCGCCCGCTCGCGCTGCCCCTGGTCGAGGAGGTCGGCGAGGTCGTCGTCGGCGTCGACGATGCTGATCGTGCTGCGGCCGGCGCTCATTGGCTCGCGTTGTACCAGAGGCGGGCGCGCTAGACCTACGGCCGTGGATGGATTCGGCGACGCGCGCTGGTACGCGATGCGGCCCGCGGGCAGCAGGAAGCCCGCCACGTACCGGTGCCCGTTCTGCCGAGGGCACCTGCCGGCGCTGACCGACCATCTGCTCGTCCTCCCGGAGGGGGACGCCACCCGGCGCCGGCACGCGCACACGCCCTGCGTCACCCGCGCCCGCGCGAGCGGGCGCCTGCCCCTGCGCGAGGAGGTCGAGCCGCTCCGGCCGGGGTTGCTGGCGCGTCTGCTCCGCCGGAGCTGAACGCCGTACCCCCGGAACCGGCGCTCCGGCGCCCTCCGGTGGTCCCGCTCAGCGCTTCGTGGTCATCAGGTTTCCGCGGCACGCTCGAGCAGCAGCTCGCGCTCCCGGGCGTTCCGCGTGAGCGCGGCCGCACGCTCGAACTCCGCTCTCGCCTCGTCGGCGCGACCGAGTCGGGCCAGGAGATCGCCGCGCACGCTCGGCAGGAGGTGATAGCCCTGCAGCGCGGGCTCCGAGGCAAGCTGGTCGACGAGCTCCAGGCCCGCCTCCGGGCCGAACGCCATCGCCACCGCCACCGCCCGGTTCAGCTCGACCACGGGTGACGGCGCGAGCTCGGCGAGGGCGTCGTAGAGCGCCGCGATGCGCGTCCAGTCGGTCTCCTCCGGAGCGCGGGCGCGCGCGTGGCACGCCGCGATCGCCGCCTGCAGCGCGTAGGGGCCGAGCGCGCCGCCGAGGCCCTCGGCCCGCGTGAGCGCCGCCAGCCCCCGGCCGATCAGCAACTGGTCCCAGCGCGCGCGGTCCTGGTCGAGCAGCAGGATGGGCTCGCCTGCCGGACCGGTCCGCGCGCGGGAGCGGGACGCCTGGATCTCCAGGAGCGCGACGAGGCCGAGAACCTCCGTCTCCTGCGGAAGGAGTCCGGCCAGGATGCGGCCGAGGCGCAGGGCGTCCTCGCAGAGCGCGGGTCGCATCCAGTCGTCGCCGGCGGTCGCCGCGTAACCCTCGTTGAACACGAGGTAGACGACCTCGAGCACCGAGGCGAGGCGGGGGGCGCGCTCGTCGGGAGGGGGGACCTCGAAGGGGACCCGCGCCTCGGCGAGGGTCCGCTTGGCCCGGACGATCCGCTGTGCGACCGTCGGCTCCGAGACGAGGAACGCGCGCGCGATCTCCCCTGTCGTCAGGCCTCCGAGCAGGCGCAGCGTGAGCGCGACCCGCGCCTCCGGGGAGAGCACGGGGTGACACGTGATGAAGACGAGGCGGAGGAGGTCGTCCTCGATGTCGTCGTCCAGTGCCGCGTCGAGCTCTGGAACCGCCAGCTCCCGGCGCATCTCGAGCTCGCGACCGAGCTCCTCGTGCTTGCGCTCGAGCACGCTCCGGCGGCGCAGCCCGTCGATCGCCCGGTGCTTCGCGGTGGCCATGAGCCAGGCGCCTGGATTCTCCGGGACGCCTGACTCCGGCCACTGCTCCAGCGCCGCGACGAGCGCGTCCTGCGCGAGCTCCTCCGCGAGACCGACGTCGCGCACCATCCGCGTGAGACCGGCGATGAGCCTCGCCGACTCGATCCTCCAGACCGCGTCGATCGCCCGATGCGTCCCCGCCGCGGTCACCGCGAGCGTCTCGCCCGCCTAGTGCCCGGCGTCGATCTGCGCGCGCAGGCGCTCCTCCTGCTCGCGGAGCTCGGGGGTGAACTCGTCGCCGAAGTCCTCGGCCTCGAACACCTGACGGATCTCGACCTCCGCGCCCTGGAGCGGGGCGCGCTTGACCCACTCGATCGCCTCCTCCTTCGACTTCACCTGGAAGAGCCAGAACCCGGCGATCAGCTCCTTGGTCTCGGTGAAGGGCCCGTCGGTGACGGTGGGCGTGTCCTGAGAGAACTTCACCCGCGCGCCCTTCGCGCTCGGGTGGAGACCCTCGCCCGCGAGCATCACGCCGGCCTTGACGAGCTCCTCGTTGTACCTGCCCATCTCCGCGAGGACCTCCTCGCTCGGCATGGTCCCGGCCTCGGTGCTCTCGTCGGACTTGAGCAGAATCATGAACCGCATCGTCTGAGTCTCCTTCTGGTCTCGGGTCCGAGGTCTCAGACCCTGGTTCTACTCGGTACGTCGAACGGCGCGGGCCGAAATCGACACGCGGCGGGACTTTCTCCGCCGGCCCCGGTCGTGTCCCCCCCTGGACCGGAGCACGACCGTGCGGCCCACGCGCCCTGCGGCCCGCATGCGGCGGCTGACGCGGTCGACGAGGGCGATGAGTACGGCGTCGCGCTGGGTGGAGCGGGCGGTGCTCGACCTGCTCGCGGGCGACGAGGAGTGGCCCGTCGTCGACAGGAGTCGCCCGTCGTCGACGAGGTCCCCGCCCTCGTGGCCGCCTGACCTAAACGACGGAGACCGGGTCTCCGGCGCGCACCGTCCCGGGCTTCGTGACCCGGCAGCGGACCCCGAAGAAGCTGTCGCGCCGGTCGTTGACCCAGCGCAGGACCTCGCCCCACTTCTCGCTCGTGTCGGGGTCGCGGGTGATCACCGCGCACCGGTCGCACAGGTGATCGCCCACGAGCTCGGCCCCGCCGACGCGAAGGCGGCGGCCGACCCACTCCTCCTCCGCCCATGCGGGCACGGCGAGCGCGAGGTGGAGATTGGGGCGGAAGCGGCGGATGTCGAGCTGGGCGCCGAGGGCGTCCTCCATCGCCGCGCGGCTGGCCTCGACGGTGACGAGGACGGTTCCGGGGACATCGGGGCGGCCGTCGGGGTGGTCCTCGATGGCGATCGGCCGGCGGAGGTCCTCCCCGAGCGCGGCGGGCAGCCCGGGGTCCTCCCAGCTCCACTCTCGCCCGGCCGGGTCGCGCGTTCCGCTGGAGGTCGCCCGCCAGAGCAGCAGGCGCGGGACGCCGAGCGCGGCCACCTTCTTCCCGTTCGATCTGAGCATGCGGATCCGGTCACCCGCCACGCCGTGGGGGGTCAGCGCGATCGAGTCCGGGCGCTCGCCGCCGAAGCCCTTGGCCGGCCAGCGGAAGATGTCGGACACCCGACCCGTCATCCGGTCGTCGGCAGGTGGAAGTCGATCCACTCCTCGCGGACTCCGCCCACCCGGTCGTAGACCGCCTGGGCGCGCGCGTTGTCCTTCGCCGTCTGCCAGGCGAGGGTGCCGGCGCCGTGCTCGG
>JBBSGJ010000145.1:0-5934 GCA_038254195.1 Solirubrobacterales bacterium
AGCACCACGGACCCGACATGAGCCCGAGCGATCCCGACTTCCAGGTCAAGAAGTCGGCGAACCCGACGACGTACAAGGCGATCCGCACCACGAACGGCACCTACGTCGAGTACGCGACCGGCGAGCGCGAGTACTACGACCTGCTGCGCGACCCCTACGAGCTGCGCAACACGTTCTCGAGCCTCCCCGCGGACGCGCGGGCCCGCCTCCACGCCAGCGTCGCCGCGCTCTCCGGGTGCGCGGGCAGCTCAGAGTGCCGCCGGGCCGGACGGGTCCGCCCGTGAGCTGAGGAGGCGGTCGCCCGGCGTCAGGCCGGGACGACCGCCTCCTGGGGCAGCGCGTCGCGGCGGATCCGCGGCACGACGAGGATCGCGAGCACCACCCCGGCCAGCGCGAACCCCGCCCCGGTCGTGAAGGCGGAGGCGAAGCCCTGGGTGAGCCCGTCCGCCAGCTGCGCCGGGGAGGGCTTGGCCCGCACGCCGGAGAGCACATCGGCGGTCTTCGAGAACGCGATGGTCGAGAGGATGGCCAGCCCGAGCGCGCCGCCCACCTGCTGGGCGGTGTTGATGAGCCCGGAGGCCAGGCCCGCCTCGCGCTCGGTGACCCCCGCGACCGCGGTGATGGTCAGCGGGACGAAGGAGAAGCCGAGCCCGACCGCCGCGATGATCGACGGCAGCAGGACGTTGCCCGCGAACGTGCCGTCCGCCGTGACCCCCGAGAACAGGAGCAGGCCGGCCGAGACGAGCGCCAGCCCGATGGCCATGATCGGCTTGGGGCCCACGCGCGTGACGAGCTGCGAGGCGACCCCCGCGGAGATGATGATCGAGAAGGCCAGGGGGAGGTAGGAGAGCCCCGCCTCCAGCGCGGAGTAGTGCAGCACCCGCTGGAGGTAGAGCGAGATGAAGAAGAACATGGAGAAGAGCGACGCGCCGACGAGCAGCGCGACGGCGTTCGCGCTCGCCACGGAACGGTTGCGGAAGATCCGCAGCGGCATGAGCGGGTGCGCCGTGCGGGACTCCAGCGCGACGAAGCCGAGGACGAGCACGAGGCTCAGCGCGAGCAGGCCGACGGTCTGGACCGAGCCCCAGCCCGCGCCGCGCGCGTCGACGAGGGCGTAGACGAGGGCGACGAGCCCCCCCGTGATGAGCACGGCGCCGCCGACGTCGAAGGACGTGCGCTCCCGGGATCGGCTCTCGCGCACGAAACGGGGCGCCAGCAGGGCGGCGGTGATCCCGATGGGGACGTTGACGAACAGCACCCACTCCCAGCCCAGGCTCTGGGTGAGGACCCCGCCGAGCAGCACGCCGACCGCACCGCCGGCGCCGGCCAGCGCGCCCCAGATCCCGAGCGCCTTGTTGCGCTCGGCGCCCTCGGTGAAGGTGGTGGTGACGATGGAGAGCGCGGCGGGCGAGACGATCGCCGCGCCGAGTCCCTGCACTCCGCGCGCGGCGATGAGCATCCCCTCCGACTGCGCGAAGCCGCCCACGAGCGAGGCGAGGGAGAAGATGCCGAGGCCGGTCATGAACACCCGGCGGCGTCCCAGGAGGTCGGCGAAGCGACCCCCGAGGAGCAGGAAGCCCCCGAAGGCGAGCGTGTAGGCGTTCACGATCCATTGCAGGTTGGCCGGGGAGAAGTGCAGCGAGTCCTGGATCGACGGCAGCGCGACGTTCACGATCGACGCGTCGAGTACGACCATGAACTGCGCCGCGGCCAGCAGTATGAGCGCGCGCCAGCGGCGGGGGTCGGGGGTGGTGTCCATGTGGTGCTCCTCTCCGTTCGTCCTAGAATGTGAAGCAAGATTCCGATTCAGCATACGGAAGGACGATTCCGTTTGTCAAGCCCCGCCACCACGCCAGATCCTCTCCCGCCCCCCTCCACGCCGGACTGCCCCCGGCCGCTCCGCGCCGACGCGGTTCGCAACCGCGCATGCATCCTCGCCGCCGCCCGCGAGGTCTTCGCCGAGCGCGGGACCGAGGCCCACGCCGAGGAGATCGCCCGGCGGGCGGGGCTCGGGGTCGGGACGCTCTACCGCCACTTCCCCGACAAGGAGGCGGTCGCGCGGGCCGTCCTCGAGCACAAGGTCGAGGAGGTCAAGGCGTTCATCGAGGCGGAGTGCCTTCCCGACCCCGACCCCTGGGCCGCGCTCGTGCGGGTTTTCCGCAACGCGGGCAGCGAGCAGGCGGAGGACCGCGGCTGGGCCGACGCGGTGAGCGCCGCCCTCGGCGACGACCCGGCGATGTGCCTGCACCGCGAGCGGCTGACCCCGCCGGTGATGGAGCTCGTGCGCCGTGGCCAGGCGGCGGGCGTGGTGCGCGACGACCTCCGCGACGAGGACCTCTTCGGGCTGTTCTGCGGGCTCAGCGCGGTCGCGCGCTCGGGCCAGGACTGGGAGCGCTACCTCGCGGTCGTCCTGGCCGGCCTGCGGGCGGGCGGGGACCGCTAGCCTCGCCTGTCCTCGTGCGCCGCGCCCTCCTCCCCCTCCTGATCGCCCTGGCGGCGGCGGCCGCCGGCTGCGGGGGCACGCCGCCCCCCCAGGCGAGGTCCACCGTCAAGTTCATCTCCGACCACGCCGACCTGCCGGACGCGAAGCTCGCGCGGCTGTGCCCGAGCCTCTACCCCTCGGACTTCCTGCGCCGCTTCAAGCACTACCGCTACGACGAGAAGGACCTGAAGTACACCCCGAGCGCGAAGGAGAAGGCCGCCGCTCGGGCCGCAAGGTGCACCGAGCAGGGCACGAAGCCCAAGGAGTAGGCCTCAGCCGCGCTAGAGGATCGGCAGGTAGCGGTCGAGCTCCCAGCGAGTGACCTGGACGCGGTAGTCGTCCCACTCCTGGCGCTTGATCTCCACGTAGCGGTTGAACGTGTGCTCGCCGAGCGTGCGCAGGACCAGCTCGGACTCCGCGGTGATCTCGATGGCCTCGCCGAGGGTCTCGGGGAGCTGCTCGATGCCCAGGCGCCGGCGCTCGTCGGGCGACAGGTGGTAAAGGTTCTTGTCCATCGGCTCGGGCAGCTCGTAGCCCTTCTCGATCCCCTCCAGGCCGGCTTGGAGCAGCGCGGCGAAGGTCAGGTAGGGGTTGCACGCCGGGTCCGGGCAGCGGAGCTCCATCCGCGTGGTGCGCTCCTTGCCGGGGTGGTAGAGCGGCACGCGCACGAGCGCGGAGCGATTGCGGCGGCTCCAGGCCACGTAGACCGGGGCCTCGTAGCCGGGGACGAGGCGCTTGTAGGAGTTCACCCACTGGGCGAAGATCGAGCAGATCTCGCGCGCGTGGCGGAGCTGGCCGGCGATGAACGCCTTGCCGACATCGGAGAGGAAGTACTGGTCGTCGGGGTCGTAGAAGGCGTTGGCGCCCTCGGCGAACAGCGACTGGTGGGTGTGCATCCCCGAGCCGTTCTTGCCGAACAGGGGCTTGGGCATGAACGTCGCGTGGAAGCCGTACTTCAGCGCGTACTCCTTGACCGTGATGCGGTAGGTCATGCAGTCGTCCGCCATCTTCAGGGCGTCGGCGTAGCGCATGTCGATCTCGTGCTGGCTGGGCCCGACCTCGTGGTGGGAGTACTCGGTGTGGATCCCGAGCTGCTCGAGCGCGAGGACGGTGTCGCGCCGGAAGTCTGAGCCGGCGTCGAGCGTGGTGAGGTCGAAGTAGCCGCCCTCGTCGAGGACCTCGGTGCCCTTGGAGTCCTTGAACAGGAAGAACTCGAGCTCCGGCCCGACGTTGTAGTGCGAGAAGCCCATGCCCGCGGCACGCTCGACGGCGCGCCGGAGCACGTGGCGCGGATCGCCCTCGTACGGGGTCCGCTCGGGGGTGAGGATGTCGCAGAAGATCCGCGCGACGCCCGCCTCGTGCGGTCGCCAGGGCAGCACGGCGAACGTCGTCGGATCGGGCATGGCGATCATGTCCGACTCCTCGATGGCGTTGAAGCCGGTGATGGAGGAGCCGTCGAAGCCCATCCCACCCTCGAACGCGTCGACGAGCTCCTCCGCGTGGATGGAGAAGGACTTGAGCTGGCCGAGGATGTCGGTGAACCAGAGGCGGATGAAGCGGACGCCGTGCTCCTCGACGGCGGCGCGGACCTCCTGGGCGTTCTGGGGGGGCTCGGGCGCCATGGGCGCCGCAGCCTACCCGGCCGCGTGGTCGGGCAACCAGCGCCGCGCCCAGTGCTGCACCGCGTCGAGCGCGGGCTGCAGCGCGCGGCCGGCGTCGGTGAGCTCGTAGGAGACGACGCGGCGCGATTCCGTCCCCATCCGCTCCGAGCAGCGGCGCGCGAGCAGGCCGCGGGCCTCGAGCTCCTTCATCCGCTCGGAGAGCAAGCGGTCGGAGAGCTCGGGGACGGCGTGGCCGATCTCCGAGAAGCGCAGTGGCCCGTCGGCGAGGACCCGGAGGATCGCGCCGCTCCAGCGGCGACCGATGAGCTCGATGGCCGCGTGATAGCGCGGGCAGCAGGCTCGGTGGGTGGAGAAGCAGTCGCCCATCGCTTACTGGAGGTAAGCGTAGCGTGCGTGCGCCAGCCCATGGTGGCGATCCGGCCACCGCCGGAGCGCCATCTCGCCACCCGTCGGGCGGCAGTGGTGGGTCCTGCTAACCGTGGGCGCTGAGAGCAGCCACGAGCACGAGGCAGACCCCCATGACGACGGCCCACATCGCAAGACGGTCGGGGCTCGCGGCCAAGCGCCGGGCGAGCGGCCGCGGAGGGCGGCGCTGGTAGGCGAGGGTGACCGACCGGCCCGGGGCAACGGTGGCGCCGCCGGGGGCGGGGGCGGAGGCCGCGCGGCGGGCGGGGACGCGGGTGGCGCCCCGGCGGGGCTGCGCGAGCCGGGCGAGGGCGGCGTCCACGTGCGGCCGGTGATCGCGGGACGACTCGCCGGCGGGCACGAGGACGGGGAGCGGGCGGCGACCCTCGTGCACCCCCTCGCTCACCGGCGCGATCTGACCTGCGGCCACCGGCGGCGGAGGGACCTGTCCGCGGATGGTGACGGTGCGGCGCGCGGCGGTGGGACGGGACGGGTGGGAGAGCGGCTCGTCCGCCTCGGGGAGGCGGTAGGCACGGGACGTGGCCATGGTGTCGATCCTCTTCAAGCTCGGCTTACGGGGTTAGCTGACGGGCTCGCGTCGAAGAGTGACACTAGGCGCGGACGCCATTCGCCCCAACCGGGTTGGGTCCCCCGCTCCCGCACTTTGCGGGACTCAGCGGTGTACGACGCCGGAGAGGCTACTAGGGGTGGCGGGTCAGTGCCCGGCGACCTTGGCGACGAAGCTCGCGACGGCGCTCGCGTCGGATCCCGTCACGATGCGGGCAGGCATGGTCCCGTTGCCCCGCTGGCGGCCGTGGTTCACGGCGTCGAGCACGAAGGCCTCGCGCTTGGGGACCTGGTCGAGGTTCGAGCCGAGGAGCTGGTCGAGATTCGGTCCGACGGGACCCGTCGTACGGGCGGCCTGGAGGGTGTGACAGGTGCCGCAGCGCAGGCGGAAGATCTCCCTCCCCTGGCGGTCGGCGGAGACGAGCCGGACCCCGGCGACCTGCTTGGAGGCGTTGGCGTCGTTGCCGGTGAGCAGCGCGAGGGGGATCACGACCCCGAAGCCGACGATGATCACCGCGATGCCCCACGCGGCGCCCCGACGCCCCCCGCGCGACTGGGACTGGAGCCGATCCCGCGCCCCCCGCGCGCCGCCGTTGATCGCGATGAAGACGATGGCGACCCCGAGGAGGGCCCAGAAGGCGGCGAAGAGCAGGACGGCCATGTGCGGGCGGGAAGGTAGCTGTTCGTTCGGGGGGACGCCAAGCTGGTCCTGCGCCGTGTTTGCGGGGAAGCCCCAGCGCCGTGGCCCGACTGCTCCGGTCCGGCGTCACTAGCGCGGGAAGTGGAGGTAGGCGGGTCGGACGCGACGCCTCCGCCGGACCCTCGACACCAGGTCACCGGCTCCGGCCCCGCGCGAAC
>JBBSGJ010000146.1:0-5932 GCA_038254195.1 Solirubrobacterales bacterium
CCCCGGCGGGGGGTGTGTCCGCGCCGGCCGCGGGGGGGGGCCCGCGGGGTGGCCGCCGTGGGGCGTGTGGAGGCCGCCGTGCACCCCCCCGCGCGGCGCGGGGGGCCGGCGATCCTCCTGGGGGGTGACGGTCGGCGCCTTCGCGCTCGGCGCCACGGCGGCGGGTGCGTTGCTCGGCGCGGCGCTCGGGGCGCTGGGCGGTCTGCTGCTCGGGGGGGAGGAGGCGGGATGGCGGCTCGCGGTCGTCGCCGCCGTGCTTACGGCCGGTGCCGGGGTGGAGCTCGCGCGCTCAGGACGGCGCCTGCCCGGCCCGCGGCGGCAGGTCAACGAGGACTGGCTCGGCGCCTGGCGGGGATGGTTGTACGGCGCGGGGTTCGGAGCGCAGATCGGCGCCGGGGTCCTCACCGTGGTCAACTCCGCGGCGGTCTACGCGGCCCTCGTCGCCGCGGCCCTCAGCGGGACCGCGGCGCGCGGCGCGGTCATCCTTGGCGCGGGCGGGCTTGCGCGCGGTTTCATCCCCCTGCTCGCGGCCCACGTGCGCCGTCCCGAGCAGCTCACCGCCTTCCATCGCCGCTTCGCCCGGCGCGCCCGGCCGGTGGCCCGCGGGGTCCTCGGCGCGGAGGCCGCGCTCGTCCTCCTCGCGCTGCTCTCGCTCTGATGCGTCTCTCCGCCCACGGGATCGGGGTCGAGCTGCCCCCCGGGTGGGAGGGTCGTGTGTTCCGGCGCCCGGAGGGCGATCCGACCCTGCACGCCGCGAACTTCCCGCTTCCCGCCCGCGACGGGGACTTCGGGACGACCGCGACGAAGGACATGCCCCGCGGTGGGGTCTTCGTGGTGCTCACGGAGTACCGGCCCGGACAGGGGCTGGAGCCCGGGCAGGGCCTCTTCGCCCCGGACGCGATCCCCCTGCCGCTCGAGCTCTGGCAGTTCCGCCGGCGCGCGCTGCTCCTCGCCCGCCCCGACCAGGCCGGCTTCCAGCACTTCTTCACCGCGGACGCTCGGCCCTTCTGCCTCTACGCGGTCCTGCGCCACACCCAGGGATCCCGCCTGCGGGCGGCGGCCGCCGCCCAGCGTCCCGTCGGCGCGCTGAACCGCGCCCTGGCCTCGGTGGCGATCGCTCCCCACGCTACCTGACCAGGAGTGCGTGCAGGCCCCACACCGCGCAGTCCAACGGCGTCGGGCCTTCCGTGTCGAACGCGCAGTCGTGCAGGTCCGCGCCGCGTTCGATCAGCAGCCGGACCGTCTCGGCCCGCCCGTGCATGGCCGCCTGGTCGAGCGGGGTGAAGTTGCTCCAGCCGCGGGTGTCGACGGACATGCCGCTGTCGAGCAGGGCCCGCACGACATCCGTGCGTCCGAGCAGGGCGAACTGTCCGAGGATCCATCCGTAGTCGTCGGTCTGCGGGTTCCCGAGCGGCGGCGGCGCCGCGGCGGGCAGTCGCACCGACTCGCCGCGCGCGACCGCGAGCACCGCGGCGTCGACGGGATCGAGGTCCGCGGTCGCGCCGCGGGACCGCAGCAGCTCGTAGGCGGCGAGATGGCCGCAACGCGCGGCCAGCGCGAGCGGTCGCCGGCCCACGTCCCAGCGGTCCCACGCGAGGTTGACGTCCGCGCCGGCATCGAGCAGCAGCGTGATGATCGGCAGGCCGCGGCCGCGGCTGATCGCGTGGTGCAGGCAGCGGTGCGCGTCGACATCGACGCCGCGGCCGAGGAACCAGGCCAGGCCGGCGGCGTCCTCGAAGTCGAGCTTGTGGTTGACCATGCCCTCGAAGCCGGGCGCGTGGAGCGCGTCGAGGAACGCGGTGTCCGACTGCTCGCAGGCGTGGTAGAAGGCGTCCTCGTCCCGCGTCGCGCCGCGCTCGAGCAGCAGCCGGACGAGCGCGAGGTCGCCGCGTTCGACCGCATCGAACAGCGCGGACATCCGGCCCTGGCCGTCCCACTCGATCGTGTGGCTGTCCGGGTCGGCGCCGGCGTCGAGGAGCAGCCGCACGCCGCCGCGGACGTCCGCGGGCGAGCCGGTCGAGCGGCGCAGCAGGACGAGCAACGGCGGCAGCTGGTTGTGTGGCTCGGAGCTCAGAAGCCCACGGGGTGGACGGTGGTCCCGATCAGGCCGTTGCCGTCGAGCGCCTGCAGGGTGACCGCGAAGGCCCCGGAGCCGGAGAAGGCGTGCTGGACCCGGACGCCGGTGGCGAGGTCCGCGCGGCCCGAGCCCGGGTCGCCGAAGTCCCAGGTGAAGGCGACGATGCTGCGGGGCCCGCTCGCGGTGAAGTCCGCGCTGCGCCGCACCGGGTCGAGGACCCGGGCGACGAAGTCCGGCCGCGGCGGCGTGGGCAGAGCGCCGGCGCGAGCGCCGCCGTAGCGGGCCGCGTCGCGTCCCAGACCCCCCGGGCACGGAGTGCGGTTGATGCGACGCGAGTTGTCGTAGCGGGCGCTGATCGCGCTGGCGAACCGGGTGGTCTGCACCGTCCGGGCCGCGGTGATGGTCAGCGTGACCGAGAAGAGCACGAGCCCGCCCCGGCGATACGTCCGCCCCGCACAGCGCAGCGGGATGGTGAACGACCCCCGTCCGGTGTAGGATCCGCGCGCCCGCCGGCGCAGCACGAGCCGGTCCTCTCCCCGGCCGCGGCTCCGCCGGAGCGCGACCGTCCGGCACGGGCCGAGCGGGCAGGTGGAGTCGACCCGCCAGGTCCGCCTGACCCGCTGGCCCGGGTGCTCGCCGCGGACGTCGCGGGCGATGGTGATGCGGCCCGCCATGCGGAACGAGCCCTCCAGGCGGGCGTCGACGGCGGCCCGGGCGGACGCCGCGGGCACGATGGCAGCGAGCAGGATCAGCGGGAGGACACGGCGCGGCACAGGCGTTCATCCTCGCAAACACCGTGGAGCCACGATCCGACCGGGTACTACGCCACCGCCCCAACATTCGACGGGGCCCTCGTCTGAATGACGGCTAGCGTCGACTGGGGAAGTCCCAGCCACGGGCGTTCATCCTTCCAGACACCGTGGAGCCTCCACCGCTGCGCCCCGCCGCCCGGGCCGACCTCCCCGCCGTCCTCGCCTTGTGGACCGCGGCGGGCAGCGTGCCCACGATCACGGACTCGGAGGCCGCGCTGCGCACGCTGCTCGCGCACGACCCGGCCGCGCTCCTCCTCGCCTGGTGCGACCACGAGCTCACCGGCACGCTCATCGTCACCTGGGACGGCTGGCGCGGCGGTTTCTGGCGCCTCGCGGTCGCCGTCGCCCACCGCCGCCGTGGGATCGGGCGCTCCCTCGTCACGGCCGGGGAGGAGCGCCTGCACGCCCTCGGAGCCCACCGCATCTCGGTCATCGTCGCGGCGGACGCCGAGCCCGCCTTCGCGTTCTGGGCCGCCCTGGGCTACACGCGTGAGCACCACCGGGCGCGGATCGTGAAGGATCTCGGCGCCTAAGCCCGCCGGGGCGCCCGGGGTGGGCCCTCCCCGCGGGAGCGGCTCGAGCCTAGTCGGAGTCCGGGCGCCGGCGCCTCTGCTTGACGTCGCCGCGGTGACGCTTCCCCTCGAGGCGGCGCGTGCGGGAGCCGGCGGTGGGGCGGGTCGCGTGCCGGGGGCGGGCGACGGTGAGCGCCCGGGCAAGGCGGGCCTCGAGGCGCTCGAGCGCGAGCTCGCGGTTGCGCGCCTGGGAGCGTGCGTCCTGGGCGACGGCGACGACCCGCGGCCCGAGGCGGCCGAGCACCCGCGCCCGCTGCTCCTCGGTCAGGGCGCGCGAGGCGGCGACCTCGAAGCTCGCCTCGATCCGTGACGCGGTGACGTTCGCGTGCTGGCCGCCGGGCCCGGAGGAGCGCGAGGCCCGCACCTCGATCTCGGCGAGCGGGATCACCACCCCGCGCCCCGGGCGCAGCGCGTCCCTGCTCATCTCCGTCTCCGGAGCACGAGCGCGAGGGCTTCGTCCCGCCGCTCGACGCGCAGCTCGCAGTCCTCGTCGGCCGCAAGGGCCCCGAGGTCGACGGGCGCCTCGGGGTCGGTGGCGAGGACGACGAGCTCCTCGCCGGGACCGAGCGTGGGGAGGACCGCCCGCGCGCGCAGGAGCGGCAGGGGACAGAGCAGGCCCCGGACGTCGAGCTCCCGGCCCATGGCCGCGAGGGTAGGGTCCTCGGCTCAGATGGTCGCCGCCGTGCTGGAGACCCCGCGGCCCGAGCGCCTCTACGCCGGGCTGTCGGTGCTCGTGTCGGTCGCCGCCGAGGGTCGCCCCGCGCGCGGACTGGCCTCCTTCGGCGCGCTGCCGTTGCTGCTGCTCGCGCCCGACGAGCTCGCCACGCGCTCCGGCCTCGGGGAGCCGCTCGCCCGCTCGCTCGCGGAGCTGCGCGCGCTCGCCGCCGAGCTCGTCCCCCTGCACGCGTGCGCGGCGGCGGTGGAGGCGGGCAACCTCGACCGCGGGGTGGTGGAGGCACGGCTGGCCGGCGTGCTCTCCACCCCGCGCTTCCTCTCCGAGACGGTGGGATGGACGCTGCTCTTCGTCTGAGCGCGGCCCTGGCGGTGGCGCTCGCCGTGGCGGGGTGCGGGGTCGACATGCCCGACGTGCTCGCCCTGCGTCGCACGGGCGCGATCCCGGGCGCGCGGCTCACCGTCGTCGTCAACGACGGGGGCATGGTGCGGTGCAACTCGGGGCGTGAGCGCCTGCTGCCCTCACCGCTGCTCCTCGACGCCCGTGGGTTCGTGCGTGACACCGAGAAGGACCTCGTCGCGCACCGGCGCTTCCCGCGCCGCCCGGGCTCCGTGCTGTCCTACTCGGTGCGGACCGAGGAGGGCTCGACCTCCTGGAGCGACACGAGCCGGCCGCTGCCCGAGCCCTACTTCCGCCTCGCGCTGCTCGCCCGGCGGATCGCCAAGGACGTCTGCGGGCTGAAGCGATGAGACAACCTGGGGACCCACCTCCGGCGGCCATTAGACCACTCGGCTTCGCCGAGCGGTGCCCTCCACTCCGGCACCCCTACGAGAAGCGCACCTTGCCGTTCGTCCGCGCCCGGGCCTGGGCGCGGTCGGCGAAGTCCAGGCGCTTGCGCGCGGCGCGGAAGAGGCGGGTCACGAAGCGCATGCGCGCGTTCTCCGAGCGGAGGTCGAGCAGGCCCTGCTTGGCGTCGAGGCCGAAGTCGACGGTCGCGGCCATCCCGTAGGCCGAGATGCCGGCGAGCTCGTCGGGGTCGGGCCGGCGGTCGGTGACCTGCTCGACGAGCTCGGCGTAGGCCTCCCGGGCCTCCCCGGCCGCGTCCGGGTCCTCGTCCTCCTCGCGGTCGGTCAGGAACTCGATCTTCCCGGCCGGGTAGGGCAGCTCGTCCTGGCGCTCGACGAGCCGGAAGGGCCGGGTGCCGCGCGTGAGCAGGTTCAGCCGACCGTCGTCCATGTGCTCGAGCACCTCGGAGATCTCGCACGCACACCCGACGTCCTTGAGCCCGTCGTCGGCGAGCCACACGATCCCGAACTCCGTGCCCGCCTCCAGGCACTCGCCCATCATGAGCTTGTAGTGCTCCTCGAAGATGTGGAGGGGGACGAGCTCGGTCGGCAGCGCGACGAGCCCGAGGGGGAACAGCGGGAAGTCGCGCACGGTGCTCACAGAGCGAGTCTAAGCTCGCTCCCGGTGTCGCACCAAAGGGGTCGACGGTGGTACACGTGCCGCCCCGTACCCGGGCGAGGAGGCCGAGCGTGACGAGCAAGGAGCCCGACGATCAGGTCCGAGGCGCCGCCGGGTGGAGCCACTCGCCCCTGTCGAACAAGCCCCGTTCCCGGTTCACTGGGACGAGTCGAAACAGGTGAGAGAGCTCGTCTCACGCCGTCCGCGAGGGCCTCGGTCAGGTGCCGACGTAGGCCGCGAGGTGCTCGCCGGTGAGGGTGGAGCGGGCGGCGACGAGGTCGGCGGGTGTGCCCTCGAAGACGATCCGGCCGCCGTCGTGGCCGGCGCCGGGGCC
>JBBSGJ010000147.1:0-5824 GCA_038254195.1 Solirubrobacterales bacterium
GCTCGTCGGTCCCCTCGGTGCCGGCCTGCTCGCGGGCCCACTGGGCCTCGGGCCGGTCCTGCTGCTCGGCGCGGGCCTCGTCCCCGCGGCGGGACTGTTCGCCCCCCGGGAGGCCATCCTCCCCACCGGCGACGAGCTGCTGGATCAGGCGCGAGCGGAGCAGCCGAGCATCTCGCGGCTGGCCGCCGCCGCGCTGTCCGAGGAGTTGGAGCGTCGCACCAAGGTCGCCGGCTTGGACGCCTACCTCTCCGCGCTGCACGCCGAGCTCGGGCCGACGTCCGGACAGGAGTCGATCTCGGCGCGGGAGTGGGCGGATCGGGTGCTGCCCGCGAGCCCGCGCCCCGCCGCTTCGGTGCGCCCGGCACAGCCGGGGTGACGCTCGTCCTGGACGCCGGTGGCCTCGGCGCGCTCGCGGGTCAACGCGCGATCGTCATCGCCTTCGCCGGCACCCGTCCGGACCCCATCGTGCTGACGAGCGACCCAGGCGATCTCGGCGCGCTGGCCGGACACAGCGTAGGGCAGCTGACCATCGCCGCCGTGTAGGGAAGCGTGTGAGCGGAAGCTTTACTCATGGCCGCTCGCCGAGGGCGGCCGCGAGCTCGCCGCGCGCGGCGATCCCGAGCCGCCGGTAGGCGGAGCTCAGGTGCATCTCGATCGTCTTGACCGTCACGAAGAGCGACTGGGCGATCGCGGGATTCGAGCGCCCCGCCGCGGCCATCTCGGCCACGCGACGCTCGCTCGGGGTGAGCGCTCGAGCCCCGTGCGCAGCGGCGTGCGCGGGCGCGCGCCAGTCGCCCACAGCTCCGTGTGCGCCCGCTGGGTCAGCGCGTCGGACCCGCAGGTCCGGGCGACCTCGCGTGCGTCGCGCAGCGTGGCCCGGGCCTCGGCACGTCGGTTCGTCCTCCGCAGCGCCGCACCGAGCTCGGTGAGGGGCGTGGGCGCGCGCTCGAGCTCGGGCCCAGACGGGGTCAGCACCGCCGCGGCCTCGCGCAGCAGCGCGATGCCCTCATCCCCGCCGGCGATGATCCCGTGGCTGCGCAGAGCCAGTCCGAGCGGGCGCGGGGAGGCCCACACGCGCGCGAGCACCACCTCCTCGCTCACGAGGGCCAGCGCCCGGTCGCGCTGCTCGAGCCGAGCCAGCCCGAGCGCCGCGGCGGAGCGCCATGCGAACGGCGCCGGGTTGCCCATCTCCCGCGACAGCAGGCGCCGACCGGCCTCGAGGAGATCGTCGACGCCGGCGTCGAGCGTGGTCAGGCGGGCGCGATGATACGGAGCTTGGCGACCCGGTCGAAGTGGCGCCGGTTACAGGTCATCAACGGGATGCGGTGCGTGAGGGCGGTGGCCGCGATGAGCGCGTCGGGCGTGGCGATGCCGGTGTCCCGACGCGTCATTCCCGCGAGTTCGTCGGTCGCCGCGTCGATCGGCAACTCGATCAGCGGCCACAGGAAGCGGCGCAGTCGCTGCGGCTCGTCGCGACCGGCGAACAACTCACAACGGGAGATCACCGGAGATCCCCAGGCGTCGGCCATCGGGAGACAGGCGGCGCTCACCACGCAGGTGATCGATGAGGACGTCGGTGTCGACGAGGAGCTCAGCCGTAGCCACGGTCCCACTCGCCGCGAGCGGGGACCTGGAGGCCGGGCATCGAGCCGAACGTTTCGTCGAGGACCACCCCGAGGTCGGGGGGGCGCCTGAGCGACGTAGGCATCCCCCGCCGCGCGCACCACCTCAGCCAGCGTCTTGCCCTCGCGCTTGGCCAGCGCATCGAGCCGCCGTCGCTGCTCCTCGGTGACGTAGACCTGCGTGCGCGTGGCCGACATACAGCACAAGCGTACGTCGCGGCTGCGGGGTGGCGTCGGGAGTCCGGCAAGACCGGCGGCGTTCATGCGTCCGAGAATCCACCTCGGGCTTCCGAGAAGCTGCCAAGACGATCACGTCATGGACACGTACCCCCCGCGGGGCCGGATCGTCGTGCCGTGAAGCGCACCGTCAGTGGTCGCGAGGATGATCTCTCGGGCGCCCTCCGGCGCGGGGACTGCCTCCCCGGTGAAGTTGATGACCACCTCGTAGGCGCCGCGGCGGTAGGCGACCAGTCCGGGCGCGACGTCGTCGCGGAACTCCAGCACGGCGGCTCCGAGCCGGCGCCGCAGCGCGATGAGCTCGCGGTAGAGGGACAGGAGCGAGCCCGGGTCGTCCTCCTGGGCCGCGACCGACCGCGCCTGGGGATCGACGAGCGGCAGCCACGGCGCGCCCGTCGTGAAGCCGCCCTCCGGCCCGGGCTCCCACTGCATGGGGTGGCGGAAGGCGTCGCGCCCGTGGCGGTCCTGGGGCGGATCGCCTCCGGGTCCGTTACCCATCCCGATCTCGTCGCCCTGGAAGACGAACACCGGGCCGGGGAGCGTGAGCAGCAGGAGCGCCGCGGCGCGGAGGTTCTCGCGGCCGACCCGGTCCGGGAGGCGGGCGAAGTCGTGATTGGAGAGGACCCACGCGGGCTTACCCCCCGCACCGGCGCCCTCGATCGCCGCGCGCACCCGCCCCGGATCCCATCCGGCGTGGAGCAGCTCGAAGGCGAAGGCGGCGTCGAGCGTGTCGAGGTAGGGCGCGAGGCCCGCGGCGGGCAGGTAGACCTCGCCCACCAGGAACGCATCGCCGGCCACGGCGCGGATCGCCGTGAGCGCAGTGGCGATGTCTGGCGCGTTGCGCGAGTGCAGGTGGTCGAGCGTGGCGTGCTCGGGGTGCAGCGGGAGGGGTGGCGGCCCCGTGGCCCGCGGGTCGTCGCGCAGCTCGGGGTCCTTGAGCAGGCGATCCAGCGCGTCAAGGCGGTAGCCGTCGACCCCGCGGTCGAGCCAGAGCCGCACGACGTCCTGCATCGCCGAGACGACGTCCGGGTTGCGCCAGTCCAGGTCCGGCTGCTCCGCGAAGAACGAATGGAGGTAGAAGCGGCCCGTGCCGGGGTCGCGCGACCACGCCGGGCCGCCGAACGAGGCGATCCAGTTGTTGGGCTTCTCGTCGGCCCACACGTAGAAGTCGGGGTGGGCGCGGAACCACGGGTGGGCGATGGACGTGTGGCAGGGCACGAGGTCCATGAGGAGCTTCAGCCCGCGCGCGTGGGTGGCCGCGAGCAGCGCGGTGAAGTCCGCGAGGGTCCCGTAGGCGGGTTCGATGCCCGTGAAGTCCGCGACGTCATAGCCGAAGTCGGCCTGGGGCGAGGGGTAGATCGGCGAGAGCCAGACCGCGTCGGCGCCGAGCGCGGCGATGTGGTCGAGCCGCGAGAGGATTCCCGGCAGGTCGCCGATCCCGTCCCCGTTCGAGTCCTGGAAGGAGCGCGGGTAGATCTGGTAGACGACGGCGGAGGACCAGTCCATACGGATGGGGTCCTACCCCGTCAGCGTTGCCGCGTAGGGGTGCGAGCAGAGGGTGCCGCGGACGGGGCAGCCCGCACAGAGCTCGGGCCCGGGGACGGGAGCGACGGGGAGCTCCCCGCGGGCGAGCGGCGCGGTGTGGGCCCGCAGCGCGGCCTCGAGCGCGGCGGCGTCGGCGGCGGTGAATGTTCGCGTGACGGTCTCCGCGGGAGCCTCGAGGAAGACGAAGGCGACCTCGACCTCCTCGGCGCCGGCCCGCAGGAGCGCGAGCGCGTACACCGCCCGCTGGTGGGTGTAGCCGGCCTCGACGATCTCGGCGGGCGCCCGCCCCCGCAGCGCGTTGGTCTTGAAGTCGACGACCAGGGCGCGCCGCCCTTCGCGGACGAGGACGTCGAGCACGCCGTCGACGAGCAGCCCGTCGTGGACGAAGGCGAAGCGCTCCTCGCGGGCCGCCCGGCGGGCGGCGGCCAGGCGGGGGAACACGGGCGAGCGGGTCAGCGCCGCGACGAGATCGGCGAGCTCGAGGCGCTGGGCGGGCGTGAGCCTCACCCCGTGGAGCCCGGCGAGGGCGTCGAGGCGGGCCGGGTCGAAGCGCAGCGGCGCGCGGTAGGCGACCTCCTCGAGCAGCGCGTGGACCAGCGTGCCGCGCAGCGTGCCGGGGAGGGCGTCCCCGGGCTCGGCGTCGGTCCGGGCCGGAGGCGAGGGCGGCAGGCCGAGCCCGCGCTCGGCGTGGAAGCGGTACCCGCAGGCGGTGTAGGC
Source organism: Solirubrobacterales bacterium (assembly GCA_038254195.1). Classification (GTDB taxonomy): domain Bacteria; phylum Actinomycetota; class Thermoleophilia; order Solirubrobacterales; family Solirubrobacteraceae; genus JBBQAA01. The sequence goes on from JBBSGJ010000147.1 coordinate 4,122, forward strand.
CTCGAGCGCGGAGAACGAGAGCGCGGCGGGCAGCGGCGGCGGAGGCGCCGTGGCCGGGGCGGACGGCGCGGGAGCGGCGACCACCGCCGGAGCGGCGGGAACGGCCGGCGTGGGCGCGCGGCGGTGCGGGTCGAGCACCGCCTCCTCCCCCGGCCGGCTCACCGCCCAGCGGACGCCGTCCTGCTCGCCGCGGCGCTCACCCGCATCCACGTGAGCCTCGATCCCAGGGACGAAGGCGGGCGCCAGCCAGGATACGGGCGGGGCGGTGGGGCTCGTGGGCGACGGCCAGCGGCCCAGGCGCACGGCACCCGAGAGGACGAGCTCCTCCCGGGCGCGGGTGGCGGCGACGTAGAACAGGCGCTTCTCCTCGTCCTCGTCGCGCCGCCGGCGCTGCTCGCCGAGCGCCCGGTAGGCGAGCGCCGCGCGGGCCTTGCCGCCCCCCGGGACGGCGATCCGCAGGCCCAGCGCGTCCCCATCCCCGAGGCGGAGCACCTCCGCCTCGTCGGCGAAGCGCTGGCGGCCGAGGTCGGCCACGCAGACGACTTCGAACTCGAGGCCCTTGGCCCGGTGGATGGTCATGAGGCGCACGGCGCCGAGGTCCTCGCCCTCCACGGGCGCCTCCCCCTCGCGCGCCTCGGCGGCATCCTCCCCCGCCCGCAGGGCGAGCGAGTCGAGGAAGCCGCGCAGATCGCGTCCCTCGGCCTGCTCCCACTCCCGCGCCAGCCGGACGAGCTTGCGCACGTTGGCCAGGCGCCGCGGGCCACCGGGCAGCCGCAGCAGGTGCAGGTCGTAGCCCGTGTGCTCCAGCGCGCGCTCGATCAGGGTGGCGAGGGGCCGGCCTCCCCGCTCCGCGCGCTCGGCGGCGGCAAAGGCGGCGAAGGCGGACAGGCGGCGCCGATCCTCGTCGGCGAGCAGCCCGAGCGGGGAGTCGGGCGCCGGCTCCCGGAGCGCCCACCATGCGTCGCGACCCGCGGCGGAGAGGGCCACGAGGGCGTCGGCGCCCACCCCGACGAGCGGCGAGGCGAGCACCTCGAGCAGGCGCAGCTCGTCGCGCGGATTGGCGAGGACCGACAGCCAGGCCACGAGGTCCTGCACCTCGCGACGCCCCCAGAAGCCGCGCCCGCCCACGAGGTACGTGGGCACGCCCGCGTCCTCGAGCGCGCGGGCGTAGAGCGAGAGGTCCCCCGTGGCCCGCAGGAGCACGACGATCTCTCCCGCGGGGCGGCCCGCGTCGCACCGGCGGGCGATCTCCTGGGCGAGGAGCCGCGCCTCGGCCAGGCGCCAGGCCTGCGCGGGGGGGAGCGCTCCCGGCGGGACAAGGGCCTCGCCCTCCCAGCCGTCTGAGTCGGTGAGCAGCAGCTCGATGTGGGGGACGCCGTCGGCGGCCGGCTCGCGCGCGTGCTCGAGCGGGGTGAACGACGGCCCGAGCACAGAGCCGAAGGCGCGATTGAGCGGGGCGACGACCTCGGGGCGCGAGCGGAAGTTCTCAGTGAGGCCGAGCGTCCGCCCGGGCCCGAGCCGCGCGGCGCGCTCGGCCAGCCCGCGGACGTCGGCGTGGCGGAACCCGTAGATCGCCTGCCAGGGGTCGCCGACCGTGAAGAGGTTGTCCGCGGCGATGAGCTCGAGGAGCTCGAGCTGGAGCGGGTTCGTGTCCTGGAACTCGTCGACCATGACGAGGACGAAGCGCTCCCGCCAGCGCTCCC
>JBBSGJ010000148.1:0-5692 GCA_038254195.1 Solirubrobacterales bacterium
ATCACCGAGAAGGCGAGGCGGACGTGCATCCCGGAGGAGTAGTTCTTGAGCTTGAGCTCGGCGAACTCCTCGAGCTCGGCGAACTTGATCACCCGGTCCGCCCGCTTGCGCGACTCGGCGCGGGAGAGGCCGAGCATCGTCGCGTTGAGGATGATGTTCTCGCGGGCGGCGAGGTCCGGGTTGAAGCCGACGCCGAGCTCGATGAACGTCGACACGCGCCCGTCGATGTACACGGCGCCCGCGTCGAGCCGATAGATCCCGGCCAGGCACTTGAGCAGCGTGCTCTTGCCCGAGCCGTTGCGCCCGACGATCCCGAAGAACTCACCGGGCTGGACGGAGAAGGAGATCTCCTTGAGCGCCTCCAGGGTGCGGTGCTCGATCCGGTGGAAAGGGTGGAGGATCCGCTCCTTGAGCGTGTGGCGCTGCTCGCGCGGAATGCGGTAGGTCTTCGCGGCGCCGTCGACGACGACCGCCGGCGCGCGATCGTGCTGCACGGCCACGGCACGAGGGTATAAGGGGCTGTCATCCTGTCCTGAGCGATGCGTGCCCGCCTGACGCTGACGCCCGCCGCCTACTCCCGCCTGGCGTTGGTCGCGCTGGGCGCGCTGACCGTCATCGTGCTCACGGGCGCGGCCGTCCGCCTGACGGGCTCCGGCCTGGGCTGCCCGGACTGGCCCAAGTGCTTCGGGCAGGTCATCCCGCCGCTGACCGTCCACTCGGCGATCGAGTTCGGCAACCGGGTCATCACGGGGGCGGTCGGGCTCCCCGTCATCGCCGCCGCCGTGCTCGCCTTCTTGCGCCGGCCGTTTCGCTGGCATCTGGCGCTGTTCGGGGCGCTCCTGCCCCTCGGGGTCGTCGCGCAGGCCGTGCTCGGCGGGCTCGTCGTGCGCGACCACCTCGCCCCGGGGCTCGTGATGGGTCACTTCCTCCTCTCGATGATCCTGCTCGATGCGGCATTCGCGCTCTGGTGGTGCTCGCGCCATGAGCCGGGAGAGCGTGCCCGTTCGCGCGATCCGGTGAGCGTGTGGGCCGTCCGTGGGCTCGTGCCGCTCGGGCAGTTCACGGTGCTCGCGGGGACGTTCGCCACCCACGCCGGCCCGCATCGTGGCGAGTACAAGGGCCAGATCGTCGGTCGCTTCGACTTCCGGGGCGCCGACACGCTGTCCTGGCTGGTCAATCGGCACGGGGTGGTCGCGGCGCTCTACGGGCTCGGGGCGGTGGCGGTCTGGTTCCTGCTGCGGCGCGCGGGCGCCGACGGCCGCGCCCGCCGGCCGGTGACCCTCCTGTGCGGGCTGCTCGCGGCGCAGGGCGCGCTCGGGATCCTCCAGTACCGGCTTCACCTTCCGGCCGAGCTCGTGTGGCTCCATGTGCTCCTCGCGGTCACGACGTGGCTGACCACGCTCTGGGGCGTGGCCGCCGCGGGACGGCTCGTCCCGAGCGCCGCCCGGGTGCGCTCGGCTTCCGCCGTCGCCGCGTAGAGGGGGCCCGTGCCCCGGGCCCTCGCGCTCGCCGGCGCCGTGCTCCTCCTGGCCGCCGCGCCCGCCTCCGCCACGCCACGCCACGCGGTCATCGCCTTTCTGCCCGGCAGCCAGGATGGGGTCCTGCGTGCCCTCGACGCGCGGCCGTCCCTGGCCCTCGGCCTCGCGAGCGCGACCCAGGGGCGCTACTCGCCCGGGCAGGCGCTCCTCGACCTGACAAGCGGGAGCCGGACGGCGCCGGCCGCGTACTCGCCCGAAGCGGTGCCGCGGCTGGGAGCGGCCCCGGATGGCCGTCTGCGGGGCTGGGGGAGGGTGGTGCGGAGGGCGGCGAGCGGGCACGCGGGAATCCACCCGGGGCTGCTCGCCGGGGCGTTCCCCGGTGGCGCCGCCTACGCGGCGGTGACGCCGGGCCGGGACGTGATCGCCGCAGCGGGCACACGGGGACGGGTCGGCGCAGTCTCCACGGGGAGCGCCGCCTCGCTGCCCGCCCGGGTCCGTGCGCTCGGGCACCGCTTCGGGCTCGTCGTCGTCGACCTGCCGCCGCTTCCGCGCGGCGCGGCGGCCCTCGACGCGCTCCTGCGCGCACGCCCAGCGCTCCTCGTCGTCCTGCGCGCGCCGCCCGGGGCCGGCGGCCCGCAGCTCCTGCCGATCGGGGTCGCGCGCGGCGCCCGGGGACAGCTCACCTCCGCGACGACGCGGCGCGCGGGCGTGGTCGCGCTCATCGACGTCGCGCCCACCGTCCTGCGCGCCCTGGACCGCCCGGTCCCGGACGCGGTCCGCGGCGCGGCCATCGCGACCGACGGCCCGCGTGACGCGGCGGCGCTCCGCACCCTCGCCGCGCGGTTGGGCGTCCTGCGCGAGCGGCGCACCGCCGGTCTCCTCGCCTACGCGCTCGCCTGGCTCGTGCTCGTCGCCGTGGCCACGCTCGCGGGTCGGAGGGCCCGCCGGGCGGCCGTGCGCGCGGGCGTCCTCGGCCTGCTGTGGTGGCCCACGGTCGCGCTCGTGCTCGGCCCGCTGCATCCGGCGCTGGGCCTGGAGATCGCGCTCGTGGTCGTGGCGCCCCTCGCCCTCGGGGCGCTCACCGACCGCGCCGTGCCGTGGCCGCGGGCGGCCGCGCTTCCGGCCGGGGTGGGCCTGCTCCTCCATACCCTCGATCTCGTCGGGGGCTCGGATTGGACCGGCCTCTCGCTGCTCGGCCCGAACCCCGCCATCGGCGCGCGCTTCTACGGCGTGGGCAACGAGCTCGAGATCCTGCTCGTCGCGATGCTCCTCATCGGGCTCGCGGCCGGGCTCCCCGCCGCCGCCCCCGCGCGCCGGGCGGCGGCGGCGTTCGCCCTGGGCGGGGTGGCGCTCGGCGTGGTCCTCGCCGCGGGGCGACTCGGCGCCGACGTCGGTGGCGTCGTCACCGCGGGGGTGGGCGCGACGGTCGCCGTCCTCGCGCTCCGCCCTGGCGGTGTGACCCGCCGGCGGGCGGCGGGGGTGCTGCTCGTCCCCGTGCTCGGGCTGGCCGCACTCGCCCTCCTCGACACCGCCACCGGCGGCGAGGACCACTTCTCGCGCACCGTGCTCCAGGGCGGCGGGGGGGATCTCGCCGACGCGGTGCGCCGCCGCACCGGGCTCGCCGTCGACACGCTCGCCGGCGGCGCGATGCCGGTCCTCGTCGTCCTCGCCCTGCTCGCGCTCGCGCTCGCCGCGCGCTACCGCCGGCGCCTGCTCGCGCCGCTCCCGGACGCGTGGCGCGCGGGGCTGCTCGGGCTCCTCGCCGCGTCCGTCGCGGGGACCCTCGCCAACGACTCCGGGCCGTTGTTCCTGGTCATGGGCGTCGGCGCGCTGGCGGCCGCGCTCGCGTACCTGCGCTCGCCGCCACCCGCCCGCGCTCCGGGTGCGCCTCCCCCCGCGCCGGGCGGCGGCCGACCGCAGGCCGCCCGACCGCTCGCGGCGGAGTGACGGTGGGCGGCGCCAGCCGCGCCCAGGCCAGGCGGGCGCCGAGGGCGGCCACCAGCGCCGCCACGCCGCCGAGCGCAAGCCCGGCGCGCGGCCCCGCCGCCCCCGCGAGCCAGCCCGCGATGGGCGCGCCGATGGGCGTCGAGCCGAGGAAGACGACGGAGTAGAGGGCGAGGACCCGGCCGCGCATCGCCGGCTCCACCGCGAGCTGGAGCGCCGAGTTCACCCCGGCGGCGAACGTCACGCTCGCGGCGCCGAGCGGCAGCAGCACGAGGAGCTGGAGGGGCAGGACCGGCGCCGCGGCGGCCAGGAGGGTGAGCGCCCCGAACAGCGCCGAGGCGCGCACGAGCAGGGCGCCGTCGGCACGACCGCGCGCCCCGGCGGCCAGCGCGCCCGCCACGGAGCCCACCGCCATCGTCGTCGTCAGCAGCGCGTAGGTCGCCGCCGTCCCCTGCCATGTGAAGGTCGCCAGCAGCGGCAGGAGGACCTGGAAGTTGAACGAGAACGTCCCCACGAGGGCCATGCTCGCGATCGGGATCAGCAGCGCGGGGGTCCGGCGCACGTAGGCGACCGCCTCCCGGATCTGCCCCGGCTCGCGGGCCACGGGGGGCGCGGGACGGAGCTCGGCCGGGTCCATCCGGGCCAGGGCCACGAGCATCGCCCCGAACGACAGCGCGTTGAGCGCGAAGCACGGCGCCACGCCGACCAGCGCGATGACCGCCCCCGCGGCGGCGGGGCCGAGCACCCGGGCGGTGTGGACGAGCACGGAGTTCAGCGACACGGCGTTGACGACCCGGTCGGGCCCCACCATCTCCATCACCAGCGCCTGGCGCGCCGGGTAGTCGACCGCGTTGACCGTGCCGCGGACGAGGACGAGAGCGAAGACCATCCACACCTCGGCGATCCCCCCGGCGGCGAGCCCGAAGAGCACGAGCGCGGGCAGCGCCATGAGGGTCTGGGTGACCATGAGCAGCCTCCGCTTGGCCACGCGGTCGGCGAGCACGCCGCCCCACGCGCCGCCGAGCAGGAACGGCAGGAACTGGAAGGCGGCGACGAGCCCGACCGCCCACCCGGCGTGCGTGAGCTTGAGCACGAGCCAGACCTCGGCGACGTTCTGCATCCAGTTGCCCGAGATCGACACGACCTGGCCGCAGAAGAAGCGGCGGTAGTTGGGGACGGAGAGGGAGGAGAGGCTCCGCCGCGCGGCGCCCCGCATCAGGCCACCGGCCGTCGGCCCGCCGGCCATCCCTCCGCGGCACCCTGCTCCTCCAGCGCGCGCTCGAGGATCTCGGCGGCGCGCGCGAGGGTCGCCAGCTCCTCGGGATCCAGGCGATCGAGCTTCCGGGCGAGGAACAGCTCCTTGCTCCCCCGCATGGCGCGGAGCCGGGCCCGGCCGCCCGGCGTGACGGAGACCAGCGCCGAGCGCCCGTCGGTGGGATCGGGAGCGCGCACGACGAGCCCGGCCCCTGCGAGCGCGGCGAGCAGGCGGGTCGCCGTGGGACGCTGGACGCGCTCCTGGGCGGCGAGCTCCGACGGGGTGAGGGGCCCGTGGCGCTCCACGGTGGCCAGGGCGGCGGTGAGCGAGGGCGAGAGGCCGCCGCCGGCCTCCTGGCGCAGCCGCCGCGCGGTGCGCGCGATCACCAGGCGCAGGTGGGCGGCGACGTCGGCGGGCCGGAGAGAACTGGTTAGCAAGGCTAATGAGCCTAGCGAATGACCTCGGTGGGGCCGGTTCGCAGCAGGTCGCCCCAGCGCTCGGGCGGCAGGTCGGCGGGCTGCGTCTCGGCGAGGAAGTCGAGCAGCACGTCGAGGAAGCGCTGGGGCTCGTCGACGTGCGGGAAGTGCCCCGCGCGCTCGAAGACCTCGAGCCGGCTCGAGGGGACGAGCTCGTGCGCCGCGCGCCCGTGGGCGACGGGGATGATCCGGTCGCGCGCGCCCCACACGATGAGGAACGGGACGGCCTCGGCGAGGTAGAGCCGGTCATGGGCGCTCACCCGCTGGCCCCCGGGGTCCACGATGGTCCGCAGCGTGTGCACGAAGGCCGCACGGGCCTCGCGGTCGGCCAGCGAGGCGTGCCCCCGGGCCATCTCGGAGATGTCCGTCCCCGCGCGCAGCCCGAGGCGCCCGAGGAACCGCGAGACCGACCGGCCCGCGTCCAGCAGCCGACCCGAGGCCAGGAGGGGGAGCACCCACTCCGCCCCGGGCAGCGTCGCGGCGCGCAGCAGCGGGCTCACCTCGGAGCCCAGCCCGCCCGAGTCCACGAGCACGAGGCG
>JBBSGJ010000149.1:0-5690 GCA_038254195.1 Solirubrobacterales bacterium
CGGAGGGCTCGTGCTGCTCGGCCTCCGCGGTGCGCCGCGCCCGTGCCCTCGCGCACGGCCTCGGGCTGCCCCACCTCACCCTCGACCTGCGCGAGGAGTTCCGCGCGCATGTCGTCGAGCCCTGGGTCGCGGGCTACGCGGCGGGGGAGACCCCGAACCCGTGCGTGGCCTGCAACGGCCACGTCCGCCTCGACGCGATGCTCGCCCTCGCCGGCCGCCTGGGGTGCGAGGGTGGTCTGGCCACCGGCCACTACGCGCGCCTGGCCGAGACCACCGACCCCCGCGGCCCGCTGCTCCGCACCGCCCGCGACGCGGCCAAGGACCAGACCTACATGCTCGCGGCGCTCGCGCCCGCCTCGCTGGCCCGCCTGCGCTTCCCCCTCGGCGAGCTGACCAAGCCCGAGGTCCGCGCGCTCGCCGCCGAGGCCGGGCTGCCGGTCGCCGCCCAGCCCGATTCGCAGGACCTCTGCTTCCTCGCCGGGGTGGGGCGCGAGCGGTTCCTCGCCCGCTTCATCGCGCCGCGGCCGGGAGCGCTCACCCGCGACGGCGCGCCCATCGGCGTCCACGCCGGCCAACACGCGTTCACGGTCGGCCAGCGCAAGGGCCTCGGCGTCGCCGCGCCGGAGCCGCTCTACGTCCTCGCCAAGCACGGCGACGAGGTGCGCCTCGGCACCCGCGGCGAGCTCGAGACGACCCGCGTCCCCATCCGCGACCTCACCCTCCGCCGCGAGCCCGAGCGCGTCCGCGCGGCGCGCCTGCGCTACCACGCGAAGGCGATCCCGGCGGGGTTGGAGGGGGACGCCCTCGCCCTCCACGAGCCCGCCCCCGGCGCCGCGCCGGGGCAGCTCGCCTGCCTGCTCGACGGCGAGCTCGTCGTCGGATGGGCGACCATAGACTCCGCTCCGGGGTGATGACCTCCGACGAGATCCGCGCGACCTTCCTCGAGTTCTTCGAGCAACGCGATCACCGCCGCCTGCCCTCCGCCTCCCTCATCCCGGCCACCGAGGACACCTCCACGCTCTTCACCATCGCCGGGATGCAGCCGCTCAAGCGGTACTTCTCCGGTGAGGACACTCCGCCGCACCCCCGGCTCACTTCCTGTCAGAAGACGTTCCGCACCGTGGACATCGACATCATCGGGACGACTTCCCGGCACCTCACGTTCTTCGAGATGCTCGGGAACTTCTCCATGGGCGACTACTTCAAGCAGGGCGCCGTGGAGCTCGCCTGGACGTTGTCGCGCGACGGCTTCGGCTTCGATGCCGAGCAGATCTGGATCACGGTCTTCGCAGGCGACGAGGAGCTCGGCCTCGAGGCCGACGAGGAGGCCATCGACGCCTGGCTGTCGCTCGGCGTGCCACGCGAGCGCATCGTCGGCTGCCCGCGCTCGGAGAACTTCTGGCAGGTCGGCCCGACCGGGCCGTGTGGCCCGTGCTCGGAGCTCTACCTCGACCGCGGCCTGGAGTACGGCGCCGCCGACGACCTTCCGGGCGGCGAGAACGAGCGCTTCATCGAGTACTGGAACCTCGTGTTCATGCAGTACGACCAGGATCCGCCGAACACGCTGACCCCCCTGCCCGCGCAGAACATCGACACGGGCCTGGGCCTCAACCGCATGGCGCTCATCCAGCAGGGCGTGGAGTCGGTCTTCGACACCGACCAGTTCGCGCCGCTCATGGCGCTCGGCGAGGAGCTCTCGGGGCGACGCATGGGCGAGGACGAGCGCACGGACCGCGCCCTGCGCGTCCTCGCCGATCACGCACGGGGGATGACGTTCCTCGTCGCCGACGGCGTCGTGCCCTCCAACGAGGAACGCGGCTATCTCCTGCGGCGGATCATGCGCCGGGCGATCCAGCGGGGACGGTCGCTCGGGATGGCGCCGGGCTTCCTGCTCCGCTACGCCGAGGTCGTCCGCGAGACCATGGGCCGCTCCTACCCCGAGCTGCCCGAGCAGCGCGACGCGATCGGCTCGTGGCTCGGGGGTGAGGAGGAGAACTTCGGCCACACCCTCGCACAGGGCCTGAAGCTCCTGGAGGACCTCATGGGCCGGGCGCAGGAGGAGGGCGCCGAGGGCATCGCCGCGGCGGACGCCTTCCGTCTCCACGACACCTTCGGCTTCCCCCTCGACCTGACCTTGGAACTGGCTGCCGAGCAGGACCTAGGCGTCGACGAGGAGGGCTTCGAGGGGCTGATGGACGTCCAGCGTGAGCGGGCCCGGGCGGCGGTCCGGGGTGGCGGGCGCGACGAGGCCCGCGTCCGCGCCGAGGCGCTCGCGCGTACGGCCGGGTTCCGGACGGAGTTCACCGGCTACGCGGAGACGGAGCGCGAGACGGCGGTAGGCCTCGTCGAGCCGGACGGCGACCGGGTGCTGGTCAAGCTCCTCGAGTCGCCGTTCTACGCGGCGGGGGGCGGGCAGGTCGCCGACGCGGGCTGGGTGGAGTGCGCCGATGCGACCACCGGCTCCGCCGGCGGTGCCCGCTGCCGCGCCCGGGTGGAGGACGTCCTGCGCCTCGGGGACGACCAGCTCCTCGCCGTGGTGCCCGAGCGCGGCGAGCTGACCCGAGGTGAGCGCGTCCGCGCGCGGGTCGACGGGGCCGCCCGCCACGCCACCGAGGCCAATCACACCGCCACGCACCTCCTGCACGCGGCGCTCCGCGCCCGGCTCGGCGGCCATGTCCGTCAGGCGGGCTCCTACGTCGGCCCGGACAAGCTGCGCTTCGACTTCACCCACGGCGCCGCGCTGTCGCCCGAGGAGATTCAGAGCGTGGAGGACGGCGTCAACGACGCGATCAAGCGCAACGATCCCGTCCGCGCGCTGACCACGACCCTCGACGAGGCCCGCCGCCTCGGCGCCATGGCGCTCTTCGGGGAGAAGTACTCAGACGTCGTCCGGATGGTCGAGGTGGGCGCGGGCGGGATGTCGCGCGAGCTGTGCGGCGGGACCCACGTCGGCCGGACCGGGGAGATCGGTCTGTTCAAGCTCACCTCGGAGTCGTCCTCGGCGGCGAACGTCCGCCGGATCGAGGCGCTCACGGGGCCGGCGGCGATCGACCTCCTGCGCACCCACGACCACGCCCTCGAGCACGCCGCCCGCGTCCTGCGGACCACGCCCGACCGGGTCGGAGAGCTGGTGGAGCAGCGCGAGGCCGAGCGCCGGGAGGCGAAGCAGGCGGCGAAGCAGCTCGCGCGGACCGCGGGCGCGTCCGTGGAGCCCGAGGGCGACGGAGCGGCCGGCGCCGGGTTCTTAGGGGTCGACGTGCTCGCGCTCGCCGGTCGCGCCGAGGAGCGCGACGGGGCGAAGGTGCTCGCGGAGGCGGTGGAGATGCCGGGGATGGACGAGCTCCTCACGCTGACCGACCACGTGAAGGGCCGCCTCGGGGACGCGGCGATCGTCCTCGGCGCCGCCGCGGAGGGGCACGTCTATCTCGTGGCCAGCGTCGCTCCCGCGCTCGTCGCGCGGGGCGTCCGGGCGGGTGAGGTCGTCAAGGTCGCGGCGCAGGTCACCGGCGGCGGGGGCGGCGGGCGGGACACGATGGCCCGCGCCGGCGGCCGGGACCCCGAGAAGCTCCCCGAGGCCCTCGCGGCCGCGCGCGCGGCGATCGACGCCGCGCTCGACGCCTGACGAGGTTGCGCGTGCGGGTCCTCGCCCTCGACTACGGCTCCGCGCGCTGCGGCTGCGCGCTCTCGGACCCCACCCAGACCCTGGCCACGCCGCTGCCCGCCGTGGAGCGGCCCGCAACCCGCAGGGGGCTCGCGCGCATCACCGCTCTGGCCCGCGAGCACGAGGTGGGCCGGGTCGTGGTCGGCCTGCCGCTCCGTCTCGCGGGCGGGGACTCCGACCAGACCCGGGAGGTCCGCGCCTGGGCCGACGGCCTCGCCGCCGCCCTGCCCGCCGTTCCGATCGAGCTCGAGGACGAGCGCTTCACCACCACGCTCGCCCGGCGCACGGGCGGCGCCGCCGCGGACGAGGACTCCCGCGCCGCGGCGATCCTCCTGGAAGGCTGGCTCGCGCGGCGATGAGCTCCGGCCGCTCCGACGAGGAGCGCGAGGCCGCCCGGCAGGCGCGGATGGAGCGTCGCAGGCCCGTCGCGGATCCCGAGCCCGTCGCGGATCCCGAGCCCGTCGCGGACCCCGAGCCCACCGCGGACCCCGAGCCCACCGCCCCGAGCCCCCCTCCGCGCGCCGTCCGCCCTCCGCGCACGCCCCGGAAGACCCGAGCCGCCCGCCGGCCCCGAGACCGTCGCCCGCCCCGCGACTCCCCGCGCCGCCGCCGGGCCGGCGCGCTCGTCGCGATCGTGCTCGTGGCGGTGGCGATCTGGTTCCTCGTCTCGCTCTTTGAGCCCGGCAAGGGCGACGGCGAGGGGAAGGTCCCTGTCCGCGTTCCCACCGGCGCCGGCGCCCGCCAGATCGGCGACCTGCTCGCGCAGCGGGGAGTGGTCTCCTCGGGCTTCTTCTTCTCGCTGCGCGCGAGCCTCGACGGCAAGCGGAGCGACCTGCACTCGGGCGCGTTCGTCCTGCGCCACGACATGAGCTACGCCTCCGCGCTCGACGTCCTCTCGCGGGCCCCGGTCGCCCCGCCCATCGTCCGGGTGACCATCCCCGAGGGCCGCACCCTCCGTTCCGCCGCGCCCCTGGTCGCCTCGGCCGGGGTCCGCGGCTCCTACCGCGCGGCGGCGCGCCGCGCGCTCTCCTCCTTCCCGCTGCGCCGCTATGGCGCCCCGGCCACGACCCCGAGCCTCGAGGGGTTCCTGTTCCCCGCCACCTACGAGCTGGTCCGCCGCCGCGCGACGGCCGGCCGCCTCGTCGCCGAGCAGCTCGCCGCGCTGCGACGGAGCCTTGCCGGCGTCGACCTGCGCGCGGCCCGCCGCAAGCAGCTCACCGCCTACGACGTGCTCGTCATCGCCTCGATGGTCGAGGGCGAGGCCCGGGTCCAACGTGACCGCCCCCGGGTCGCGGCGGTGATCTACAACCGGCTCAAGGCCGGCGAGCCGCTCGCCATCGACGCGACGATCGCCTACGCCAACAACGCGGTCGGGCAGGCGCTGACCCGCTCGCAGCTCGCGGCGGACGGCCCCTACAACACCTACAAGCACACCGGCCTGCCGCCCACGCCGATCGGCAACCCCGGGCTCGCGGCGATCGAGGCCGCTGCCCATCCCGCCCGGGTGCCCTACCGCTACTACGTCGTCGATGCCCGCAACCCCTGCACGCACGTGTTCACCGCGAGCTTCGACCGCTTCCTGGCCGCCCAGGCCGCCTACCGGCGCGCGCAGGAGAGCGGGAAGCTCCACACCCCCGCCGACTGCACGGGCCGCTGAAAACGGACAGCGCGTAGTCTCGGCTGCGCCATGCGCCTCGGCGTCCTCGGCTGGCCCGTCGCGCACTCGCGCTCGCCCGCGATGCACACCGCGGCGCTCACCGCCGCCGGCCTCGAGGGCTGGACCTACCAGCTTCTCCCCGTGCCGCCCGAGGCGTTCGCCGACACCGTCCGCGCCCTGCCCGCCGCGGGCTTCCGGGGGGCGAACGTGACGATCCCCCACAAGGAGGCCGCGCTCGCCCTCGCCGATCGCGCGACCGAGCGGGCGCGCGAGATCGGCGCCGCCAACACCCTCGCGTTCGGGTCCGACGGGATCGAGGCCGACAACACCGACGCGCCGGGGCTGCTCGCCGCCCTCGGCGCCCCGCCCGCC
>JBBSGJ010000150.1:0-5683 GCA_038254195.1 Solirubrobacterales bacterium
AGGGTCAGGACGGAGTTGTCCAACGAGAACCACACCACGCAGAAGAGGGTGCCAGCCGTGGAGGGACGAGCGGTGATCAGCGTCCCCGAGTTGTCTAGCCTGACCGCGCCGGTGGCCGCGCGATCCCCAGTCCGTCGGTGAACGCGATCCATCCGTGTCCGGTGCTGCTGCACTTCTACGGCCTCTGCCCGTGAGCCTCGCGCGAGGGCTCCTCGTCCTGCTCGCGGCCGTCGCGATCGCCGTCCTCGTCGAGGGGTGCGGAGCGACGGAGCGGCGGGGCGAAACGCACACCCGGCGCGACCAGTACGTCATTCTGTCGGCGGCCGCGCGCACGCCGCCCCAGCGACGCCCGCGAGGTCCCCGGACGGTGCCCGGCAAGGCGGGCAACCGGCCCGACCCCTTGCCGATCGAATCGGCGACGCGCTCTCGTTCGATCTCGCCCGGGGCCCCTTCGGACGCGGAGATCCGTCGCGAGATCCGCCAGGCCCAGCGTGCGGGGGTGAGCCTGCCGACCGGCAATACGGCCGAGAGCTTCATCGCGGGAGCCGGCGCGGCGCCGACCGTTGGCGGCTGGGTCTTCCCGCTGTCGGCGCCGCTCGATCCCGGCACCTGGACCCTGGACCAGGGCGTGGACATCGCCGCGTCAGGAGGAGCGTGCGGCGCCCGCGCCGTGGAGGTCGCGATCACGAGCGGCCAGATCGTCCAGGAGGGAATCGCCGGCTTCGGACCGGATGCGCCCGTCCTGCGCATCGACGCCGGCCCCCTCGCGGGGCGGTTCGTCTACTACGGACACGCTTCGCCCGCTCTCGTGCCCGTCGGCACGCACGTGTCCGCCGGTCAGCCGATCGCCGAGGTCGGGTGTGGCATCGTCGGCATCTCGCGCGCTCCGCACATCGAGATCGGGATCAGCGTCCCGGGTTCCCAGCGGCCGTGTTGCCCGGCCTTCGGTCAGACGTCCGCCGAGATGGCGGGGCTCTTGCAGCGCCTCTACGGACGGCGCTGAACACGCCCGCGCAACACGCCGAGCGGCGCCGTCCAGCCTCATAGGTAGTTCAGCGGGTTCACCACGCCGCCGTTGACCCGGGCCTCGAAGTGCAGGTGCGGCCCGGTCGAGTGGCCGGTGGAGCCGACGGCGCCGATGACCTGCCCCTGGCTGACCGACTGCCCCACGCTCACGGCGATCGAGGACTGGTGGCCGTAGCAGGAGGACAGGCTGGCGCTGTGCTGGATGCAGGTGTAGTTGCCGTATCCGCCCGTGTAGCTCGCGAGGATGACGCGGCCGGCCGCGGCGGCGCGGATCGGCGTCCCCGTGGGCGCGGCGATGTCCATGCCCGGGTGGCACGCCTCATAGGAGCGCCGCTCGCAGAACGGCGACGTGATCACGCCGTTGATGGGCCAGATGAAGGTCCCGCCGCCCCGGATGGGTCCCGCCGGCACGGAGGCGGCGCTCGCGGTCGCGCTCGCGCTCGCGGCCTGGATGCGACGCTCGATCGCCGCCTGATCGCCCTCGAGGCCGTCGAGCCGGGTCTTGATCGTGCTCGCCTGCGTGTTGACCCGGGCGAGCACGGCGGCGCGCGCCCCGCGGGCGGAGGCGAAGACGTTGCGACGGACCGCGAGCCCCTGCTTGACGCGCGCGACCTCGTCCCGGCGGGCGAGCACGGCGAGGGCGAGGGAGCGCTGGCGGGCCTCGAGGCCGCCGAGGCGCTTGACCAGCGAGGTCGTCTCGTGCTTGGCCGACCGGACGGCCTCGATGATGCGCTTGTCCTGCGCGCCGACCTGGGCGACGTAGTGGCTCGTCTCGAGCAGGTCGGCGAAGCCCCGCGTGGAGAGCACGACGCCGACGATGTCCGCCCGGTCGGACTCGTAGAGGGCAACGAGCCGGCGGGCGAGGACCTGCTGCGAGTGCGCGAGGCGGAGCCGGAGCCGCGCGAGGCGTCCGCGGGCGGTGCGCAGCTCGGCCTGCGTGCTCAGCAGGCGGCCGCGCTTGACGTCCAGGTCGGCCTGGATCAGGGCCTGACGGTGCTCGAGCTGCCCGATCCCCGCCTGGAGGGTGTGGATCTGGGTCGTGATGCGCGCGATGTCCGTGGAGAGCACGCGGGCGTGGCCGCGCTTGGCCTCGAGCTGCGAGCGCGTCCTGGCGATCTGGGCGCGGATCTGCGAGAGCGAGCGCCCCTGGCCGGCGCTCGGCGCGAGGGCGAGCACGGCGAGGATCAAGAGGGAGGACACCACCGCGCCGGGCACGGCCCGCCGCAGGCGGGTGGTCGGAGCGGTGGGCTGGAGCAGGCGTCGCGGCACGGGCGGCCAGAGCTTGTCCCAGGCCGACTCCAAGCGCGGGAGTTGCAGGCGTTCTTGCAGAAAGGAGGACTTCGTGGTTCAGCCTGGATTGAGCCTGCGTTGTCATCCTGTGGTCACACCATGGCCCGACCCACCTCCTTCGGACGCGACCGCGGCCTGCAGGCCCGGATGACCCTCACGATCTTCCTCCTCGGCGCCGTCTACGCGGTGCTGATCGGGGCTCTGTTCGCCTCGGGCGCCCAGGGCCCGATCATCGCGCTCGTCGCCGGCGGGCTCTTCCTCTTCCAGCTCTTCACCTCCGACAAGCTCGCGCTGCGCGCCATGGGCGCCCGCCACGTCTCACCCGCCGAGGCGCCCCAGCTCCACGCGCTGATCGAGCGCCTGTGCGTCCAGGCCGACCTGCCCAAGCCGAAGGTCGCCATCGCCGAGACCGACATGCCCAACGCCTTCGCGATCGGCCGCTCGCCCCGGAGCGCGACGGTGTGCGCGACCACGGGGATCATGCGGCTCCTGAACCCCGCCGAGCTCGAGGGCGTGCTCGCGCACGAGCTCGGCCACGTGCAGAACCGCGACGTGATGGTCATGACCGTGGCGTCGTTCTTCGCCACGGTGGCGTCCTACATCCTCCAGTTCGGCTTCTTCTTCGGAGGGGGCGGCGGCTACGGCGACGACGACGACTCGCCCGGGATCCTCCCGCTCATCCTCGTCTCCTTCGCGGTCTACGCCGTCTCCTTCTTTCTCATGCAGGCGCTCTCGCGCTACCGCGAGTTCGCGGCCGATCGAGCCTCGGCGCTCATCACCGGCCGTCCGAGCGCGCTGATCTCGGCGCTCATGAAGATCTCCTCGGGGATGGGCCGGATCCCGCAGCGCGACCTGCGCGTCGCGGGCGAGCTCAAGGCCTTCTTCATCGTGCCTCCGGCCGCGGTGGGCGAGTCGGTCGCCGGGCTGTTCTCGACCCACCCGCCGCTCGAGAAGCGGATCGCCGCCCTTGAGCGCCTCGAGGCCCAGCTCCAGGGCACGGCCCGCTGATGGGCCTCTTCGACGTCCTGCGCGGCAAGCGCGAGATCAAGAAGCCCGCGCCCGACCGGCTGTTCGCGATGTCGACCGCGGAGGTGACGCTCTCGGAGACGCTCGGCCTCAAACCGACGGGAAAGGCGGCGATCGTCTTCCAGCCCCTGGCCACCGCGGACTTCCAGGGGATCGTGCGCGACATGGAGGAGGTCGTGGGCGGGACCGCCGCGGATGCGGGCACGGAGCTCACGAGCACCGACGACGAGTTCGGCTACCGCTGGATGGTCCTCGCGGACGCGGACTTCGAGGATCTCGTGGTCGGGATCAACGCCGTGTCCTCGGCGATCGAGTCCGGCGGCTACGGGGAGCGGGTGCTCTGCGCGGTCTTCGCCTTCTCGGAGGAGGCCCGCTCCCGCGCGGCCTACTGGATCTACAACTACAAGCGGGGGTCGTTCTACCCGTTCGTCCCCGCGGCCGGCGTCCAGGCGCGCGACTCCGAGTCCGAGCTGCGGCTCAAGGCCCAGATCGGCGCCGACCTGCCGGTGGAGGCCGAGCTCGAGCGCTGGTTCCCCCTCTGGGGCGCCCCGATCTAGGCGGGGACCCGCTCAGGCCGCGGCCTCGAGCATCAGCTCGACGAGCGCGCGCGGGTCGCGCGTGGGCGGCCGGCTCCCGGCTCGCCGCTTGACGAGCTCGACCTCGTCGGGATCGCGCAACTCACGCAGCCGACCCTCGCGCAGGAGCGCCTCGTCGACCCCGCCGAGCCGCCCGCCGAACGTCGTGAAGACGGGGACGCCGAGCGCCACGGCCTCGCGGTTCATCGTCCCCCCCGCCGAGATGACGAGGTCCGAGAGGGCGATGAGGCTCTGGGCGTCCACCGCCTGCTCGGGCACGACGAGCGAGGGCAGTCCGAGCGCCACGAGCGCCTCGCCCTGTGCCGGCACCCGTGGGATGACCACGGCCTGGACGTCCTCCCGCCGGCCGAGGCGCTCGAGGGCCCGCTCGAACAGCGGGTTGCCGTGCAGGTGGTACATGGAGACCTCGGGCGGCGGTCGCACGGTGACGAGCACCCGCTCGCGATCGAGGCCGAGCTCCTCGACCACGCCCGGGTCGGGCGCGAAGTCGTCGAGATAGTACTCCTCCTTGAGCCCGGGGAACTGGCGGAGCTTGCCGGGCCCCGCGCCGTAGCGGGCGAGACGCTCGGGCGGGATGCGGTCGGGCGTGAGCACCCGGGTGGCCAGGCGGCAGCCGATGGAGTGCTGGAGCGTGGCCCACTCGTAGTCGAACATGTCGACCGCCGGGATGTGAAGCGAGGCGGCGGCGAGCGGGAGGTCGTTCGAGCCGTGCGCGATGGCCAGGTCGAAGGGGCCGTGGCGGCGCGCCCAGCCACGCACGGCGCGCGCGCGGGACACCAGGGCGCGGAGCTTTCCCGCGCGCGTTGCGCCCCCATGCGCGCCCACCGCCGTGTGGACGATGTCCATCCGGCGCAGGAGCCCGAGCGTCTGGCCGAAGTCCCGCGCGGTCACCCGCACCTCGTGCCCGTCGGCCTCGAGGCAGCGGATGACCGGTCGCAGGACGATCGGGTGCGCCGACGCGGTGCAGTCGACCCAGATCCTCACGCGCAGGCGGCGCAGCGTCCGCGCACGACGAGGTCGGCGTCCTCGGGCACCGCGCCGGCCGCGCGGGCGGCGACGAGGGCCGGGCGGGCGTCCACCGCCGCATCGAGGTCGGCGACCGCCCCGCAGGAGCGGCAGAGGAAGTGGTGATGGGGCTCGGGCCGCGGGTCCCACAGCACCGCCGGCCCACCCGTGGCCACCCGCCGGACGAGCGCGAGCTCGGCGAGGAGCTCGAGCGTCGCGTACACCGTGGGCAGGGAGAGCCCGGGCAGCCGGGGCATCGCCACCCGGGCGATCTCCTCCGCCGTGGCATGACGACCGAGCTCCGTGAGAGCGTCGTGGAGGACGACCCGCTGCGCGGTCACCCGCTGTCCGCGGGCGTGCAGGGCGTCGGTGAGGTCGGTCGCCGCCATGAGGCAACCCTTACTCTAACTCATTTGTTACAACTAGACACGTGAGCACGACATCGACCTCCTACAAGGAGCAGTGGCAGGACGCGTCGGAGAGCGAGCGCCTCCTCCAGGTCGTCCAGCCCGCACTCATCGGGCTCATCGACGGGACGGTCTCCACGCTGGCGCCCATCTTCGCCTCGGCGTACCTCGCCGGCACGCGCGCCGCGCTGCTCGTCGGGCTCGCCGCCGCGCTCGGCGCCGCGATCTCGATGGGGCTCTCGGAGGGGCTGTCGGACGACGGCGCGATCACCGGCCGCGGCCGCTCCGCCGTGCGCGGCACGATCACGGGCGCGGCGACGTTCGTCGGCGGGA
>JBBSGJ010000151.1:0-5633 GCA_038254195.1 Solirubrobacterales bacterium
CGGGGCACTTCCTCGAGGGACTGCACGATGCGCTGCTGGCGCTTTACCGATCCGAGGGGATCGACGCTCCCACGGCGCACCGGACGATCCTCGAGCGCCAGCTCTGGGGCGCCGACATCGACACCTTCGCGGCGTCCCTCGCCGCCATCCGCCTGTTCCTCCTCGACGAGCACGCCACCGCCGCGACGGGGAACCTCTTCGTCCACGACATGCTCCTGCACTCACCGGAGCGACCGGGACGGGAGCTGTTCTCGGCGGAGCTGCTCGCCGCCGAGGGCCGCGAACGGGCGGAGGCCGAGCGCGCCGTGACCCTCGACCCCGGGCTCGACGACGTGGCGCCGATCGACGCGCAGCGCTTCGACGCCGTGGTCGGCAACCCCCCGTACGGGGCGCGCAAGCCGGAGTACAAGCGGCGGACCTACGCCGAGCTCTACGGGCGGACCGAGCGCGACCGGCGGGCCGGAAGCGTCGCCACGGGCGCCGACGACACGTACGGGATGTTCTTCGTCAACGGCATCGAGCGCCTCCGCGAGGGGGGTCGGCTCTGCCTCATCACGAACGACTCGTTCCGGTCGCTGACGACCTACACGGCGTTGCGCCGGCACATCCTCGACCGGTGCAAGATCGTGGAGATCCTGCTCACCGACACCGGCCATTTCGAGGGGGTGAGCTTCGCCTTCGCGGGCATGGCCATCACGACCCTCGAGCGCTGCTCGGACCCGGCGGCGCGGAGGGCGAGCACGATCCGGCTCGTCGACACGATCCGCGACCCGCGCCGGTTTGACTCACCACCGGCGGAGAAGGTGACCGAGCTGCGCCAGGAGGAGTACGAGGCGCTGCCCGAGACGCCCTTCTTCGTCGGCGTGCCGCGGGAGGTGTTCGAGTCGGCAAGGTCGTCGGGGCAGGTGCGCGACGTGGCGCGGGGGCGGCAGGGACTCATCACGGCCGACGATGCCCGCTTCCTCGCGGGTATCGGCGCGCCCTATCCCCGGCTCGAGCAGACGGTCGATGCCGAGCAGGTGACGATCGACCTCACCGAGGCCGAGCAGGCCGAGGGTGCTCCGCCAGGGCGGCGGCACTGGGTGGCGTTCGCGAAGGGCGAGGGGTTCGGCGACTACTGGAGGCTTCCGGGAGTGGCGATCGACTGGTCGCGGTCCTCGGTCGAGGAGCTCGAGCGACGCGATCGTTGGGGCGCGGGAACCTCGAGGAAGCCGCGGTTCCAGAACCGATCCCACTACTTCAAGCCAGGGCTCACGTACTCGGTGGTGTCGAGCGGTCGGCTGTCGGTGCGACTACTGCCCGCCGGGTGCATCTTCAGCGACAAGGGGAGCGCGATCTTTGTGGAGAACGGCGAGGTCGACGAGCTGTTCCTGCTCGGCTACCTGAACTCGGCACTGGCGACGTACTTCATGAAGAAGATCGTGAACACGACCGCGACGGCTCACATCGGCTACATCGAGAAGCTGCCCTTCCGGCGCCCCGACCCCAGCCTGCACGAGGAGGTCGCCGAACGGGTCGACCGCATCGTCGCGGCGCTCAAGGAAAGCCTCGACGCCGATGTGCGATCACTGCGAGACGAGGTGGACGACCTCATCTTCGATCTCTTCGAGATCCACGAGTCGCGCGCCGAGGTGCGCCGCTTCTTCGGCGCCGTCGGTCGTGTGGAACGCGACGATCAGGTCAGCGAGTAGACCGCCACGTGATTGCGCCGTGCGAGGCCCGTGCGGTCGAGCGCGGCGTGGAGCCCGGGCTCGCAGCCCTCGGCGGGCAGGAGCTCGAGCGGACAGAGCGCCCCGGTCTTCGGCATCCGGCGCCCGGCGAGCTCCTCGAGCCGGGCGTCGAGCTCCCGGCCCTCGAGGTCGGCGGGGACGACCGCCGCCCCGACCCAGGTCACTCCGCCCGGCCCCGCGGCGAGGACGAGATCCTCGTCGCGCGAGACGGGCCAGCCACCGTCGCGGTAGTACCGCTCGAGGTGGGACAGGAGCTGCTCGCGATCGGAGTCCACGCGAGGGATGGTGCGCCCCGGCGCGGACGGATGCTCAGTCGGCGTCGGGCTCGGCGGCCGTGGCACCGCCCTGAGCCATGCGCCACCCCTTGCCGTCGCGCTCCACCTGCCCCTCCTTCTCGAGGGTGGGGAGGATGCGGTAGAGGTAGTTGGGCTGGATGTCCATCGCCTCGGCCAGATCGCGGATGCTGATGCCCGGGCGCGCCCGGACGAGCTCGAGCGCCTGCGTGGCGCGGGTGTCAGCGCCGCTGCGGGGGCGACCGCGCCGGCGGCCGTTCCCGCTGCTACCCGACCGCGACCCGCGCGGGCGGCCGGGGCCGCGGCGCGGGGGCGAGGCCGCGGGGGTGTCCGTCACGCCGGCGAGCGCCCCGCGCGCGGCCTCGAGCCGATGGAACTCCTCGACGAGCGGACGCAGCTCCTTGAGCCGGTCGTCTATCTCCTTCACCTTCGCGTCGAGGAAGTCAGCCACCAAAGCCTCCGTTCACAGATCAGTCGATGTCGGTGGCAAGCGTAACAGTATGAGGTGTACCGATGCGAATCTGGGTAGCCGCTGGCAACCCTGCACAGTGCTTGGCGCATTGTGCGCGATGGCGGCGGTCGGTACGGGCCACGCCGGGGGCGGGGCCTATGAGACCGGACGCGGCGGTCGGTCAGGCGCGAGCCGGAATGACCCTCAGCGTTCGACGAGCGCCTTGAGCTTCCGGAGCGAGGCCTTCGCCTCCCGCTCCGACAGCCCGCCCACGAGCACCCGCGACGCGATGGATCCCAGCGGTCCCATGGGAGCCTTGAGCTCGTTGACGTAGTCGAAGCGGGTGCCGCCGTCGACCTCGGTGAAGTCGTCCCGGGTGAGGGCGACCGAGCGTGCGGGCCCGCGCCCCTCGAGCACCGCGTGGTGGGGGGGGTCCCACTCGGCCACCCGCCACTTCACGTCGAACTTCACCCCGCGCAGGCACAGGGTCTGCTCGAGGGTGGCCTCGGACACGAGCGGGTCCGACGAGACGGACTTCAGCCCGCGGTGGATGGTCACCCAGTCACCGAACCGATCGGGATCCATCACCACGTCCCAGATCTCCTGGGGGGCGGCGGCGATGGTGATCGAGGTGCGGACGGTATCGGCCATGAGCGGGCGGGGACCCTAGCGGGCGACGAGTCGCTCGTCGCGCTCCCAGTCGCGCAGGGCGCGCTCCACGGCGGCGTCGAAGGAATGCAGGCGCACGCCGAGCACCCGGGCGGCGGTGCCGTCGCGCGGGAGGAGGTCGCGCTCGAGGCCGGCCATGAGCGGGCCGACGAGCGCGTGGTCCTCACCTGCGATCGCGGCGGCGACCCGGGAGGCGACCGGGGTGAGGGTGAGCGCGTCCAGCCGCAGGGTGGGGCGGTCGAGGAGCATGAGGTCGCGGATACGTTCGATGATCGCTCCGTAGGTGAGGACCTCCGGGCCGGCGATGTCGAACGAGCCTCCCCCCGCCTCCTCCGAATCGACCGCGGCGACGAGGAACGCGATCACGTCGCGCCCGTCGATGGGCTGGGTGCGCCGCTCATGCCAGGCGGGCAGGGCGAGGACGGGCAGGCGCTCGACGAGGCGGACGAGGAAGCGGAAGGAGCGCGAGCGGGCGCCGATGACGATGGACGCGCGCAGGGCGATCGAGTCGGGGATCCCCGCGAGGACCTCGCGCTCCACGGCCAGGCGGGAGGCGAGGTGCGGCGAGGGCGCGGCGCCGGGGGGAACGAGGCCGCCGAGGTAGACGATCCGGGACACGCCCGCGCGCCGGGCGGCACCGAGGAACGTCTCGGTCGCCCGGCGCTCGGAGGCGGCGAAGCCGTCCTGCGCGGCGGCCTCCATCGAGTGGATGAGGTAGTAGGCGACGTCGATCCCCTCGAGCGCCGCGTCGAGCCCGGCGCCCGTCAGGGCGTCGCCCCGGACGAGCGGGATGCCCGGGACCGTGACCCGTCCGGGGTCCCGCGCGAAGCCCCGCACCGCGTGCCCGGCATCGAGCAGCGCGGGGGCCAGGGCCGCCCCCACGTAGCCCGAGACACCGGTGACCAGGGTCCTCACGTACCTACCGTACGGGCGGGGCGGGCCGGCTGGGCTCCTGCGACCGCGGCGACCGCGCATCGCCCCCGCTGCTCGCCGATCGGTCGGAAGAAAAAGCGCCGAAATAGCGGGACGATCCTCCTACCCGAGCCAGAACTTCCTGCAAATAGGGTCTTTCGGCCCGGATCGACGAAGTCCGTGCGTTTTGCGGGAATCACCCTTGCCGAGGGGGGCGAGATCGGATTGGATGACGCTTGCGATGGCCAAGGGAATCCCCAAGCCGACCTGCGAGAGCTGCTTCTTCAGCCGCCAGGGCCTCTGCGCCCTCTCCGAGGAGGAGGCCTGCGCGACCTACCGCGCCTCGCCGGGCGACACCCTCGAGCCTCCGCGCCAGATGCGCTTCGTCTTCCGGCAGGAGCGGCGCACCCGGACGGTCTGGGCGTTCCCCGACCCGGCCGAGACCGTCGCCGTCCCCGCCTGACCTAAAGGGATTCCCTCCCACGGTCGAAACCCGGGGAGATGGCCGGCGTCCCCGATCTCCACGCGCGCGCCCACCGCCGGCTGCTCCTGGTCCTCGTCCCCCTCGCGCTGCTGGCGGCCACCCTGGTGGCGACGTGGACGCTCGCCGCGAGCCCGGCCCGCCCGGCCTCGCCCTGGCTCGCGCTCGTGCTCGGGCTCGGGCTCACGGGGGCGCTCTGCCTCCTGCTGCTCCAGAACGTACGCCGCGAGCGCTACGCACGCGAGCTCGTGGCGGAGAAGCTGCGCGCGCAGTACCGCATCCAGCGCGAGCTGAGAAGCTCGGAGGAGCGTCACCGCTCGGTCGTCGAGCAGCTCGAGGAGGGCGTGGTCCTCCTCGACGGCGACCTCGACATCCTCACGGCGAACGCCGCCGCCCAGCGGATCTTCGGCCGACCCGCCACGGAGCTCGTCGGCCGCTCCTGGCTCGACTCCGCGTGGGGTGCGGTGCGCGACGACGGTTCCCCCTACCCGGCCGCCGAGCGCCCCGTGAGCGTGGCTCGGCAGACGGGCGAGCCCCAGCTCGACGGGCTCATCGGCATCCATCGCCCCGACGGGAGGGTCGCGTGGCTGGCCACCAACGCCAGTCCGCTCCGGTACCTGCGCGAGGGCGCTCCCTACGCGATCGTGTGCTCCTTCGTCGACGTGACGGAGTCCCGCGCCCGCCGGCGCCAGCTCGAGCGCCAGCGCACCGAGCTCGCCGACGCCCAGCACATTTCCGCCACGGGCTCCTGGAGCGCGGACGGGGGCGGGGTGGCGGTGTGGTCAGAGGAGCTGCGGCGCATCCTCGGCGTCCGGCTCGACGACGTTCCCCCCGACGTCGACGGCTACGTGGCGCTCGTCCATCCCGAGGACCGCGAGCGGGTGGCGGGCGAGTTCGGGGCCGCCTTCGCGGCCGGTCGCGCGTGCGACTCCGACCATCGCATGCTCCGGCCCGACGGGCGCGAGATCCACGTCCACGCGCGGGTCCGCGCCGAGCTCGGCGCGGGGGGGGCGGTCCTGCGCGTCTACGGCACCACCCAGGACATCACCGACCGGGTCGCCCCGCCGCGCCCCCGGCGCGCCTCCCAGGTGCGCATC
>JBBSGJ010000152.1:0-5549 GCA_038254195.1 Solirubrobacterales bacterium
CGAACTCGGAGTTCGTCCCGTAGGTGATGTCCGCGGCGTAGGCGGCGCGCTTGTCCTCGTATTCCTGCATGTTCTGCAGGACCCCCACGGTCAACCCGAGCGCGTGGTAGATCGGGCTCATCCACTCGGCGTCGCGGCGCGCGAGGTAGTCGTTCACGGTCACGAGGTGCACCCCGCGGCCCGCGAGCGCGTTGAGCACCATGGGCAGGGTCGCGGTGAGGGTCTTGCCCTCGCCCGTGCGCATCTCGGCGATGGAGCCCCCGTGGAGGACCATCCCGCCGACGAGCTGCACGTCGAAGTGGCGCATGCCCACGGTCCGGCGCGCCGCCTCGCGCACGAGCGCGAAGGTCTCGTGGAGGAGGTCGTCGAGGTCCTCGCCCCCCTGTGCGCGCTCGCGCAGCTCGTCGCCGCGCGCACGCAGCTCGTCATCGTCGGCGAGCTCGAGCTCCGGCTCGTAGGCGGTGACGCGCTCGACCCGCTTCTCGTAGGTCTTGTACTGCTTGGCCTCGCCCATGCGCAGGGCGCGATCGAGGAAGGACATGCAGTCCAGGATAGGGGCGCTAGAGCGCCTCGGCGCCGGGCTGCGCCCGCGCCTCGCGGCGCCTGCGCCGCTTGTCCCGGTGGCGCTTGACCTGCACCGCGAGCTCGTCGGCCACGAGGTTCACGGACCTCGTGAGGTCGGGGGAGGCGTCGTGGGCGCGCAGGGTCACGCCCTTCAGGTGGAGCGTGGCCTCGGCCACGCACGGCGACGCGTTGGCGGGGTTGCGCTCGGACCACACCTCCACCTCGAGCACCGCCAGCTCGGACACCTGGTGCTCCACCTTCGCGAAGCGCTTCTCCACGTGGCTCCGGAGCTCGGGGGAGACGGAGAGGTTGCGACCCTTGACGTCGATCCGCATGGGACCTCCTGGTGGCGTGCTGTGGTCCGATGGTAGACCGTCAGCGGGTCCGCGCATAGGTCGCGCAGCGCACCTCCTCCGCACCCGCGGACAGCAACGCCCGCGCGCAGGCGGTGAGCGTCGCGCCCGTGGTGTGGACGTCGTCGACGAGGAGGGCCACCGGGGGTGGCGCGCGGCGGACGGAGACCGGCGCCCGCCCTTCCGCCAGCCGGGCCCGGCGCCCCGCGCCCTCCTGCGGGGTCCCCGCCACGCGGACGAGGCACGGCCGGAGCGCGAGGCCCGTCCGGCCCGCGAGGGCCCGGGCGAGCACCGCGGCGTGGTCGAAGCCGCGGGCCCGGGACCGCGCGCGGTGGGGTGGGACGGGGACGAGCGCCGCGCCCGCGACCAGGGCCGCCGGCGCCCGGGCGGCCAGCGGCGCGGCCATCGCGTCGGCGAGGCCGACCGCGCCGCGGAACTTCAGCGCGAGAACGAGCTCACGCGCCGGGCCGGCGTGGGCGAGCGGCGCCCAGGCCAGCGACCACGGCGCCCGCGCCGCCGGGCAGCGATGCGTGCCCGACTCGCGGGGCAGCGCACACCGCGGGCACAGGTCTCCGCGCAGCCACGGCATCGCCCCGGAGCACACCGCGCAGAGCGCCATCCCGACCCCGCTCGGCCCGCGGCAGGCCGCGCACGCCGGCGGCACGAGCAGGGCCAGGGCCTCGGGAAGAAGGCGCATCGCACGGCCAAGCCTCCTCCCCGCCCTCCCGCCCGTGGGGCGGGGACTGCCACAATCGACGCACGTGCTCGTGCCGGCTTCCGCTACGCCCGACGCGTCCTGGACCTTCGCCCCGGGCGTCGTCCTCGCCCTCGCCCTCGCCCTCGCCCTCTACGTCGCGCGCTGGCGAGCGGGCCGGCGCGACCGCGGCGGCCCCGCGGTCGGTCGGGCCGGGGTCGGGCGCCTGCTCGCCTTCTGCGCCGGCGTGCTCGTCGTCCTCGTCGCGCTCGTGTCCCCGGTGGACTCGCTGGCCGACCAGATCCTCGCGATGCACATGGTCCAGCACGTCCTGCTGCTCGACATCGCGCCGATCCTCGTCCTGCTCGGCCTCACGCGGATCCTCCTTCGTCCCCTCACCCGCCGCGTGCAGGCCATCGAGCGCCGCGCGGGCTTCCTCGCCCACCCCGCGACCGCGGCCGTGCTCTACGTGGGAGCCATGTGGGGGTGGCATGTCCCCGCGCTCTACGACGCGGCGGCCTCCCACTCCGGCATCCACGTACTCGAGCACCTCTCGTTCGCGGCGGCCGGCGGCCTGTACTGGTGGCACCTCCTCTCCCCCATCCCCTCGCGCCACCGCCTGAGCGGCCTGGGTCCCCTCGCCTACATGGTCGGGACGAAGCTCGGGGTGGGGCTGTTGGGGATTGCGCTGACCTTCGCGCCGAGCGCGATCTACCCCTTCTATGAGGGCCAGCCGCACCCCTGGGGGCTCTCACCCCACGACGACCAGTCCGTGGCCGGCCTGATCATGGCCACGGAGCAGTCCATCGTGATGGGGATCGTGCTCGCGTGGCTCTTCGCGCGGATGCTCGGGGAGGCCGACCGCCGGGACGAGCGCTCCGAGCGCTACGCGGTCTAGAACCTGTCTCGAAACCGATCGTGAGGCGGAGGGGGCCGCGTCCGTGGATGTCGGGCGGCGCGGATGACCGCAGTCGATGCAGCGCATCGACGAGGATCAGCCGTGGCGATCCGGCGCCGCGGGGCGGTCTCCTTCAGCCACGAGCGGGTTCGGAGACAGGTTCTGGGGGCTCCAGGCCTTCAGGTAGGCGGCCTGCTCGGCGGTCGGGGCGTCGATCTCCACGCCGAGGGCGGCGAGCTTGAGGCGCGCCACCTCCTCCTCGATCGCCCGCGGCACGGGCTGCACGCCCGGGGAGGCGCCTGCGCGCACGAGCCACTCGAGTCCCAGCGCCTGGAGCGCGAAGGAGACGTCCATGACCGCGGCCGGATGGCCCTCGGCGGCAGCGAGGTTCACCACGCGACCCCGGGCCAGCAGGACGAGTCGCTTGTCCCCGAGGTCGTACTCCTCGACGAGCGGACGGACCTCGCGCACGCCGCCCACGGCCGCGGCGCGCAGGGCGTCGAGGTCAATCTCCACGTCGAAGTGCCCGGCGTTGGCGAGCACCGCGCCGTCGCCCATCCGGGCGAAGTGGTCAGTGCCGAGCACCCGGCGCGAGCCCGTCACGGTCACGAAGAGGCGCCCCCGCTCGGCGGCCTTCAGCGAGGGCAGGACCTCGTAGCCCTCCATGCGCGCCTCCAGCGCCCGCAGGGGGTCGACCTCGCACACCACCACCGCGGCCCCGGCGCCCCGGGCGCGCTGGGCGATCCCCTTCCCGGCCCAGCCGTAGCCGAGCACGACGAAGGCCTGGCCCGCGAGCAGGAGGTTCGTCGCGCGCAGGATCCCGTCGAGCGCGGACTGGCCCGTCCCGTGCCGGTCGTTGAGCGCGCGCTCGACCACGGCCTCGTTGACGGCGAGGACGGGAAACGGCGGCGGTGCGTGGCGGAGGCGCAGCAGGCCGGTGGTGGTCTCCTCGAGCGCTCCGCGCAGCGGCGCATCGCGCAGCGCGGCGATGAGGTCACCGCCGTCGTCGAGGACGAGGTCGAGCGCGCTCGCGGCCACCGTGGCGACCCCGCGGGCGTAGTCGCGCTCCTCGACGCCGAGGGCCACGGCGACGTCGTCCTGGGTCGAGAGCGGGTTGGCGGCGCAGAGCGCCACCTCCGCCCCGCCGGCCTCGAGCGCGCGGACGAGACACGCGGTCTCCGCCGTGACGTGGAGGCAGGCGCCCACCCGCAGCCCGGCCAGCGGCCGCTCGCGGGCGAAGCGCTCACGGATCGAGCGGAGGACGGGCATCTGCCCATCCGCCCACCCGATCCGCGGGGTTTCAGTACCGGTACTGATCGGTCTTGAACGGGCCGTCGACGGGGACGCCGATGTAGGCCGCCTGCTCCGGGGAGAGCTCGGTGAGCCGGACCCCGAGCGCGTCGAGGTGCAGCCGCGCGACCTTCTCGTCGAGGTGCTTGGGCAGCACGTAGACCTTCTTCTCGTACTCGCCCGTGTTGGCGTAGAGCTCCATCTGCGCCATGACCTGGTTCGTGAAGGAGTTCGACATCACGAACGACGGGTGGCCCGTGGCGTTGCCGAGGTTCAGCAGCCGGCCCTCGGAGAGCATGATGATCGCGTGGCCGTCGGCGAAGACCCACTCGTCGACCTGCGGCTTGATGTTCACCTTCTCGATGCCCGGCGTGCGCGTGAGCCCGACGATGTCGATCTCGTTGTCGAAGTGGCCGATGTTCCCGACGATCGCCTGGTGCTTCATCCGGGACATGTGGTCCGCGGTGACGATCTCCTTGTTACCGGTCGCCGTCACGAACACGTCCGCCGTCTCCACGACGTCCTCGAGCGTCGCCACCTGGTAGCCCTCCATCGCCGCCTGCAGCGCGCAGATCGGGTCGATCTCCGTCACCACGACCCGGGCGCCCTGGCCGCGCAGCGACTCCGCGCACCCCTTGCCCACGTCGCCGAACCCGCAGATCACCGCGACCTTCCCGGCGAGCATCACGTCGGTGGCGCGGTTGATCCCGTCCACGAGCGAGTGCCGGCAGCCGTAGAGGTTGTCGAACTTCGACTTCGTCACCGAGTCGTTGACGTTGATGGCGGGAAACAGCAGCTCGCCGGTCTCCTGCATCTGGTAGAGCCGGTGGACGCCGGTGGTCGTCTCCTCGGAGACGCCGAGCAGCCCCTCGCCGGTCCGCGTCCACTTCCGCGCGTCCTCGGCCAGGGAGCGCGCGAGCACGCCGAGGATGACGGCGAGCTCCTCGTTGTCAGCCGTGGCGGGGTCGGGAACCGCCCCCGCGGCCTCGTACTCCGTGCCCTTGTGGACGAGCAGGGTGGCGTCGCCGCCGTCGTCGAGGAGCAGGTTCGGCCCGTCGCCGTCCGGCCACGTGAGCGCCTGCTCGGTGCACCACCAGTACTCCTCGAGGGTCTCGCCCTTCCAGGCGAACACGGGGATTCCCGCCGCGGCGATGGCGGCCGCCGCGTGATCCTGCGTGGAGAAGATGTTGCACGAGGCCCAGCGGACCTCGGCCCCGAGCGCGGTGAGCGTCTCGATGAGCACGGCGGTCTGGATGGTCATGTGCAGCGATCCGGCGACCCGGGCGCCGGCGAGCGGCTGGGAGTCGCCGTACCTCTCGCGCATCGCCATCAGGCCGGGCATCTCGTGCTCGGCGAGACCGATCTCGGTGCGGCCGTAGTCGGCCAGGCTCAGGTCGGCAACCTTGAAGTCCATGTGTGACGAGTCCTCGGTGCTGTGTCGGTGGGGCGGGGGACTCCCCAGGGTACCCGTGGGCACCCCGGAGAGCGCCCTCAGTGCCCGGCCGGCGTTGGACGGTCGGGGCGTACGTCGGTGGTGTGGCCCTCCACGTAGATGTCGGGCTCGACGTAGATCACCGCGGCGGTGGGCTCGGCGGCCCGCATGGCGCGCTCCGCGGCGTCGATGCTGCGGGCCACGTCGACGGCCTGCGCACTGCGCGGCACGCCGATCTTCACCGCCACCAGCAGTTCCTCGGGACCCAGGTGCAGGGTTCGCATGTGGATCACCCGGTCGATGCCCTCCGTGCGCTCG
>JBBSGJ010000153.1:0-5541 GCA_038254195.1 Solirubrobacterales bacterium
CATCATGCAGTAACCGACCTCGAGCCCCCATACGCCGCCCGAGGTCCCGACGTCGACGAGATGGAGCCCCCGCTCGGCCAGGGTGAGCCCCCTGAGCTTCGTGTCGCCCCAGTTCGAGTTCCCGCCGTCGACGATGGCGTCGCCCGCGTCGAGGAGGTCCGCGAGCTGGTCGATCGTCTCCTGCGTCGGATCCCCGGCGGGGACCATGATCCACACGGCCCGCGGCGTGTCGAGCTTCGCGACGAGCTCCTCGAGCGAGCCGGCTCCGCTCGCGCCGTGCTCCTCGGCCTTCCGGACGGCCCCCGCGTTGCGGTCGAAGGCGACGACCTCGTGGTCCGAGTCGCGGCGGATGCGGTGGACCATGCTCCCACCCATCTTGCCCAACCCGACGAAGCCGAGTTGCACGGCTAGAGCTCCTCTATCATCGCCGTCAAGTCACGCAGCGCCGCCACCGGGTCTCCCTCGAGCCGGAAGCGCTCCGCCGGCAGCTCGTGCGCGCGGAGGGTCCGCAGGTCGCCCACCGCCTGGGCGTTCTTCAGCGTGCCGAACGTGTAGCCGGCCTCCGGGATCTCGGCGTCCTCCGGGCCGTCGTGCACGAGCTGGAGGAAGACGCCCGTGGGCTTGCCGCCCTTGTGGAGCTGACCGGTCGAGTGCAGGAACCGGGGCCCGTACCCGAAGGTCGTGGCGGCGCCGGTCCGGGCCCGGATCGTCTCGCGCAGCCCGACGACGGCCTCGTCGAAGTCCTCCGAGGGCTGGAGGTAGCCCATCACCGCGACGTAGTGCGGCGGGGCCACGCCGGCCAGCAGGCGCCGCAGTTCGGCCTCGCCCGCGTCGCTGGCCGGCGGCAGCTCCCCCGCCTGCGCGTAGCCGTCGAGGACCGCCCGCGTGCTGTCCTTGGCCTCCTGGACGTTCGGCTGGTCGAACGGGTTGATCTCGAGCACCCAGCCGGCCACCGCGACGGCGAACTCGGCGAAGAAGAAGAGGCGCCCGAGGTCGTCGGCCCCGTGGAGGTCGAGCGTGAGCGCCGGGTGGCCCGCCTGCGCCAGCGCGGCGATCCCCGGTGCGAAGCCCTCGTCCGCGGCGTCGGCGCTCCGGAGGTGGACGAAGACCCGGTCGTCCCCGTAGACGTCGGGGGCGCCGAGCGGCTCGCCGACCACGGGCAGGATGCCCGTGCCCTGCTTGCCGGTGCTCTCGGCGACGAGCTGCTCGATCCACAGCCCGAAGGAGCCGATCGGCTCGGCGATCGCGAAGGTCACCTTGTCGCGTCCCTGCCGGGCGAGCTCGCCGATGGCCACGCCGAGCCACAGCCCCGCGTTGCTCGACGAGTGGTCGTAGTTCGCGCACGCCTGCTCGGCCACCTGGGCGCGCTCGAGCATGCCGCGCACGTCGACGCCCATGAGCGCGGCGGGCACCATGCCGACGTAGGAGAGGGCGGCGTAGCGCCCACCGATGTCCGGGTCGTTGAGGAAGACGTGCCGGAAGCCGTGCTGCTGGCCGAGCTCGGCGAGCCGGCTGCCGGGATCGGTGATCGCGACGAAGTGCCGGCGGGCCGGCCCGGGACCGACCGCCGCGCTGACCTTGGCGTGGAAGTAGCGGAAGTGCGAGACGGTCTCGAGCGTGCCCGCCGACTTCGAGGAGACGACGAAGAGCGTCTGCTCGAGGTCGACCGCACGCTCGACGGCGAGCACCGCGGCCGGGTCGGTCGAGTCGAGGACGTGGAGGCGCAGGCCGCCCTCGAGCTCCCCGTAGGAGCGGCGGATGACCTCCGGGGCGAGGCTCGATCCGCCCATCCCGAGAAGCACCGCATCCGTGAAGCCGTCGCTCCGGCAGGAGGCGGCGAAGGCCTCGAGGTCACCCGCCTCCTCGAGCATCGCGTCGACGATGGTGAGCCAGCCCAGGCGATCGCCGATCTCGGGCACCCCCGGGCCGCCCCACAGGCTCTCGTCCTTGCGCCAGAGCCGGCGGGCGACCTCCTCGTCGACCGCCTGCCGCACGCGCCGGGCGATCGCCGCCTCGAGCTCGTCGGGGATGACGGACTCGAACGCGCTGGGGCGCCCGGTGGTCACCGCCTCGCGCTTGCTCTCCACCCGGTGGCGCTCAACGCCCAACCAGCCCCCGGCCGATCTCGGCGGCGCGCTCCGCGGTGATCCCGAAGTGCTCGTAGACCTCGGGCGCGGGCCCGGACTCGCCATAGGTCTCCATGCCGAGGAAGGCGCCCTCGGGTCCGATCCACCGGTGCCACCCGAGCGGGCTCGCGGCCTCGACGGCGAGGCGAGCGCGGCAGGCGGGGGGCAGCACCTCGTCCCGGTAGGCCTCGTCGGCGTGGGTGAAGGTGTCCATGCACGGCATGCTCACCACGCGCACGGCGACCCCGTCGAGCGCGTCCGCGGCCTCGAGGCAGAGCGAGACCTCCGAGCCCGTGCCGATGAGGATGAGCTCGGGCTCGCCGCCGTCGGCGTCGCGCAGGACGTAGGCGCCGCGCTCGATCGCGTCGTCGGGGACGGACTCGGGGTCGAGGATCGGGAGGTTCTGGCGCGAGAGGGCGAAGGCCGTAGGCGCGTCGTTCTGCCGCAACGCGAAGCGCCAGGCGAGCGCCGTCTCGTTCGCGTCGGCCGGCCTCACCACGTTCAGGCGCGGGATGGCCCGGAGCGCCGCGAGGTGCTCGACGGGTTGGTGGGTCGGGCCGTCCTCGCCCAGACCGATCGAGTCGTGCGTGTAGACCCAGATCGACGGGAGCTTCATGAGCGCGGACAGGCGCACCGGCGCGCGCATGTAGTCCGAGAAGGTGAGGAAGGTCCCCCCGAAGGCGCGGAAGCCGTGCAGGCCGAGGCCGTTGACGATCGCCCCCATGGCGTGCTCGCGGACGCCGAAGCGGAGGTTGCGCCCTCCGTAGCTCCCCTTCTGCACGTCCTCGGTGTCGTCGATGTCCGTGTTGTTCGACGTGGCCAGGTCGGCGGAGCCGCCGATGAGGTGCGGAACGGCCTTGGCCGCCCACTGGATGGCCGCCGCCGAGGACTTCCGGGTCGCCACGGCGTCGTCGCCCGGGTCGAAGCGCGGGAGGTCCGCGTCCCAGCCGTCGGGGAGCTGGGCGGCGTCGATCGTCTGGAGGAGCTTCGCCTGCTCGGGCTTCGCCTCGCGGTAGGCGGCGAAGCGCTCGTCCCAGTCGGCCTCGAGCTTGCGCCCGCGCTCGCAGCACTCGCGGAAGTGGGCGAGCGCCTCCTCGGGCACGAAGAAGTCCTTGTCCGGGTCCCAGCCGTAGGCCTCCTTGGTCAGACGGATCTCGTCCTCGCCGAGCGCCGAGCCGTGCGCGGCCGATGTGTCCTCCTTGTTCGGGCTCCCGTAGCCGATGTGCGAGCGCACGAGGACGAGCGACGGCCGGTCCTCCTCGGCGACCGCGGTGCGCGTCGCCTCCTCGAGGCGCTCGACGGACAGGTCCTCGCCCACGTCCTGGACGTGCCACCCGTAGGCCTCGTAGCGCTTGGCCACGTCCTCGGAGAACGACTCGGAGGTCGGGCCGGCGAGCTGGATCTTGTTGTCGTCGTAGAAGACGACGAGGCGCCCGACTCCGAGGTGGCCGGCCAGCGAGGAGGCCTCGGCGCCTATGCCCTCCTGCAGG
The DNA here is from genome assembly GCA_038254195.1 of Solirubrobacterales bacterium. Taxonomy (GTDB): domain Bacteria; phylum Actinomycetota; class Thermoleophilia; order Solirubrobacterales; family Solirubrobacteraceae; genus JBBQAA01. The sequence goes on from JBBSGJ010000153.1 coordinate 3,617, forward strand.
TCACCGTCGGACGCGATCGTGAAGGTGTGGTGATCGACGACCTCGTGGCCGTCCTCGTTGAAGCGCGCGGCGAGCATCCGCTCGGCGAGCGCCAGGCCGACGGACATCGCCAGCCCCTGCCCGAGGGGGCCCGTCGTGGCCTCGATCCCGGGGGTGTACTTCCGCTCGGGATGGCCGGCGGTGGGGGAGCCGACCTGGCGGAAGCTCTTGATGTCCTCGAGCGTGAGCGGGTAGCCCGTGAGGTAGAGCATCGAGTAGAGCAGCATCGACGCGTGCCCCGCCGAGAGGATGAAGCGGTCGCGGTCGATCCAGTCCGCGTTGCTCGGGTTGTGGCGCATCACCTTCGTGTAGAGCACGTAGGCCAGCGGCGCGAGGGCCATCGGCGTGCCCGGGTGGCCGGAGCTCGCCTCCTCCACGGCGTCCATGGAGAGCGTGCGGATGGTGTCGACGCACAGCTCGTCGAGGGTCCGCTGGTCGGTCGCCGTACTCATCTGGCCTCCCTCGAATGCTGATTCGTCGTCGCGCGGACCCCGCCGGCGGGTCCGCCTCGTTGGCTCTGGTCGCCGCCGTCGGGCGCCGCGGGCACGACCTTAGCGCCCCTTGCCGCTGCGCGGTCGGCTGGAAAGACCCTCGCCCTTCCCGATCCTCGCGAGGGAGACGCCGACGCCCTTGATTCTCGCTTCTCGGCGCTACATGATCGCGCGCAAGTGGCCTCCCTGACCTCGGTGCCGATCTCGACGCTCGAGTTCGAGCGCTTCTCCACCGTCCTGCCTCCGGACACCTACGGCGCCTTCCTCGAGGCGGTCGCGCGCAGCCGGCAGGTCCTCGACGGCCGGAGGATCTGGAACGTGAACTCGACCGCGCGCGGTGGCGGCGTGGCGGAGATGCTCATCTCGCTGCTCGCCTACGCGCGCGGCGCCGGCGTCGACGCGCGCTGGGAGGTCGTGGCCGGGAACCCGGAGTTCTTCGCCCTGACCAAGCGCATCCACAACTGCCTGCACGGTGCTCCGGGAGACGGGGGCGACCTCGGCGAGACCGAGCGCAGGACCTACGAGGACGCGCTCGCCCCCAACGCGGACGAGCTCGCCGAGCGGGTCGACCCCAGCGACGTGGTCATCCTCCACGACCCCCAGACGGCGGGCCTCATCCCGAGGCTCAAGCCGACCGGCGTGCCCATCATCTGGCGCTGCCACGTGGGCCTGGACATGCCCAACGACCTCTCGCGCAAGGCATGGAGATTCCTCATCCCCTACGTCGAGCAGGCCGACCTGCACATCTTCTCTCGCCGAGTCTTCGCGTGGGAGGGCCTGGACGAGACGGCCCGGGCCATCGTCGCGCCCTCAATCGACGCCTTCTCCCCGAAGAACCAGGAGCTCAGCGACGACGCGGTCTCCGCGATCCTCGCCGCCGCCGGCCTCTCACAGAACGGCGACGGCGCCGAGCCGACCTTCCTGCGCGAGAGCGGCGAGCGCGAGCGCGTGCGGCGCCGGGCGGAGGTCTTCGAGGAGGAGCCGCTGCGGGGCGACGAGCCGATCGTCGTGCAGGTCTCGCGCTGGGACCGGCTGAAGGACCCGCTCGGGGTCATCGACGGGTTCGCGCAGCACATCGCCCCCCGCAGCGACGCCCATCTCGTCTACGCCGGGCCCGCCGTGGCGGCGGTCTCCGACGACCCCGAGGGCAAGGAGGTGCTCGCGGAGGCCCGGGGGCGGTGGACGGAGCTGCCGGACGACGTACGGGGCCGGGTCCATCTCGCGGCGCTGCCCATGGACGACCCCGAGGAGAACGCCGCGATCGTCAACGCGCTGCAGCGCCGGGCGGCCGTGGTCGTGCAGAAGTCGATCGCCGAAGGATTCGGGCTCACGGTGGCCGAGGCGATGTGGAAGGGACGCCCCGTCGTCGCGAGCAGGATCGGGGGGATCCAGGAC
>JBBSGJ010000154.1:0-5527 GCA_038254195.1 Solirubrobacterales bacterium
CGTCGCTCACGCCGCACTGGGAGAGCGTCTGGGCGGCGGGGAGCGGCCGCTTGCCGGGCGGGCTGACCGCCCATACGGGCTGGCGCCCCTCGACGTCGGGCTGCTCGTCGGCGCTCAGCTCGACGAAGGTGGGCAGCAGCTCCGCGATCGGCGTCTCGGTGGAGACCACGAGGTCGACGCGCCGGTCGGGGCCGGCGATCGTCACCGCGCACGTGTTCATGGCTCGTCCCTCGCGACGTGCGCTCGGCCGACCCGCGCGTCCGCCTCTTCGCTCACGGTGCCCGCGGGGCTCGCGCCCGGCACCGCGATCTGCACCAGCGCGGGCCGGACGTTGCGGCGCACGAGGGTCCCGCGCCCTGGGGGCTGGGGCGTCGCGCGCTGGGCGCTCAGGAGGTGGCCCTCCAGCGGGTCCCCGCTGAGGATGAGCCCGGGCGGGTTCAGCTCGCGCAGGCGCTGGAAGAACGGCTCGTAGGCGCCGCGGGCGCTGCCGCCCACTCGGCGGGCGAGCACGACGTGCAGGCCGACGTCGCCGCCGTGCGGGAGGAGGTCGAGGAGGGGAACGAGCGGGTTGGCCGGGCCGCCGGCGACGAGGTCGTAGTCGTCGATGAGCAGGAAGATCCGCGGGCCGGTCCAGTCGATCCCGTGCAGGAGCTCGGCGCGGCTGGCGTCGGGCCCCGGGAGCCGCTCGCGCAGGATGGGCCCCAGGTGCTCGACGGCATCGACCACCATCGGCGGCGTCCCCGCGTAGGCGAGCACGTGCGGCCCGTCGGCGAGGGGAAGGAGAGCCCGTCGAAGGTCGACGAAGACGAGCTGGGCCTCCTCGGGTCCGTAGCGCGCGGCCAGGCCCTCGGCGAAGAGGCGCAGGAACGTCGTCTTGCCCGCCTCCGCGTCGCCGAAGACGAGCAAGTGGGGATCCTCGCCGAGCAGGTCGAGGTAGACGGGCTCGAGCCGCAGCTCCTCGATGCCGATCGGCACCCCGGGCTGCGCGTCCGTGCCCGGGGCGGGCAGGCGCGCGGCCGGAAGCTCGAGGGGCAGCACGCGCACCGGTGCCGCTGGTGCTCCCTCCCACTGGGCGGCGGCTTCGCTCACGAGCTGCTGCACGGCGCCGGCGAGCCCCTCGGGGTCCGCGTGCCCGTCTACGCGGGGCAGGGCGGCCTGGAAGTGCAGGCCGGCGCCGGTGAGCCCGCGCCCGGGGACGCCCTCGGCTACGGTGGCCGCCGCCGCCCGGGAGATGTCGGAGTCGACGGGGTCGTTCAGGCGCAGCTCGAGGCGGCTGCCGAGGTTGTCGAGCAGGCTCGGGCGGATCTCCGCCCAGCGGTTCGCGCTCACCACCACGTGGATGCCGTAGTTCAGGCCGGCGGCGGCGAGGTCCTCGATCTCGCGGTCGACGTCCTCGAAGTCGCGCCGGAAGGCCGCCCATCCGTCGACGACCAGGAAGAGGTCGGGGACGAGACCGTCGACCGGCTCCCCGCGTGCCCGGCGCGCCCGGACGTCGGCCATCGAGTCGAGCGCGCGGCGCCGGAAGAGCAGCTCGCGCTCCTCGATCTCGGCCTGGAGCTGGCGGATGACCCTCCGGACGGCCTCCCGGTCGAGCTTGCCCATCACCCCGCCGACCTGGGGCGCATCCGCGAAGCCGCGCAGCAGCCCGCCGCCCAGGTCGAGGCAGTAGAACTGCGCTTCGTCGGGCGTGTGGCTCCAGACGAAGGAGGCGAGCAGCGTGCGCAGGAGCGTGCTCTTGCCGGTCTGGGGCGCACCGACCACGGCGAGGTGCCCGGCTCCGGCCGAGAACTCGAGCTCGAGCGGCTCGGTGCGCTGACGGGCGGGGAGGTCGAGCGTCCCCAGGCGCACGGCGAGGCTGCCCCCGGCCCCACGCGCCCCGGCACGCGCCTCGGGGGACCACCAGGCGGGATCGTCGAGCACGGCGTCGAGCGGGACCGCGGCGGGCAGCGGCGGGACCCAGACCTGGTGCACCGGCCCGGCCCTCCGGCCGGCGCCCAGACGGTCGACGAGGATCTCCAGGTCCGTTCTCGTCTCGCCCACCGGTCCCGGCTCCTCGTCCTCGCCGCCGGTCGCACCGCCCATGGCCGTGTCGAACGAGCGGACTGCCACGACCGGCTCTTTCTCCTCGAGCGCGGGTTCGCGGTGTGCGGTCGAGACGAGCGCGGCGCGGAACTGGCTGTAGACGCTCGTGTCGACCTTGAGGAACCCGAGCCCGGGCAGCGAGGGCAGCAGGTAGGCGTCGGGCGTGCCGAGCACCTCCTTGGACTCGGCCGACGAGTAGGTCCGCAGGCAGATGCGATAGCGCAGGTGGCTCTCGAGTCCGCGCAGCCGGCCCTGGTCGAGGCGTTGGGAGGAGAGCAGGAGATGCATGCCCAGGCTCCGGCCCACGCGGCCGAGCCCGACGAAGAGGTCGATGAAGTCCGGGCGCGCGGCGAGGAGCTCGGCGAACTCGTCGACGATGACGAGCAGGTAGGGCATGGGCGGCAGGGTCGGGTCGGCCTCCTGCGCGGCGCGGTAGGACCGGCAGTCGTCGAGGTTCCCGGCGTCGCGCAGCATCGACTGGCGGCGCTCCTGCTCGCCGACGAGCGCCTCGCGCATGCGATCGACGAGGGTGAGGTCGCGCTGCAGGTTCGTGATGAGCCCGGCGGTGTGGGGCAGCCGTGAGAGCTCGGCGAAGGCCGCGCCGCCCTTGTAGTCCACGAGCACGAAGCTCAGCGTGTCCGGGTCGTGGCGCATCGCCATGCTCGTCACCAGCGTGCGCAGGAGCTCGCTCTTGCCCGAGCCCGTGGCGCCGATGAGCAGCCCGTGCGGGCCCATCCCCTCCTCGGCGGACTCCTTGAGGTCGAGCTCGAGGATCTGACCGTCCTCCTGGACCCCGAGCGGGACGCGGAGCTGCTCGGCGGCCGGCCGCGGGCGCTGCTCGGCCGCCGGGTCGTAGGCCGTGGCCGAGGGCAGCCCCAGGAGGTCGAGCAGCCGTACGTTGCCGGTCATGCTTCGCTCGCCCTGTCCGCGCTCCTCGAGGCGCAGGGGGGTCAGCGCACGGGCCAGGGCCTCGCTGGCTCCCACGTCGATCTCCTCCGGGAGGATCTCGGTGATCCGGGGGGCGTCGGGTCCGCTGCGCTCCCACACCGCGGGTCCGCGAGCGGGGACCGCGAATCGGGCGTCCACGTGCGAGGGCTCGAGCTCGCGCTCGTCGACGAGGAGCACGAGCACGGCCTTGAGCTCGCGCGCCCGGGACATGAGCTCGCGGAAGAGCGGAAGCCGGTTGGCTGGGTGCCCGGGGTGATACCCGTCGACCACGACGACGAGCTCGGGGGCGACGAGGGCGACGCCGGTCCGCTGGAGCTCGGACTCCTGCAGGCGGCGGAGCTGCTCGAGCCGGGGCTGAAGCTCCACCTCGAGCAGGAGCGCGAGCTCCTCGGCCGAGCGCGCCAGGAGGAAGCCCGGGGAGGCGGATCCACTTCCTTCGATGGGCGCGTTGCGGTCGGCGTGCTGGTGGGGCAGCCACTTGCCCCACTCCCACTCGGCGGCGTCCGCCGGGTCGTAGCAGGTGAGCACGCGCAGGTCCTGGGGCGCGCGAAAGGTGCCGAGCTGCGCGAGGAGGATGCGCGACCACGCGCGGGCCCGATTCCGGGCGCCGGTCACCGCGAGGATGCCTATCTCGTCGAGGTCGACCACGACCGGCTGCTGACGGAGCTTCGTGCGGCGCTCGACGAGGCGGCGGGCCTCGTGCAGGGCGTGGGGCTGGTACTCGGTCATCGGGTTCGTGCCGACGTCCAGCTCCACCGGCTGATCGAGCGTGACGGTGCCCCGGCCGAGCCGGACGTGGAGGAAGTCCGGGTCGGCGGGGCGGCGCTCCCACAGGCCCCGGCGCCCCAGCACGAGTCCCCACAGCCGGCCGGCGTCGGGGAAGAGGCGGGCGAGCGCGGCCTTCTGGAGGTCACCGGCATCCGCGAGCTCGCGGTCGAGCTTGCGCAGGTAGGCGGCGTAGCGCCGGTACTCGGCGGCCGCGCGCTTGCGCTCCCCCCGCTTCTGCGAATAGCGCATGACGACCGAGAAGCCCACCATGAGCACTGCCATGCCGATGGCGATGTAGAGGAACGTCGTGTTCGAGGAGACGAGCGCGAAGCCCAGGAACCCGACGCTCCCGAGGATGGGAAAGAGCGTCTGCATCATCCCGTGGTGCACCGGCGTGGGCAGCGTGGGCGGCGCCGCGACGCGCACCCGCTCCTTCGGCACCGGCGTGGGGTGCTCGCGCGTGGGGCGGTGGAAGGTGGCGGGCTGGTCCATGCGGTGAGCCGGGCGGAGAGGTTGGTGTTCCCCGCCTGCTCGGGCGGCGAACAATGGCACGCAGCGGCCTCGCCGGGCGAGCCATGCGCGTCGTCGCCTGCGAACCACGCGTGTTTGGCGAGGGGCGGAAATGGTTACCCCGCCTGGAACGGCGACATTCAAGGAGAGCGTCTCATGGGCAATATTCTCGTCACCCCGGAGCAGTTGCACGGGGTCAGCGGTCAGTTGAATGCGGGGGCGGGGAACATCCAGTCGATCCTGTCCCAGCTGGCGGGGCAGGTGGCGCCGTTGCAGTCGGAGTGGCGTGGGGTCGCGCAGGCGCGGTTCGAGGAGTTGTGGGCGGAGTGGCATCGCTCTTCTCGCGGTCTGCAGGAGGCGTTGCATGGCATTTCGCAGCTGACCCAACAGGCGGCGGCGAACTATCAGGACACGGAGTCGGCGATCGCCTCGTCGTTTGGGCGGTAGCGTCCCGCGTCGCGCCGAAAGGGCGTTCGAAGCTGGGCGGTGGCCGCGTCGCGGTCACTCCCGAGGCCTGCACACCGCCCCCCCGACGCTTCAGGGCGTCGAGGCGGATGTGTCGGGGAGCCGCGCGCTGGCCCTGCGCTAGGAGCAGCCCCCCGGGCCGGCAGGCAACGATCGCGTCGGGGCACTCTGCGGGGATAAGTGCTCGTGCTATCTTGCCCCTTGCCGGTGACGAACACTGCATCATGCTGACGCGGCGTCTCCCCGAGCCTCTCGCCACGGTCGTCGCGACCGTCGCCCTCGTTGTGGTCGTCATGGGTGTCGCGCTGCTGCTGGGCGGCAACCTCGGTCCCTTCGAGTTCGTCATCCTCCTCACGGTGCTCGCCGTGATCATCGGTTTCGGCGTCCGATCGGTGCTCGCCACCCTGCGGGCGCGGCGCCAGAGCTGATAGCTGCGCGAGGCCCCCGGCAATCACCTGCCCAGACAACTGCGCGAGCGCCCCGGGCATCACCTGCCGTAGCCCGCGACGGGAGAAGGTTCTTCACCTCGCACGCGTCGTCTTCGACGCTCTGAGCGGACGGGCCGGGCCGGCGTGGGCCGGGGCCTACGCCGTCGCCGACGGCGACCAGGAGCCGATGGCCCGGTCGCGGGCACGCTCGTAGGCGCGCTTGAGGAACCGGCGCTGCGGGCGGGAGCGATGCTCGGTCCGGGCGGCGAGGAACCGCTCCCAGAGGGCGAGCGCGCGCTGTGCCTCGGGCTTGTCGCTGCGGCGGC
>JBBSGJ010000155.1:0-5469 GCA_038254195.1 Solirubrobacterales bacterium
GGGGGGCGCGGAGGGGGTCGGGGCCCGGCGGGGGTGCCTGCGTGCCCCTAGGGGCGCGCCGGGCGCCCCCCGGCGGGGGGCTGGGGGGGGGGGGCGCGCGGGCGCGGGCGACCTGGTGGCGCTCGGCGCGCGTCAGGTCGGGCAGCGGCGGGCGGTAGAGGCGGTCCAGGCCGCAGGAGAGCGGGGAGGAGTGCCCAACGCCCCGCGGGTCGAAGCCGATGACGTCGTAGGTCTCCCGGAGATCCTGGGGCAGCGCGTTCCAGACCGACGACGCCAGCCCGAGGCCCTCGCCGCCCGGCCCTCCCGGGTTGACCAGGAGCACGCCGCGGCGCTGACGCGCGGTGCCCACGGCGTACTTGACCGAGAGCGTGAGCGTGAGCGCGCGCCCGCCGGGCCGGCGGTAGTCGAGCGGGACGCGCAGCCGCGCGCAGACCGTGGTGCGGCCCGCCCCCGATCCCGCCGGACAGGCACGGAAGCGCAAGGAAGTCGGCGGGCGCTCCACGGCGGACGCCGAAGCCGCCCCGCCGAGGGCCGCGAGCGCCACGAGAAGCGTCACACGGCGCACGACGGGCAGCCTAGACTGAATGGGGAGTGACCAGCACCAACGGAGGGCATCCCCGCTTCGCCCCCACCCGGCCGGAGGCGCGGGCGAAGCAGCGTGCCTTCCTCATCGCCGCGCTTCCGGAGGGCGACGACCTGTCCGAGCTCGGGGAGCTCCTGCGCACGGCCGGGGTGGCGAGCGTCGGGCGCATGGTCCAGCACCGCGAGCAGCCGCACCCGAACACGTATCTCGGTGAGGGCAAGATCGAGGAGCTCAAGCTGGCGCTCAAGGCCTCGGACGCGAACGTCGTGGTCTCCGACGACGAGCTCACGCCGCGCCAGGAGCGCAACCTCGAGAAGGCCCTCGGCGACGTGCCCGTGGTCGACCGCACCGCGGTGATCCTCGACATCTTCGCCGACCACGCCCAGTCGGCCGAGGGCAAGCTCCAGGTCGAGCTCGCCCAGCTCGAGTACAACCTCGCGCGCATGCGGGGGCTGTGGACCCACCTCGAGCGCATCGGAGGCGGCAACCCACTGGCCCGCGGCCCGGGCGAGACCCAGATCGAGACCGACCGCCGCCTGGCCCGCGATCGGATCGCCGCCCTGAAGCGCCGGCTGGACCACGTCCGCTCCACGCGCGACGTCCAGCGCGCCGAGCGGGAGCGCGCGCACCTGCCGACGGTCGCCCTGGCGGGCTACACGAACGCGGGAAAGTCCACGCTGCTCAACGCGCTGACGGGCGCCGAGGTCTCCGTCCGCGACCGCCTGTTCCACACGCTCGATCCGAGCACCCGGACGATGCGCCTCGGCGGCCGCGTCTACCTCGTGACGGACACGGTCGGCTTCATCTCCAAGCTGCCCCACCAGCTCGTCGAGGCCTTCGGGGCGACGCTCGAGGAGACCGCGCGGGCGGACCTCATCCTCCACGTCGTCGACGCCTCGGCGCCCGAGGAGGAGCTCGACGACATGCTCAAGGCCGTGGACGACGTCCTCGCGGAGATCGGGGCGGGCGGTCAGGCGCGGCTGCTCGTGCTCAACAAGATCGACCTCCTCGACGACGAGCGCCGGCGCGAGCTCTCCTTCCGCCACCCGGGCGCGGTCGCGGTCTCCGCGGTGAGCGGCGAGGATCTCGACGAGCTCGGCGTGCGCATCGCCGCGGTCTTCGAGGCGACCCTGCGCGACGTCGACCTGCTCGTCCCCTACCGCGAGGGCGCGCGGCTGGCCGAGCTCCACGAGCTCGACGGCGAGCTCGCCCGGGAGGACACCGCCACCGGTGTCCGCGTGCACGCGCGGCTCCCCGCGCCCGTCGCCGCGCGCTTCGCGCGCTGGGAATCGGCGCACGGACCGATCACCGCCCTTCCGGGCGGCGGTGCGCGTCCCGGGTGATCCTCGAGGTCGTCCGGCTGCACCCGGAGGCCCGCCTGCCCACCCGCGCCCATTCCGGCGACGCGGGACTCGACCTCCACGCGCTGACCGACGTCGTGCTCGCTCCGGGCCAGCGGGCGTCGGTGGCCACCGGCATCGCCATCGCGCTGCCGCCTGGTCACGCTGGGCTCGTGCTGCCGCGCTCCGGTCTCGCCGCCCGCCACGGGATCGCGCTCGTCAACGCGCCCGGGCTCATCGACGAGGGCTATCGCGGCGAGCTGCGGGTGCTGCTGCTCAACACCGATCGCGCCACCGCGACGCGCCTGTCCGCCGGCGACCGCATCGCCCAGCTCGTGGTGATCCCCGTCCCCGCGGTCGAGGTGCTCGAGGTGGACGAGCTCGAGACCTCGGCCCGAGGGACGGGCGGCTTCGGGTCCACCGGCGCGTGAATCGCCCTGCGCTCCTCGCCCTACTGGTCCTCGCGGGCTGCGGCGGAGGCGGCCGGAGTGGGGGAGGGGAGACCACGCGGCCGGCCGCGCGTGCTCCTGCGCACGTCGAGAAGCTCCCGCGCGTCCCCGGCCGCGCCGTGACCTTCCGCGCCCCCGGCGGCCCGGTCCACGCCGAGCTCACGACCACCGGCCGCCGCACCCCCGCGGTCCTGCTCATCCACCAGTTCCGCAGCGGGAAGGACGAGTGGGACCCATTCGTCCCCTACCTGCACCGGGCGGGCTTCGCGACCCTCGCCTACACGGGGCGGGGCGGGATCGACGAGAAGCCCCTGGCCCGCGAGGCGGCCGCCGCGCTTGAGTTCCTCGCGCGCCGTCCCGAGGTCGATCCGCGCAGGCTGGGGATAGTGGGAGCGAGCGTCGGGGCCTCCACGGCGGCCCTCGTCATGTCGCAGGGCGCCGGTCGCCGCGTCCGCGCCGCGGTCGCTCTCTCGCCCCCGGACGCGCCCGTGGTCTTCGACCTCCAGGGCCAGCACCGCTGGCACCCGCACGACGTCCTCTTCGTCTCGGACCGCAACGAGGTCTCGAGTGTCGCCAACGCCTTTCCCGGCCCGCTGCGCTCCCGCCGGCTCGTCACCCGTGTGCTCGGGCACGGCGTCGTACTGCTGTCTGACCTCACGGTCCGGAAGGCCGTGCTCGCGTGGCTCGCGGCGCGGGTCGCCCGCCGGTAGGCGCCCCACGCTCGGGGCGAAGCTCGTGTGTACAGTATGCGCATGGCACGCGTCAACATCACCGTTCCCGATGAGCTGCTCGATCGGGCCCGGACGGCTCGGTTGAACGTGTCACGCGTGTCGGCGTCCGCGCTGGCCGAGGAGCTCGACCGGCGGGAGAGGATCGTCGCTCTCGACGACTACCTCCGAGACCTACGCGACGAGCTCGGCCCGATCCCCGCGGCTGAGCGAGCCGCCGCCCGCGACTGGGCGGAGCAGACGCTGCCCGGCGGCGGCGCGGCGGAGCAGTCGCTGGCGGGCGGGGGGGCATGACGCTCGTCCTCGACGCCGGGGGGCTCACCGCTCTGGCGCATCAGCGAGCAAGGCTCGAGGAGCTGCGCCGCCGTGGGCTCTGGCCCGCCCAGGTCCCGTCGGTGGTCTTGACCGAGGCGCTCACCGGCGACCACCGACGTGACTTCCACACCAACCGGCTCCTGAGGGCCTGTCAGGTGCGTGCGGTCGACGAGCCCCAGGGCCGTGCCGGGGCACGACTGCGGGGCGCTACCGGCCGCGCCGCGACCATCTCCGCCGTCGACGCCGTCGTCGCGGCTCTGGCCGAAGCTCGCGCCGGTGCAGTCGTGCTGACGACCGATCCGTCCGATCTGCGGGCCCTCGCCGAGCAGGCGGCCTCGCCCATCACGGTCGTCGGCGTCTAGGCGAAGCTCGCCGGTGGGGGTGAGGCGAGGAGGGGGGAGAGGGGTGGGCGAGGGACAGGCACAATGACCGCGTGGACCCGCACGCCCTCCTCGGCGTTCCGGAGGGAGCCTCGCCCGAGGAGCTGAGCCGCGCGTTCCGGCAGGCCGCGCGCCGCTGGCACCCCGACGTCAACGCCACGCCCGACGCTCAGACGCGGATGGCCGAGCTCAACGGCGCCTACGAGCTCTTGCGCGCCGGGCTGTGGCAGCGCCGGCGCCGTGAGAATCGTCCCGGGCCCGCGCGCCGGCGGCGCCCCGCGCCCGGGGAGCACCTCGACGAGCCCACCCGCCGCGCGCTCGGCCCCGAGCTCGCGCGCACCGTGAGCCCGGGCGAGGAGGTCCTGCTCGTCACGCCCGCGGCGACATGGGCCAGCCCCTCGTCCTTGCTCGCGCTCACCGAAAGGCGGCTGCTGTGGCTGCTCGGTGACGTTCCCACGAACCGCATCCGGATCCTGCGCCTGCGCGACCTCGCCGACGCGGAGTGGCGTCGTGGCCGCCTGCGCCGCGAGCGCGCCGTCGTCGAGGTCCGCACGATCCTCGGGCGCAAGCTGGCCTGGTCGGAGCTGCGGCCCGCCACCGCCGAGGCGCTGGTTGTTCAGCTCCGAGCAAGGTCTCGCGTCTAGGCTTCGTCCCATGACCGCGAAGGTGACCAAGACCGAGGACCAGTGGCGCGAGGAGCTCTCGCCCGACCAGTACGCCGTGCTGCGCAAGCAGGGGACGGAGCCCGCCTTCAGCGGACAGTACTGGCGCACGAAGGAGGACGGGACCTACCGCTGCGCGGGCTGCGGGACCGAGCTGTTCGCCTCGGACACGAAGTTCGACTCCGGCACGGGTTGGCCGAGCTTCACCGACCCGGTGAACACCGAGCACGTGGAGCTCCACGAGGACCGCTCGCACGGGATGACCCGCACCGAGGTGACCTGCGCGAACTGCGGCGGTCACCTCGGGCACGTCTTCGGAGACGGCCCCGGCGCCGGCGGTCAGCGCTTCTGCATCAACTCCAGCGCGCTGAAGCTGGACCCCGCCGACCGGTAGTCCGTAAAGCGGGGAGGGGCGGCGCCGCGTGCCGCCCCTCCCCTCAGCCCGTCTACTTCTTCACGAAGCCGAACGACTTCAGGTAGTCGGCCGCGACCTTGGCCGGCTCCTGCTTGTCGAGGGTCACGCGGGAGTTCAGCTCCTGGAAGACGCGCTCGGTCATGGGCTTCTGGACCGCCTCGATGACCTTCTGGCCCTCGGGCCCGAGCTTCTTCAGCGACGCGTCCTTGATCAGGAACGTGACGTAGAAGGGCGGGAAGAGGTTCTTGTCGTCTGCGTACGTGGCGTACTTGTTCAGCGCGAGCTCGCCGTCCGTGCCGAAACCGAACGTGAAGTCGGCCTGGCCGCCGTCGAGGTCGGCGTACTTGCCCTGCGAGGAGACGAACTTCGGCGTCCAGCCGTAGATGTTCTTCAGGCCGAGCAGGCAGTCCGTGCGCTGACGGCACTCGGGGAAGCCGGAGATCGACACCTTCGAGCCGGCCTTCTTCGCCAGCTCCGAGATCGTCTTCGGGTTGCCGAGCTTCTTGGCCTCGGCCTTCGTCGAGGTGACTACGAACGTGTCCTGGAACGGCGTCTGGGGGAGCGCGGTGATCCCGTCGCCCTTCAGCTTGGTCACGA
>JBBSGJ010000156.1:0-5447 GCA_038254195.1 Solirubrobacterales bacterium
ACATCGTCCACCGCGACGTCAAGCCGCAGAACGTCCTCGTCGACGAGGAGGGCTCGGCCAAGGTGACGGACTTCGGCATCGCCCGCACCCTGGACGAGGAGGGGCTCACCGACGACGGCCGCGTGCTCGGCACCACGGACTACGTCTCCCCCGAGCAGGCGCTCGGCCACTCGGTCTCCCCCCAGTCCGACCTCTACGCACTCGGGATCGTGCTGTGGGAGATGCTCGCCGGGGACGTCCCGTTCCGCGCCGAGAACCAGGTCGCGGTGGCCATGCGTCACGTCCGCGATCCGCTGCCCGACGTCCTGCTGCACCGGCCCGAGGTGTCGGCCGCCACCGCCGCGGTCATCGACCGGGCCACGGCCAAGGAGCTGCCCCGGCGCTACCCCACGGCGGACGCCATGGCCGCCGACCTCGAGGACGCCCTGGCCATCGAGACCGCCCGGGCCGGGGAGGCCACCGGCGAGGCGACGACCGTCCTGCGCACCCTTCCCGGTCGCACGCGCCGGCGCCTGCCGCTGCGGCTGCGCTCGCCGCGGATCGCGCTGGCCCTGCTCGCCCTCGCTGCGGCCGTCGCGGTGGTCGCCGTCGTCCTGCTGGGCCGGAACGCCCACCGCGGGACCGGCCCCCCGGCCGCGAGTCCTCCCGCGCGCGCGCCCGTCCCGGTCCAGCTCGCCGAGGGGGCGGCCCACGCCTACGACCCACCCCCCGGCGACGGGGCCGAGCACTCCCCCGACGCGCGCTACGTGGTCGACGCCGACCCAAACACGGAGTGGTCGACCGAGAGCTACCGGGACCTGCAGCTCGGCAAGCCGGGCGTCGGGCTCTATCTCGATGCCCGGCCGGGCACCACGGCGAAGTTCCTCCGCGTCCGCTCGCGCACTCCCGGGTTCCCCGCCACGGTCTACGGGGCCGACGCGGGGCCGCCCCGGGCCATCGCGGGTTGGACGAGGCTCGGCGCGGCCGGGGACGTCGGGCACAGCACGGATATCCCTCTGTCCGGAGGCGCACGCCACCGCTTCTTCCTGCTGTGGATCACCAAGCTCCCCGCGGAGAAGTCCTCCGTCACGGTGTCCGAGCTGACGCTCTACCGCTGAGCTCCAGGGAGCGGCGGCCCGGCGGGCGAGAGCCCGGTTGCGACCTGCGACGATCGCCCCCGGATGGAGAGCCCGCTGGCGCTTACTCCGCTGCAGCCGAGAGAGTTCTTCGGGACGCCTTGGTCGGGGGAGGGCGAGTGGACGCCGCGGCCCTGGCGAGCAGCACGGCACCATCACGCTCGACCAGGCCGCGCTCACCGGGCACGCGCTCCCGGTCCGCGGTCGCCGCGATCGTCGAGCGCGGCACCAGCACGCGATACATCGGCCCAGCGCGCAACACCGCGGTCCGCGCACCCACGCGGTGGGGGTAGGCGCGAAGCCCCAGCGCGAAGCCCCACAACCAGACCAGCGTGTAGGCGTGGAGCGCGGTCACGACCCACGCCATGCGCCCGGCCACGACTGCCACGCCGTGGTGCGCCCCGTACAGGTGCGCGACCAAGAGGGCGCCCGGCAGCGTGGCGACGAAAGACCAGCGCCGGATCCGCCTCACCCGTGGGCGCATCAGCCATTCGATGAGCCGTCGAACAGGCGTCCCATCGTCCCACGGGTAGGGCGCACGCCACGCCGGCGCGGCCCCAGAGACGATGCCCCGTGCGGAGCTCCCCCCGCTCGCGAAGGGCCTGCTCCAGCGGCAGCGCCGTAGTCAGATCGGCCAGCGCTCACGCCGGTAGCCCATGTCCCAGAACATCCACTCGTAGCGACTCGTGGTGGCGAAGTGCCGCGCGACGCTCGCCCGCTCGGCCGGGCTGAGCTCCGGCCCGAGCCGGTCGGTAAGGGCGATGACGGCCCCGACCACCTCGGCGAACTCCTCGCCACCGTAGGTCTCGATCCAGCGTGCGTAGAGGGGGTCGGGCGATCCCCTCTCCAGCAGCGTCCTGCCGACCTCCTGGTAGATCCAGTAGCAGGGCAGCACAGCTCCGAGCAGCTCGGGGAAGGAGCTCCCGTAGGCGGTGGCGATCAGGTAGCTCGTGTACGCCTGGTTGGTCGGCGCCATCGGCGTGCGGGCGATCTCCTCCTCGCTGAGGCCGAGGTCGGTGAAGAAGCCCGCATGCAGTGAGCGCTCCACGGCGATCGCCCCGGCCGCGTGCTCGTTGAACATCGCGATGTCGGCCTCGGGCGCCCGGGCGGCGGCCACGCTCAGCGCGCGTGCGTACTCGCGCAGGTAGTGGGCGTCCTGGACGACGTAGAACCCAAACGCCGCCCGCCCGAGTGAGCCGTCGGTCAGCCCCGTGATGAAGGGGTGCTCGAGGATCGCCTCGTAGGTCGCCTCGATTCCGGCCCACAGCTCGGTCGAGAAGCGGTCGCTCGCGCTCGGCGCACCGGCAGGCTTGCCTCCGTGACCCACGTTGTCCTCCCTTCGCTGGCATGACCCGGAGCAGGTTCGGCGGGTCGGCCGGTGACCGTAGCGGACCCGGCCTCTGCGGGCTCAACGGATCGGAGACCTTGCTCGTCCTCGGCTCGGCGTCGCCGAGCGCTGTGAGTTCCTCGTCACCGGCGCCGACGACCTCGGGGCGCTCGAGGATGGCTCGGTCGACGTCGTCAGCGCAACCGGTTCTCGTTCCCCGAGCCTCGCGGGCGCCTGCTGGGCTACGACGTCAGCGCGATGCGAGGTCGCCGCCAAGGTCCGAGCCGCGATGGAGGCGCGGGCGGAGGAACCGACGCTGATGGACTTCGACGAGCGCGATCTCTTCGAGTGGGCCGGTGGGCGAGACGATCGACGCCGCGCTGAGCGAGGAGGAGGCCGCGGTGCTCGAGGCCCACCTTCGGCCGCTGGTCGAGGGCGGCGAGTGTTCAAGCCGTCTCGCGTGTGCCTACCTGACCGCAGTCAAGTAGCCAATGGTGTGCGGGCGCGACCAACGCAGTCCGGCGGTCGGGATACGCGCGATCAGCGCAGCGGCGTGGGCGCTCTTACCTGCGCGGCGGGCCGGCCCCGCGCTCACGGGTAGGCGGAGAGCTTCGGCGTACTCCGACGAGCCGAACGAGCCCGGGTCGACCGCGGTGCTTGTCAGCGGCGGCGGCCGCCGAAGAGGGCGGCGATCGCCCGGAACGGGGCGGTGACGATGGTGACGATCGCGTCCACGATGCGGTTGAGGATTCCCATGGCGCCGGTCTACCCGTTCTCTGATGAGCCCTGCTCCCCTCGTGAAGTTCCCTTGCGATGCACAGCGTCGCCGCGTCGCCGCGCTCAGGGCTCGGGCGACCTCGGGTCAGTACGCGAGCGACCGCTGGCGCTCGTGCCGGCGGAGCCCGAGGCCGACGAGCCGGTCGAGGACCTCGCGGTAGGGCACGCCGGCGTGGCTCCAGAGGACGCCGTAGACGCTCGTGGGCGTCTGCCCGGGCATCGTGTTGAGCTCGTTGAGCAGGACCCGGTCCTCCGCGACGAAGAAGTCCGCCCGGGCGAGCCCGTGGCAGCCCGTGGCCACCCACGCCGCGGTGGCGATCCCCGGGATCTTCGCCGCGGCCGCCGCCGAGATCCGCGCCGGCACGCGGAGCTCCATGCCCCCGGGCGTGTACTTCGCCTCGTAGTCGTACCAGTCGCGGGTCAGGACGATCTCCCCCGGCGGAGTCACCTCCGGCACCTCGTCACCGAGCAGGGAGCACTCCACCTCCACCGCGGACCCCCCGAAGGCGGAGGCCTCGACGATGACGAGGTCGTCGTGCGCGAAGGCGGCCTCCAGCGCGCTCCCGGCCTCCTCCTCGGCGGTCACCTTCGCGATGCCCACGGAAGAGCCGAGCCGCGCGGGCTTGACCCAGCTCGGCAGCCCGAGGCCCGCCACCCGCGCGAGCACTCCCTCGGTGTCCGCGCGCCACTCCGGCGCCCGGATCCCGAGGTACTCCACCTGCGGGATCCCGCGCCGCGCCAGAACCTCCTTGGCCAGCACCTTGTCCATGCACAGCGCCGAGGCGAGCACTCCGGCGCCCACGTAGGGCACGCCGAGGCACTCGAGCAGCCCCTGGAGCGTGCCGTCCTCGCCGAAGGGCCCGTGCAGCACCGGGAAGACGGCGTCGGCGTCGAGCAGCCCCCGACCCGGGCGCAGCTCGACCTCCTCTGAGCCGTACGTCCACTCCCCGCTGCGGCCGATGCGGACGTCGAGCACCTCGTGGCCCGCCTCGACGAGCCCGGTGCGGACCGCCTCGCCGCTGGCCAGGGAGACCTCATGCTCGGAGGACCTCCCGCCGGCGAGCACGGCGACGCGGCTCACGGCGTGGTGTTCGTTCCCGTCGGGGTCGTTCCGGTCCCCGTCCCCGTGCCCGTGCCCCCCGGCTGGCCGTTCTTGGGCGTGAACTTCCCGACGACGATCGTGACCGCGGCGCCCTTCTTCACCTTGCCTCCGCTCGCCGGGGTCTGCGAGGTCACCTTGCCGTCCTCGGCGGCCGCCTTCACGGTCTCCATCTGCACCCGGGTCGTGAACCCGGCGGCGGTGAGCTTGTTCGTGGCGGCGTCGGAGCCCAGCCCGACGACGTCGGGCACGGCGACGTCGGGCACGGCGACGGGCGCCTCGATGGCCACGGTGATCGTCACGGTCGTACCCCTGCCCACCGCGGCCCCCGCGGTGGGCGACTGGGCGAGGACCGTCCCCACCGCCTTCGTGCTCTCGAGCTGGGTCTCCGTCACGGTGAAGCCGCGGCTCTCGAGCTCGGAGCGGGCGCTCGCGCGGTCCTGCCCGATCACGCCGGGGATCGTCACGAGCGCCGGCCCGGTGGAGACGGTGAGCCTCACGGTGAAGCCGCGTTCGACGCGCTGGCCCACATCGGGCGAGACGGAGACCACGCGGCCCTTGGCCACGCTGCCGGAGGCCGCCTCCTGCGTGGTCACCTTGAACCCGGCCTTCTTGAGCTGGGCGCGGGCGGAGGCGAGGGTGGCGCCCTGCACGTTCGGCACCGTGGCCTGCCCGGGCCCGGAGGAGACGACGAGCGAGACGGGCGAGCCCTTCTTGACCTGCTCCCCGGCGAGCGGGTTCTGGCTGATCACCTCGTTGGCTTTCGACGAGCTCGGCCCGGTGGTGACGGTGACCGTCAGGCCCTCGTTCTGGAGCCGGGTGGTGGCGACCGCCTGCGTGTCGCCGACCACCGTGAGCACCGTCACCTTCTCCGGACGCGTGAGCAGGTAGGCGGCGACCCCGCCGCCCGCCAGCAGGAGGAGCAGCAGGGCGAGCAGGAGCCAGCGCCGGCGGCGTGAGGGCTCCTCCTCCACGACGACCTCGTCCAGGGGCGGCTCGTCGGCGGGCGGCGCGACGGGAGGCGGCGTGACGGGGACGAAGGCGGTCGTGTGCGTGGCGCCCGCGCCCAGGCCGGCCCGCACCTCCTCCAGGGCGGCGAGAAGTGCGTCGGCGTCGGGGGGACGGCGGA
>JBBSGJ010000157.1:0-5439 GCA_038254195.1 Solirubrobacterales bacterium
GGTCCTGTTCAAGGCCGTGGCCAACCGCCTGCACCGCTCGCGTCAGCGGGCCGGTGCCCACACCGCCGTCCTCGGCCTGGACGCGCTGGACAAGATCATCACGGTGGACCAGTCGCCGATCGGGCGTACGCCGCGCTCGAACCCGGCCACCTACATCGGGCTCTTCGACCAGATCCGCGACCTCTTCTCCCGCACGCCGGAGGCGCGGGCGCGGGGCTACAAGCCCGGTCGCTTCTCCTTCAACGTCAAGGGCGGGCGCTGCGAGGTGTGCCGCGGCGACGGCCAGATCAAGATCGAGATGCACTTCCTGCCCGACGTCTACGTGCCCTGCGAGCAGTGCCACGGCAAGCGCTACAACCGCGAGACGCTCGAGGTGCACTTCAAGGGCAAGTCGATCGCCGACGTGCTCGGGATGCCCATCGAGGAGGCGGTCGGCTTCTTCCGCCACATCCCGAAGATCCACCGGCGCCTCCAGATGCTCCACGACGTCGGGCTGGACTACATGCGCCTTGGTCAGCCGGCGACGACGCTTTCGGGCGGGGAGGCCCAGCGCGTCAAGCTCGCGGCCGAGCTCTGCCGCGTCGCCACGGGGCGCACGCTCTACATCCTCGACGAGCCCACCACGGGGCTGCACTTCGCCGACATCGAGCGGCTGCTCGAGGTCCTCCAGCGCCTCGTGGACGCGGGCAACTCGGTGGTGGTCATCGAGCACAACCTCGACGTGATCAAGACCGCCGACCGGATCATCGACATGGGCCCGGAGGGCGGCGAGGAGGGCGGCTACCTCATCGGGACGGGCACCCCCGAGCAGATGGTGGCCAACCCGGACTCGGTGACGGGGCGCTTCCTCGCGCCCCTGCTGCCGGCGGCGGTGGGGGCGGGGGGTGGGGTGCGTTCGCGCCGGCGGCGGGCGAAGGCGGCGGCGGCAGAAGTCCGCGCGGCCGCCTGAGCCGTAGTCGAAGACGTGCGCGTCCATGTGCTCGAGCGCGAGCAGGTCGTTCCGCGGGAGCCCGGCGAGGTGTGGGAGTTCTTCTCCGACGCCCACAACCTCGAGGAGATCACCCCGCCCTACCTCCGCTTCGAGGTCCTCACCCCGCGGCCGATCGCCATGGGGGAGGGGACGCTGATCGAGTACCGGCTGCGTCTCCACGGCCTCCCCCTGTCCTGGCTCACGCGGATCGACGTGTGGGAGCCGCCGGACCGCTTCGTCGACCGCCAGCTCCGCGGGCCCTTCCAGCTCTGGCACCACACGCACACCTTCGCGCCACACCCCGACGGCACCCTGGTGCGCGACCGCGTGCGCTACCGGATCGGACTCGGGCTCCTCGGCGCGCTCGCGCGGCCCCTCGTGCGCCACGACCTCGAGGGGATCCTGTCCTTCCGCCACGACGCGGTGGCGCGCCGGCTTCGTTCTCAGCCCACCCGGTAGGTCCGGACGACCCGGACGCGGTCGGCGGCGACGACCACGAGGGCGCGGCGCCCGCGGCACGAGGTATCCAGGCGGCGGACCGCGCGCACGGTGCCGCGGCAGCGCGCGACACCGGAGCCGCCGCGCTCGTCGCGGCAGGAGTAGCGGGCGACGACCCGCGCGCCACGCCGCAGCACGGCGCCGCGGACCGGCGTGCGGACTTTGACCACCGGGGCTCGGCCGTCGACGACGTAGGTGCGGGTCAGCACCGAGAGGTGCCCGGCGCGGTCACGCGCGCGGACCGTGAACCGCCGGCGCCCGGGCCGGGTGTCGATCCGGGCGCCGCGGAGCACGGTCCCCGCGCAGGTCGTCATGCCGCTGCCGCCGGGCTCGTCGGCGCAGGAGTAGCGGGCGCGCACGCGGGCGCCGCGCCGCACGTAGCGCGAGGGGCGGTGAGCGTGATCGTGGGCGCCGCTACATCGGCGATGAGCGAGACGTTCCGGGTGACCCAGGCCGGAGCGCGCCCGGAGCGCACGCCCGCGAGCTGCGCGGTCCCCCACACGGTCCGGGGTGCGAGCGGATCCGGGCTGGCGGCGGCCGAAGGCGCCCAGGGGCAGACCGCGATGCCGCACGCGGCCGGGTCCGCGCTGCGGTCCACGGTCCGCTGCCCCGCGAGCAGGTGGAGGTCGGTCGCCCGGGTCCGCGCGAGGACGCGGAGGCTCGGCGTCGCGCCGGGGCCGACCGCGGTGACGAGGAGCACGGCGGCGTCGCCCGAGCGGGTGGGCGAGATGGCACCGTCGAACAGCCACTCGTCGCCGTCGCGGACCACCCCGGCCTGACGCACGCGGTTCGCGGCGGGCAGGATCTCGTACCAGCGCACGACCGAGCGTCCGCGCGCGCCGGCGACCGTCTGGGCGGTCCACACCGCCTCGGCGCCCCCGGCGGTGGGATCGGCGTGGGACACCGCCTCGGAGAGGCGGCCGTCGCCGGTGTCGAGCAACGGGGCGCTCCTGGGCTGGAGGGCGTCGTCGGGGGCGGCGAAGCGGCTCACGAGCGGTGTCCCGTCGCTGATGAGGTGACCGTTCGCGTAGTCGATGTGCCAGAGCGGCAGTGCATCCCCCCGACCCGTCGCGGGGTCCATGGCCGCGGACACGATCGCGCCCGCCGGCGCCGCGTCCTGGTGTTGGCGGGGACGGGGGTCCGCGCGAGCGGTCCCCGGCGCGTGGTCAGGGGGTTCGCCGGCGTTCCGAAGTAGGGAACGGGCGGCCGCTCGGGGCATGTGGTCAGCGCGACGGCCCGGCGTAAAGTTGCGGTCGGCGGGTAGCTTCCGGGCGTCGTGGACCCCCGTCTCGTCCGTCTGTGGTGGCAGAAGTGGCGCTGGTATGAGCGCAGCGCTCTGCCCTGGAACCGCGCCCGCATCCACTGGGAGCTCGCGCAGCGGTCGGCCTTCGCCCGCTGGCCCATCCACGGCAACGTGCTCGAGGCCCTGCGCGAGGGGCGGCTCGAGGTCGGTGAGCAGGTGCTGTTCGAGCCCGACGTGTGGCTCACGGTGCCGGCGCCGGGGCGGATCCGGATCGGGGCGGGCTCCTTTTTGAACGTCGGGGTGATGGTCGCCGCCGTGGAGCTCGTGGAGATCGGCGAGCACTGCATGCTCGCCAACAACTGCTTCGTGACCGACGGCAACCACCGCTTCGACGATCCCGGCCAGCCGGTCCCCTGGCAGGGCTTCACCTCCAAGGGGCATACCCGGCTGGGCGACAACGTGTGGCTCGGGGCCAACGTGGTGGTCACGAGCGGGGTGACCATCGGCGAGCGCTGCGTGGTGGGCGCGAACTCCGTCGTGACCCGGGACATCCCGCCCCGCTGCGTCGCCGCCGGCGTGCCCGCCCGCGTGCTCGGCTCGGTCGAGTACACGCCCGGGGTCGAGCCCGCGGTCCAGGCCGCCGCCGCCGCGGTGCAGCCGCCCGAGCTGCCCGCGGAGGGCTCCTAGGCCTTGGTCACCACGAAGTCGTAGCCGCGCCAGATCGCCCAGGCGCAGACCAGCACGCCCGCAAGCGCCAGGGCATAGAACGCGGGGGCGGGCCGCTTGTGCCCACGCCGGGCCTCGTTGCCGCGCGAGAGCCCGAAGACGATCAGGGAGAACGCCGTGGTCACGCCGACCCCGGCCACGAGCGAGACCCAGACGACCTTGACCAGGGCGCCGACATCGACGATGGTGCCGTTCGGGGTCACGCCGCGGGCGCCGTCGCGCTGCCGCGCGTCTCCTGGAGGCGGCGCGCGAGCACCGCCGCCAGCGCCGCGAGGATGAGCACCGAGACCACCAGGGGTCCGAGGGCTCCGGTCCCGAAGGCCCGCGTGATCCCGTAGACGAGCGCCCCCATCGCGCCGGCGCAGGGGAGGGTGAGCACCCACGCGAGGACGATGTTCCCGGCCACCCCCCAGCGCACGGCCGAGAGCCGCTTCGCGGCCCCGGCGCCCATCACCCCGCCCGAGATCACGTGCGTGGTGGAGAGCGGGTAGCCGAAGTGCGAGGCGACGAGGATCACTGTCGCGCCCGCGCTCTGCGCCGCGAACCCCTGGGCGGCGTCCATCTTGATGATCCGCGAGCCCATCGTCCTGATGATCCGCCAGCCGCCGGTGTACGTGCCCAACGCGATGGCGCTCGCGGCGGAGATGACCACCCAGTGCGGGGTCGCGGCGTCGGCGGCGATCGTCCCGTTCGCCGCGAGGGCGAGCGTCATTACGCCCATCGTCTTCTGCGCGTCGTTGGTTCCGTGGGCGAGCGCGAGCAACCCGCCCGAGGCGAGCTGGCCGAGCCGGAACCCTCGGCCCACCGGGCCGGGTCGCAACCGCCCGACGATCCGGTAGATGAGAAGGATCGCCGTCCCGGCGACGACGAAGGCGAGGATGGGCGCGATCACCGCGGGGACGAGGACCTTGCCCACGAGCCCGGAGGCGATCACCGCCTTGGTCCCCTCGGCCGCGAGCGCCGAGCCCACGACCCCGCCGATGAGGGCGTGCGAGGAGGACGAGGGCAGCCCGAAGTACCACGTCGCGATGTTCCAACTGATCGCCCCGATGAGCCCGGCGAAGACGATCTCCGGCGTGATGAGGTCGGCGTTGACGATCCCCTTGGCGATCACGGACGCAACCTCGAGCGAGAGGAACGCTCCCGCGAAGTTCAGCAGCGAGGCGACGGTGACGGCGATCTTCGGGGGGACCGCGCGCGTCGAGATCGCCGTCGCCACGACGTTCGCCGTGTCGTGGAAGCCGTTGGTGAAGTCGAAGGCCAGCGCGGCGGCCACGACGATGACGAGGACGACGCCGTCTTCCACCGGGCCGTCCTAGCGGTTCTTGAGCACGATGCCCGAGAGGACGTTCGCGGCGCGCTCCGTGGCGTCGATCGCGTCCTCCAGGCGCTCGAAGATGTCCTTCCAGCGGATCACGACCATGGGGTCGATCCCGGTGTCGAACAGGGAGGCGACCGCCTCGCGGCTGACGCGGTCACCATCGTTCTCCAGGCGGTGGACCTCGGCGACCTGGGCCGAGACGTCCCCGAAGTTGCGCATCTCCGGGACGCCCGAGGCGAGCGCCCGCGCCGCCTCGTAGAGGATGTGGGCCAGCCGTTGGGCCTGCTCCATCGGGGCCTCGATCTTGTAGAGGCCCATGAGGTCCGCGGTCTCCTCGGTGAAGTCCACGACGTCGTCGAGCGCCGAGGCCAGCGCGATCACGTCCTCGCGGTCGATGGGCGTGACGAACGTCTGGTTCAGCCGCTGGATGATGTCGTGCGTGATCCGGTCGCCCTCCTGCTCGCAGATGAGGACGTCCCGGGCCTTGTCGCGCGAGTCCGGGTAGCCCCGGAGCATCTGGTCGAGGAGGTCGGCGGCACGGACCAGGTTCGTCGCCGACGCCTCGAACAGGTCGAAGAACTCACGCTCCTTGGGGGCGAAGACCGAGGAGAGCCGCGCCATCCGCGCGGACTATATGGAGAGGCCCTCCCGGAAGCCCTCGAGCTCGACGGGGTCGATGGA
>JBBSGJ010000158.1:0-5381 GCA_038254195.1 Solirubrobacterales bacterium
CAACGACGGGGCCGAGCCGCCGCCGACCATCGCCGCCGCGCTGGCGGCTGCCGACGTGTTCCTCGCCCCCACCTCCCGCTCGCTCTCGCACACGGGCGCGCGCAAGGCCGCCTCGGACGCCGGCGCGCGGGGCGCCACGCTCCCCGGCGTCACCGCCGACATGCTCGCCCGCCTCATGTCCGTCGACTTCGACGCGCTGACCGCGCGCTGCCGCGCGGTGGCCGACCTGCTCGAACGCGAGGACGCGGCCCACCTCACCTGCCCCCGCGGCTCGGACTTCCGCCTCGACCTCTCCGGTCGTCACGGCATCTCCGACGACGGGGAACTCACCGCCCGGGGCGCCTTCGGCAACCTCCCATGCGGCGAGGGCTTCATCGCGCCGGCCGCGGGTGAGGGGACGATCGCGGCCTCGTCCGTGCCGCTGCTGGGGGTCGTGGAGGAGCCCGTCCTGCTGCGCGTGCGCGGGGGGGAACTGGCGGCCGCGGAGGGGGACGGGGCGGACGCGTTCCTCGGTGCGCTCGATGCCCACGGGAACCGGGGGCGCAACCTCGCCGAGCTCGGGGTCGGCACCAACGACCACGCGCGCCTGACCGGCAACGTGCTCGAGGACGAGAAGATCCTGGGGACGACGCACGTCGCCTTCGGCGCCAGCGCGGGCATCGGCGGGACGGTGTCCGTCCCGATCCACCTCGATGTCGTCGTGCTCGACGCCACGCTGGACATCGGGAGCACCCGGGTGCTCGACGGCGGCCGCTGGGCGCTGTGAGCGAGCCGGGTGCGGTTGACCCTCCGCGCGGTCCCCAACGTCTCCGAGGGGCGCGACCGGGCGGCGCTCGACGCCATCGGTCGCGCGTTCACGGACGGCGGCGGGGCCGAGCTCCTCGACGTCCACGCCGACCCCGACCACGCGCGCGCGGTGTTCACCCTCGAGGGCGAGCCCGGGCGCCTCGCCGACGCGGTCCTCGCGGGCGCGCGCGACGCAATCGCCCGGATCGACCTCCGCGACCATGCGGGGGTCCACCCACGGGTGGGTGCCCTCGATGTCGCCCCCGTCGTGTTCGGGACGCCCGCCGAGCGGGGGCCGGCGTGCGCGGAGGCGCTCGTGCTCGCCGACCTCCTGGGCCGCGAGGGATTGCCCGTGTACCTCTACGGCCTGCTCGGCGGGGGGCGGACCCGGGCCGAGCTGCGGCGCCCCGGGGCCCTCCACGGCCTCGTGCCGGACTTCGGCCCCCGCGAGCCCCACCCGACCGCGGGCGTCGTGCTCGTCGCCGCCCGCCCGCCGCTCGTCGCCTTCAACCTCTGGCTCGCCCCCGGGGCGCCCGTCCGCGAGCTCGCCGCGCGTGTGCGCGAGACAATCCCCGGCGTGAAGGCCCTGGGGGTCGACCTCACCGGGCAGGGCGCGACCCAGGTCTCCACCAACGTCGAGAACGTCCGCCCCGGCGTCCTGCGGGAGGTCCTCGACGCGGTCGGCGCCGAGAACGTCACCCGGGCCGAGCTCGTCGGCCTCGCCCCCGAGGAGGCGTGGGCCGGGTTCCCCGAGCACCTCTACCCTGGCTGACGTGGCCCAGACGAAGAAGCGGCGCCGGTCGAAGCACCGCGGGACGGCCGGGGGCACGGTGGTCTCGCGCGGGCGCACGGGTCGCAAGCCCACCGAGGCCGAGCGCAAGACCACGCAGAAGCTCGATGCCCGCGCCAAGCGTGCCGCCAAGTACGACAAGCCGCCGACCTGGAAGGGCTCGTTCCAGCGGGCCGCCCTGGCCACGGTCATGTTCGTCGTGCTCGTCCTGCTCGTGTTCCGCCAGGGCATCGTCCAGGCGCTGGCCGTGTCGGTCTTCGTGCTCTGCCTCTACGCCGCGCTGGGCTACTACACCGACCTCTTCATCTACCGCCGCCGCCAGCGCAAGAAGGCGGAGGCCGCCGCCCGCCGGTGAGCCTCGACGTCCGCATGTTCACCGTCGGGCCGGTGCAGGAGAACTGCTTCGTCGTCCGCCGGCCGGAGGCGAAGGCGGCGCTCGTGGTCGATCCCGGCGACGAGGCCCCTCGGCTGCTCGCCGCGATCGCGGAGCTGGAGCTCGATGTCCAGGCCATCCTCCTCACCCACACCCACTTCGATCACGTCGGCGCGGTCGCCCCACTCGCCCGCGCCACCGGGGCGCCCGTCTACTGCCCCGAGCTCGAGGTGCCCGTCCTCCAGGACATCATGGCCTTCGTCCCGTGGCCGGGCTTCGGCCCCTTCGAGTCCTGGGACCCGGAGGAGACCGTCCGCGGCGGGGAGACGCTCGAGCTCGCCGGGATCCCCCTCGAGGTCCTCTTCACCCCGGGGCACTCGCCCGGCCACGTCACCTACGCGACGAGCGGGGCCCTCTTCTCCGGCGACGTCCTCTTCCAGGGCTCGGTCGGGCGCACCGACCTCCCCGGCGGCGACACGCCGACGCTGCTGAGCTCGATCGCCGGCCTGCTCGAGCGCTTCGGCGACGAGACCCAGGTCCATCCCGGTCACATGGGCCTCACCACGCTGGGGCGTGAGCGCGCGACGAACCCCTTCCTGGTCGAGCTCCAGCGCTCGTGAGCCAAAGACTCCAGGCGCCGCGGGGCACGTTCGACGTGCTCCCCGAGGACGCCGCGCGCCGCGACGTCCTCGCGGCCACGGCCCGCACGACCCTCGGCCGCGCGGGTTACGGCCGCGTCGACACGCCCGTCTTCGAGGCCACCGAGCTCTTCGCCCGCGGGGTGGGGGAGGCCACGGACATCGTCCAGAAGGAGATGTTCACCTTCGACGACGGGGGCGGGCGCTCGGTCACCCTCCGGCCCGAGGGGACGGCGCCGGTCACGCGCGCGTACTTCGAGAACGGGATGACGCGGCTGCCCCAGCCCGTGCGGCTGTGGTACCTCGGCCCGTTCTTCCGGCGCGAGCGCGCGCAGGCCGGGCGCTTCCGGCAGTTCACCCAGGTCGGGGCCGAGGCGATCGGCTCCGACGACCCCACGCTCGACGCCGAGCTCATCCTCCTCCTCGCCGACCTGCTCGACGCCGTGGGGGTCCGCCAGGTCAGCCTGCGGATCGGCTCCCTCGGCTCGGCGACGACGCGCGCCGAGTACCGCGAGGAGTTGAAACGCTTCCTGCGCGCGCACGAGGCCGAGCTCTCCGAGGAGGTTCGCGCGCGGATCGACCTGAACCCGCTGCGGGCGTTCGACGCCGACCACCCGGGCACCCGGCGGGTCATGGCCGGGGCCCCGACGCTCCTCGACCGCCTCGCCCCCGAGGATCGCGCGCACTTCGACGAGGTGCTCGCCCGTCTCGACGACGCGGGCCAGCCCTACGAGATCGACACCGCACTCGTGCGCGGGCTGGACTACTACACGCGCACGCTGTTCGAGTTCACCTCCGGCCGGCTCGGCGCGCAGTCGGCGGTGGGCGGCGGCGGGCGGTACGACGGCCTCGCCGAGCAGCTCGGCGGTCCGCACACGCCGGGAGTTGGGTGGGCCGCCGGGATCGAGCGGATGCTCCTCGCCGCGGAGCCGCCCGCGCCCGCCCCGCCCGTGGTCGACCTGTTCGTGGCCCTCGCGCAGCCCGAGGCCGGCCGGGCCGGGTTCCGGATCGCCCAGGAGGCGCGGCGGGCCGGGCTCGGGGCGCAGGTCGAGGCGGCGGGGCGCTCGCTCAAGGGCCAGCTCAAGCACGCCGACCGGCTCGGGGCGCGGTACGTTGCGATCGTGGGCGCCACCGCGGAGATCGGGCTCAAGGAGATGGAGTCGGGCGAGCAGCGCGACGTGTCCGCCGACACCGTCGTCGCCGCGGTGCTGCGCGGTCCGCGCCTGTGAGGCACGATCTCCGGGCGGGGAGCCCCTACCGGGACGCCTGGGCCGGCGACCTCGCCGACCACCGGGTGGGGGAGACCGTCCGCGTCGCGGGCTGGGTGCACCGCCGCCGCGACCACGGCGGGCTCATCTTCATCGACCTGCGCGACCGCTCGGGCATCGTCCAGCTCGTCTTCCATCCCGAGGAGGCGCCCGAGGCCCACGCGGCCGCCCACGCGCTGCGCTCCGAGCACGTGGTCTCCGCGCGCGGCGAGGTGCACCGCCGCGAGGAGGGCAAGGAGAACCCGGCGCTGCCCACCGGGGCGATCGAGATCGCGGTGGCCGAGCTCGAGGTCCTGGCGAGCGCCGAGCCGCCGCCCTTCCCGCTCGACGACGGGGACGAGGTGGACGAGGCGCTGCGCCTGCAGCTCCGCGCGCTGGACCTCCGGCGGGATCCCATGCAGCGCGCGCTCGAGCTGCGCCACACGATTGCCCAGACGATGCGTGCGGAGCTGAACGCGCGGGACTTCCTCGAGATCGAGACCCCGATGCTCACCCGCTCGACCCCCGAGGGCGCGCGCGACTTCCTCGTCCCCGCGCGCACGCAGCCCGGGTCGTTCTACGCGCTGCCCCAGTCGCCGCAGCTCTTCAAGCAGCTCCTGATGATCGCCGGGATGGAGCGCTACTACCAGATCGCCCGTTGCTTCCGCGACGAGGCCACGCGGTCCGACCGCCAGCCCGAGTTCACCCAGCTCGACGTGGAGATGTCCTTCGTGGACGAGGACGACGTCATCGACACCACCGAGGCGGTGATGACGCGGGTGTGGGAGGCCGCGGGCTTTCCCGTGTCGCCCGCCCCGTGGCCGCGGATGACCTTCGCCGAGGCGATGCTGCGCTTCGGCTCGGATCGGCCCGACGTGCGGTTCGGACTGGAGATCGCCGAGCTCGGCGATCTGCTCGGGGGCACGGAGTTCAAGGTCTTCGCGTCCGTCGTGGCCGGCGGGGGCGCGATCCGGGGCCTGAACGCGGGGGCGCGGGAGATGTCCCGGGCCGAGCTCGACGAGGCGACGGAGGTCGCCAAGCGCCACCGGGCCAAGGGGCTCGTGTGGGGGTTCGTGCAGGACGACGGCTCGTGGCGCTCGCCGGTCGCGAAGTTCCTGAGCGCGGAGGAGCAGGCCGCGATCGGCGAGCGGCTCGGCGCCGGGCCCGGGGACCTCCTCTTCGTGGTCGCCGACGACCCCCTCGTGGCCGCCGAGGCGCTGGGTGCGGTCCGCCTGCACCTGCGCGACCGGTTCGATCTCGCCGCGGGCGCCGACCACACGGTCCTGTGGGTCGTCGACTTCCCCGCCTTCGGCTGGAACGAGGCCGAGAGCCGCTGGGACGCGGTGCACCACCCCTTCACGGCGCCGACCGGTGACTTCGTGGCCGACCCCGCGCGCGCCCTCTCGCGCGCCTACGACCTCGTGCTCGACGGCAACGAGATCGGCGGCGGCTCCATCCGCATCCACCGCTCCGAGGTCCAGCAGCAGGTCTTCCAGATCATCGGGATCTCCGCCGAGGACGCCGAGGCCCGCTTCGGGTTCCTCCTG
>JBBSGJ010000159.1:0-5328 GCA_038254195.1 Solirubrobacterales bacterium
CGGATCCACCACGTCGCGTAGGTGGAGAACTTGAAGCCCTTGCGGTAGTCGAACTTCTCCGCCGCGCGCACGAGGCCCAGCGTCCCCTCCTGGATGAGGTCGAGGAACGGCAGCCCCTGGTTGCGGTAGTTCTTGGCGATCGAGACCACCAGGCGGAGGTTGGACTCGACCATCTTCTGCTTGGCGTCGAGGTCGCCACGCTCGATGCGCTTGGCGAGATCGATCTCCTCCTGCGCGGTCAGGAGCCGCACCTTGCCGATGTCCTTGAGGAAGAGCTGGAGCGAGTCGGTCGTCATGTCCGGACGCAGGTCGAGCGGGCCGGTGACCTTGGTGCGCCGCTGGCGACGGGTGACCGCGCGCTCCTCCTGGTTGGCCCGGATGGCCGGATCGACCTCCTCGACGAGCTCGATCTCCTGCGCCTCGATGAACGTGCGCAGCTCGTCGAGATCGGCCTCGTCGAGGTCGAGCTCGGCGGTGGCGGACTCGAGGTCGGCGTTGGTCAGGACGCCGACCTGCTGGCCGCGCGTCACGAGGGACTTGATCTCTTCGAGTTCCTGCAGCTCGGTCACGGTCATCGGCGCGGGCATCCTAGTCGCACTCGGGGCCCGACCCAATGCCCGGAGTGGGGCATGATGTCGGTATGGGAGAGAGGAAAGGCAGGGACGGGAGCGTTCTGGGCGGGTTGCCGTCGTCGCGTCCGGAGAGACGCTCTCCGAAGCGCTCCCCGACCACCCCGCCGATCGCGCAACCGGCCCAGCCCGCGAGCGCTCCACCCCGGCCCGCGCCCGGGGTCGAGGAGCGCCGCCGCGGGCACACGGGGGATGCGCCGGCGCGCAGCGACGGCGGTAAGGGGGCGCATCCCCCCTGCCTCGCCACCGCGGTGCAGGCCACCGGGGAGCTCGCCGCGATCGGCGCGAGCGTGGCGGGCCGGGTGGTGCGCGGCGCGCTGCACCGTCTGCCCGGGCGCTGAGGCGTGCTGACCGTCGCGGAGGCGCGGGCCCGGGTGCTCGCCGCGGTCGGTGCGCCGTCGGCTCCTGAGCACGTTCCGGTGGCGACCGCGCTCGATCGGGTGCTCGCGGCGCCCGTCCGCGCCACCGGCGACGTGCCCCCCTTCGCGAGCTCGGCGATGGACGGCTGGGCCGTGCGCGCCGGGGCGAGCGGGCGGGTACGGGTCGTCGGTGAGTCGCGGGCGGGACGTCCCGCGGCGACCGCGCCGGGCGCGGGGGAGGCGGTGCGGATCTCCACGGGCGCCGCCGTCCCCCCGGGCGCCGCGGTCGTCCGCCTCGAGGACGCCCGCGAGGAGGGCGACGAGGTCGTGCTCGAGGGGGAGGCCGCCCCGGGCGCGAACGTCCGTTCCGCCGGCGAAGACATGCGGGCGGGCCAGGAGGTGGTCGCCGCCGGCACGCGCCTCGGCCCGGCCGAACTGGCCGCCGCCGTCGCGGCCGGGCTCGGACACGTCGAGGTCGCCCGCCCTCCCTCCCTGAGCGTCCTGTGCACGGGCGACGAGCTCCGGCCCCCAGGCGCCCCGCTCGGCCCGGGAGAGATCCACAACTCCAACGGCGTCGGGCTCCTCGGGCTCGCGCGCCGGGCCGGCGCCGAGGTCAGCGGCCTCGCGCTCGTCCGCGACGACGCCGACGCCACCCGCGACGCCCTGGCGGGCGCCCTCGTGCGCGCCCGCGTGGTGGTCATCTCCGGCGGCGTCTCCGTCGGGCCGCACGACCACGTCAAGCCCGCCCTCGCCGCGCTCGGCGTCCACGAGGTCTTCTGGCGGGTCGCGCTGCAGCCGGGCAAGCCGACGTGGTTCGGCACGCGCCAGGACGCGCTGGTGTTCGGCCTGCCCGGCAACCCGGTCTCCGCGCTCGTCTGCTTCCACCTCTTCGTAGCGCCCGCCCTGCGCGCGCTCCAGGGCGCAGAGCCCATCGGTCACATCATCGTCGCGCGCCTCGCGCACGACGTGCGCCCCAACCCCGACCGCCTCCAGGCCCTCCGCGTCCGGCTCGAGGGCGACGAGACCGGCTTCTTCGCCCGCACCACCGGGCCACAGGGCTCGCATCTCGTGACCTCCCTGGTCGGCGCCCAGGGGCTCGCGCTCGTCCCGCCCGGCGGCGGCGCGGCCGGAGAGTGGGTCCCCGTCGAGATGCTCTGACTGGTTCTCAGTCCAGGTACTCGACCATCCGGTTGGTCAGCGCGGTGAGCGCGGACGTCGGGTGCTCGCGGGAGGTCGGCCGGTCCTCGAGCAGCGCCCGTACCTCGGCGCCGCGTACGGGGTCCGCGTGGGCCACGAGCCCCGCCGCCGCCCGGGAGGCGTGGCGGACGGTCCGCGGGTCGAGGGTCCACAGCGCCTCGAAGCGGCGCTCGAGGTCGTCCGGATCGCCCCCCGCGGACTCCTCCCACGCGATGAGGCAGGCGCCGAAGCCGGGAGCGTCGACGATGACCGTCCACTCCTGCCCGAGCGTGGAGTCCGGATCGATGGGAACCTCGAGCGGCCCACCCGCCGCCTGGTGGACCTCGGCGAAGTCCGCGAAGACGCAGGCGACGTCCGCCTGCCGGGCCAGCCGCTGGTAGCGATGCTCGACGGGCCGGTAGAAGCGCTCCTGCTGGAAGGCCCCGAAGCACACCGGCCCGGAGGCGCTGGCCATCGCCTCGTCCTCGATGGCGCGGCTCATCGCCAGGAGCGTGCGCTTGCGCAGCTTGCGCGGGCGGATCGGCATCCGCTCGGCGGCGAGCACGGCGCCGTAGATCGACGGACGGTCGGTCGCGCCCACGGTCGCCTCGCGCGCACGCGCGAGCGCCGCCGGGACCGAGAGGCCACCCGCCTTGAGCGCCACGGCGCGCCGCAGCACCTCGACGTCCTCGGACGAGTAGCGGCGGTAGCCCGCGGGCGTGCGCCGGGGGGTGGGGAAGCCATAGCGCTGCTCCCACATGCGGACGGTGCCGGCTCCCAGGCCGGTCCGCTCCGCGACGTCCTTGATGGCCAGCTCCTCCACGGGCGTGCCGAGGCTACGGGGCAACCCGGCGCAGGGCTCACTCGCTGAGCCGGGGATGCGATCCCGTCGCGAGGCGCTGCGCGGCGCCGGCCACGCCTACGCTCTGCGGCATGTGGCGCCCCGTGCTCGCCCTCCTCGCCCTGCTCGCGGGCGCGAGCCTGATCCGCCAGAAGCGCAAGCCGCCGCCCGTGGCGAGGATCGTCGGCCGGCTCACCGACCGGACGGAGACCGACGCGCGCGGCGCCGTGCGCTCCATCCAGGCCGCCGACCTCGTCATGCCCTCCGCTGCCCTGGAGGCGATCTGGACCCCCACGCACCTCGAGCGCATCGCCCGCACGTACTGGCGCTTCCTCGCCCGCGTGACGCTCGGCCTCGTCCGGGTCGCCTACACCGATCGCCAACGCACCGTCGTCCTGGTGACGCCGCCCCTGCGCCTCCTGCGCTTCCAGGCGCCGGAGTACGAGATGGACGCCCGGCGGGGGATCGTCCGCTGGCGCATCGAGGACGGGATCCTCGTCGCCGCCGCGGGCGAGCACGGAGACGGCTACCTCGAGATCGACATCGAGCGCTGCGATCCCGATCCGGAGAACCCCTCCCACGAGCGCCTCCACGTCGAGGTCGAGGTCGCGAACTTCTACCCGGCGGTCTCCTCGACCATCGGCCGCTGGGTCTACGAGAACACGCAGTCGCGCATCCACGTCATCGTCTGCTACGCCTTCCTGCGCTCGCTCGTGCGGCTCGACCTGGCCGAGTCGAAGGTCGGGCGCTTCGCCACCCGCGACGATGCGCCTCCGATCAGCCGACCCGAGCGCCCGTCAGAGCGCGCAACTTCGCGCGGTCGTGACGAGCCGAGATCCGCCGTACGGTCCCCGATCGCGAGCGCATGACGAGCGACTCGGTCGTGGCGCTCCGCGCGCCCTGGTAGCGGACCCCCTGCAGGACGTCGCCGTCGGTGACGCCCGTGGCGGAGAAGAAGCAGTCCTCCCCGGCCACGAGGTCGTCCTGGTCGAGAACCCGCCCGAGCTCGTAGCCGGCGTCGATCGCCGCCCGGCGCTCCTCGTCGTCACGCGGCGACAGGCGGCCGAGCAGCCGTCCACCCGTGCACTTGATCGCCGCCGCGGAGATGACCCCCTCCGGTGTGCCGCCGATCCCCCACATGAGGTCCACCGGCGAGTCCTCGGAGACCGCGAGCAGGGCGGCGGACACGTCGCCGTCCTTGACGAAGCGGATCCGCGCGCCCGCCGCGCGGACCTCGCGGATGGCGTCCTCGTGGCGCGGACGGTCGAGCATGACGACGATGACGTCCGCGATGTCGCAGGACCGGCGGTCGGCCACGCGACCCAGGACGTCGCCGAGGGGGTCCTCGAGCGAGAGGCAGTCGGCGATGTCGTCCGCCCCGGCGATCTTCTCCATATAGAAGACGGGACCGGGGTCGAACATCGTCCCGCGTCCCGACAGCGCGATGACGGCGAGGGCGTTGGGCTCGCCGAGCGCGGCCAGCCGCGTGCCCTCGAGCGGGTCCACGGCGACGTCGACCCGGGGCTCCGATCCGTTCCCGATCCGCTCGCCGTTGAAGAGCATGGGCGCCTCGTCCTTCTCGCCCTCGCCGATGACCACGATCCCGTCCATCGCGACGGAGTCCAGGACGTCACGCATCGCGTCGACCGCCGCCTGGTCGGCCGCCTCCTTGTCGCCGCCGCCCACGAGCCGCGCGGCGCCGAGGGCCGCCGCCTCCGTCACCCGGACGAGCTCGAGCGCAAGGTTGCGGTCGGGACGCCGGTGGTCGACGAGGCTCACAGCACTCCGGGCGGCTTGCGGGACGAGACCAGATTCGAGAGCTTCATCCTCGGGCGGGAATCTACACGAGGGGAGGATGTGTCGCTTGTCGCGACTGGGGACCCACCTCCGGCGGCCATTTGGCCACCTCCGGCACCCCTAAGGTCCCGCGTCGTGCTCTTCCAGCGGCTGCTGCCCGACCCCGGTCCGGTCGAGCTCGCCGCGCTGCTCGCCGGGCTGGGGCTCGGCGAGCGGGCGCCCGCCGACCGCCCCTACGTGGTGGCGAACTTCGTCGCGACGCTCGACGGGCACGTGACCGTCGGCGGCCGCTCCGGGCCGATCGGCGACGACGGGGACACCGAGCTGTTCCACGCCCTGCGCGGGCAGGTCGACGCCGTGCTCGTGGGCACGGGCACGCTCGCGACCGAGCACTACGGCCGCCTCGTCGCCCGGCCCGAGCGGCGTGCCGCGCGCGAGGCGCTGGGCGGCCGCCGCGCCCCACCCAGGGTGACCGACCCCCCCACCGGGGTGGAGCCCGCGGGGCTCACCCTGCTCGCCCACCAGC
>JBBSGJ010000160.1:0-5318 GCA_038254195.1 Solirubrobacterales bacterium
CGCGGCTCAGGGCGCCCGCAGCAGGACCCGAGCGGCCGCAACCCCCGCGGCGAGCGCCTCACGCGCGTCGTACTCCGGTTCGGAGAGCATCCGGAACGAGAAGCCGTCGGCCAGCGCGAACAGGACGGTCGCCACCGCGTCGGGCGCCGCGCCGAGGACGAGCACGCCCTCGTCCGCCTTGCGCGCGAGCAGGGCGCCGACGTGCTCGCGGGTCCGCGCCCACAGGGCCGCCATCTCCCGGGCGCTCCGCTCGTTGCGCCGGGCGACCGTGAAGAGCTCGAAGATGCCGGCCATGAAGGCAGGGTCGGTCTCCAGCGCCTCCTCGAGCGAGGCGACGAGCGCGTCGAGCACCTCGTCGGCGGTGCGGCAGGGAGCGAGCGCGGCGTCGAGGATCGCCATGCGGTCGGCGCAGTCGGAGCGCACGACCTCGGCCAGGAGCTCCTCCTTGGTTCCGAAGTAGTAGTGCAGCAGCCCGCGCGACACGCCGGCCTCGCGCGCGACGACGTCGAAGGTGGAGCTCTCGACCCCGCGCGCGGCGACGCTCGCCCGCATCGCGGCGACGATCGAGCGCGCCTTGTCGCCCGTCAGCTCACGCGGGGGGACCATCGCGGTCATGCCGAGCAGGATGGCAGACTGCTCGGGTGATGCGCCGACGCCGTTCACGTGCCGTGGTGGCGCTCGCCGGCGCCCTCGCCCTCCTGGCGGCCGCCGGGGCCGTCGCGCTCGGCCGGTCCACCGCCGCGCCCCCGCACGCCCGCGCGGTCGCCTTCCCGACAACGGGCGCCGGGAACGCCGAGGTGACGGGTGCGGGGTCGCAGACCGCGTCGGGGTACGGCAGCGGGGCGATCGACGGCTCCGGGACGGCGACGGCCTCCGCCACGGCCACCAGCGCGCAGGCCACCGTGAGCACGGGCGGGATCTCGGTGTTCGGCGGGCTCGTGAGCGCGGCCGGGGTGTCCCTGCGCGCCGCGGCCGCGGACGGTACCTCCTCGGTGTCGGGGTCGGTCCGCGGGCTCGTCGTCGACGGTCGCGCGATCGGCTCGCCCTCTTCGGCCTCGTCCTATTCCATGCGCTTCGGCTCGGTATCCGTGCTCGGCGCCACCGCGCTCACCGTCACGCTCTCGAAGCCCTACCACGGCTATCCGGAGGGCACCTCCATCTCCGTGGGACTCGTCGAGGCCAGCGCGCCGGCCGCGCCCCCGCAGCCGAAGCCGACGCCGACGCCGACGCCGCGGCCCACCCCGCCATCTCCCCACCCCGGCCCGACACCGACGGTCCCGGCGACGCCGACGACGCCCCCGCCGACCGCGACGCGCCCCGCGCCCAGGCCGCACACGTCACAACCCTCCACCCGCCGCCCGGGACGGAAGGGTCACCCGCGACGCCTACCCCGGCGGCGCGCGCCGCACGTCACCGCGCCGCTGACCGGCGCGGGCTACTCCTTCCCCGTGGCGAGCCCCCAGGCCGCCACGGCCGACAACTTCGGCGTCGCGCGGGAGATCGGCGCCCACCAGGGCGACGACATCTTCGCCCCCTTCGGCGCGCCGCTCGTCGCGGTGCACGACGGCATCGTCGGCAAGGTGGGCACGCTGCCCATCTCGGGCAACCGCCTCTGGCTCTACACCTCCCAGGGCGACGCCTTCTTCTACGCCCACCTCTCCGCGTTCTCGCCCGCCGCGGTCGACGGACGGCACGTCCAGGCGGGCGACGTCCTCGGCTTCGTGGGCAATACGGGCGACGCGGAGCCCACCCCGCCCCACCTTCACTTCGAAGTCCATCCCGGCGGGGAGGAGAAGTCGGCGGTCGACCCCTTCGGGATCCTCAGGGGCTGGCGGAAGGGGACGGACACCGCCCGCGGAGCCTGGATGAGCGACACCGCCGAACGACCGGGCACGCTCGTCCAGATCCGGGACTTCCTCGCCGGTCAATGAAAGAGGGGCGCCTCGCGGCGCCCCTCTCGCTCAGCTTCCGGGCGGCGCCGTGGTCGGCGGCGCCGTCGGCGGCTCGGTCGGCGGCGCGGTCGTCGAGGTGTACTCGAACTCCTCCTCCTTGCCGAACAGCGCGTCGAGCACCTTCGTCCGCAGCCCCTCCGACAGCGCGACGGCGGCAACGCCACCCACGAGCGCGAGGAAGACCACGCCGCCGAGGCCCCGCTTCTTCTTCTTCTTCGGCCCGTCCGACAGCGCCGACTGCGCGTCGCGCAAAGAGGTCGCGGCCTGCTGGAGCGACTTCTGGAGCTTCTTGTCCTCAAGCAGGGCCTTGTGCGGGGCCTTGCCGTTGAGCCGCCCGTAGGCGACCCGCGCCGACTCGAAGGCCGTCCGGACGTTGTCGCGCAGGCCCTCATCGTCGATGAACCGTCGTACGTACGACTGGGTCCGGGCCGCGGCCACGGTGCCCGCAGTCTTCGCCGCCTTGCCCTTCGTTGCCATCCAACCACCCTCTCTCGAAGTCGCTGCCTTGCCTGAGGCGGACAATACCCGGGATGGGCCATCCCACGACATGGTGGTTTCAGATGCGTGATCCGGCGCGGCTGCGCCCGCGCCGCTCGCAGCGGCCCGGCCTGCGCCTCGTCGAGGTCGAGGAGGCGGCCGGCGCCTTCGCGAAGCTCCTCTATGCGGAGGTCGGTGGCCCCCACGAATGGACGGACCGCCTCCCCTGGTCCGCCGCCGACTGGGAGCAGTGGCTCGGCCGTCCCGAGGTCGGCTTCTGGGTCCTCTACGAGCGCGGCGCGCCCGCCGGCTACTTCCAGCTCGAGGCCGACCGGGCGGGCGGCGTGGAGATCGCGTACCTCGGCCTGCTCGCCGCCTACCGGGGCCGCGGCCTCGGCGGCCACCTGCTCACCCACGCCGTCGAGCGCGCCTGGGCCTGGCCCGCCGCGCAGCGCGTCTGGCTGCACACCTGCTCGCTCGACTCACCCCACGCCCGCGGGAACTACGCAGCGCGCGGCTTCGCGCTCTATCGGACCTCGTAGCCGCTGCACGTGCCGCCCGCGTCCTGCCACGACGGCCACTTGCCGAGGACGGTGATGCGCACGCGGGTGGCAACCTACCCACGTGCACGGCCCGACGTCAGACCGGCTCTTAGACCAGCGCGGGGAGCTGATCGAGCAGCGGCGCGGGCTTGCCGAGGTGGAAGCCCTGCGCGTAGTCCACGCCGTGGGCGCGCAGCAAGGCCATCGTCTCGTCGTCGCCCACGAACTCGGCGACGGTGTGCTTGCCCAGCCCGCGGGCGATGTCCACCACGGCCTGGATGACGAGCCGGTCGACGGGGTTCGTCCGGCAGTTGCGGATGAACTCGCCGTCGATCTTCAGCACGTCGAACGGGAGGTGCTTGAGGTAGTAGAACGAGCCGAACCCCGCC
Organism: Solirubrobacterales bacterium; assembly: GCA_038254195.1. Classification (GTDB taxonomy): domain Bacteria; phylum Actinomycetota; class Thermoleophilia; order Solirubrobacterales; family Solirubrobacteraceae; genus JBBQAA01. Next base: position 3,361 of record JBBSGJ010000160.1, read on the forward strand.
CCGAAGTCGTCGAGGGCGAAGCGACAGCCGAGCTCGGAGAGCCGGCGCCCGAAGGCCTGGGCCTGGGGAATGTTCTCCACCGCCGCGGTCTCCGTGATCTCGAGGATGAGGTCCTCGCCCCGGACGCCGGTGGTCGCGAGCTCGCGCTCGACGGTCTCGAGCACGCGGGGGTCGCCCATCGAGCGCCCCGAGACGTTGACCTCGAGCACGAGCGGGTGGCGGGCGGCCTGGGCGCGTGCCAGCAACCCGATGGCGCGGCGCAGTACCCACCGGTCGAGCTCCTGGATGAGTCCGTAGCGCTCGGCGACCGACAGGAACGCGCCGGGCGGGATGAGGTCGCCGTCCTCCGAGCGCATGCGGACGAGCAGCTCCCACTGGGAGATGATCCCCGTGCCGAGGTCGACGATGGGCTGGGCGTGGAGCTCGAAGTCGTCGTGGTCCAGCGCCTCGCGGATGCGCTCCACCCACGACAGGCGGGCCTCGGTGCGGTCGCGCTCGTGCGGCCCGGTGGCGTAGCGGGCCACGCGGTCGCGCCCCGCCTCCTTGGCGTCGTACATGGCGAGGTCGGCGGACACGAGCAGATCCTCCCCGGCGAGCCCCTCGCGGTGCACCACGGGTGCGACGCCGATGCTCGCGGTGACCCGCCGCGGGCGGCCCATCACCGGCACGGCCTCGACGCGGATGGCCTCGAGGAGCTGCTGGGCGACGAGGACGGCCTCTTCGGCGCTGGCGTCGGGCAGGAGGATCGCGAACTCGTCCCCGCCGAGCCGGGCGACGACGTCGGACTCGCGCAGGCGCCCCGCCAGCCGCTCGGCGATCCCGACGATGAGCTTGTCCCCCGCCGTGTGGCCGAGGGAGTCGTTGACGACCTTGAAGTGGTCGAGGTCGAGCACGATGACGGCGCCCTGGTCGCCGTGGCGGCGCACCTTCTTGACGTGGCGATCGAGCTCGCGCTCGAACGAGCGCCGGTTCAGCAGCCCCGTGAGCGGGTCGTGGTCGGCCATGAACTCCAGGCGCTCCTGGTAGGAGCGCCGGTCGGTCACGTCCTGGATCTGGAAGAGGAAGTGACCGGGACTGCCCTGGGCGCGGACGATCGTCGCCTGGAGCGCCACCCAGACGGCGCCGCCGTCGGCGTGCAGGTAGCGCTTCTCGGTCTCGAAGGAGTCGGTGTCGCCGCGGATCATGGCCGCCATCGCCTCGGAGTCGCGAGCGACGTCCTCGGGGTGGGTCAGCTCGGAGAGCGCCATCCCGGCGAGAGTCTCGCGGGGACGCCCGAGGAGCTCGGCCAGGGCCGGGTTGACCTCCATGAAGCGCCCGTCGAGCGACGTGAGCGCCATCCCGATCGGGGCGCGCTCGAAGGCGGAGCGGAACTTCTCCTCGGCCTCGCGCCGGCGCTCCTCGGCGTCGCGGGCCGCGGTGACGTCGAGGGTCGTCCCGATCCAGCCCGTGACCTCGCCCCGCGGGCCGCGCAGGGGGGCGGCGTATCCGCTCATCTGGACGACCGCTCCGCTCACGCCGCAGAGGCGGTGCTCGAGTGAGAAGTCCTCCCCTCCGGCCACGCCCGCCTCCCAGGCCGCGACCGCCGCCGTGCGCTCCCCGTCCACCAGCGCGGCGGTCCACCCGTCTCCGAGCGCGTCGAGCCGCGTCTGCCCGGTGAGCTCGCGCCACTCGTCGTTGACCCAGCTCACGCGGCCCGCCGCGTCGGCCTCGACGATGGCCACCGGGGCGGACGCGGCGACCCGGCGGAAGCGCTCCTCGGAGTCGCGCAGGGCGCGCTGCGCGGCGACCCGGTCGGTGATGTCCTGGGTCGTGCCGTAGACGCGCAGGACCTCCCCGCCCGCGCCGAGCTCGGCGCGGACCCGCGCGGGGCCGTGGCTCTCGCGCCCGTCGGGCCGGAGCATGCGCTGGTCGGAGTCGCCCGCGCGGCCGGCCGCGCAGGCGGCCCCGAGCTCGCCCGC
>JBBSGJ010000161.1:0-5281 GCA_038254195.1 Solirubrobacterales bacterium
CCGTAGTCGATGTCGGCGCGGAGGGTGTGGAGCGGCACGCGGCCGTCCGAGTAGCCCTCGGTCCGCGCCATCTCCGCCCCGCCGAGGCGGCCGGAGACCTGGAGCTTCACGCCCTTGGCTCCGGAGCGCATCGCGCTCGTGAGCGCGCGCTTCATCGCGCGGCGGAACGCCACGCGGTTCTGCAGCTGCTCGGCGATGGACTGCGCGACGAGCTTGGCGTCGAGCTCCGGTCGCTTGTTCTCGAGGATGTTGACCTTGACCGCCGTGGTGGTGAGGCGGTGCAGGTCTCGTCGCAGCGCGTCGACCTCCGAGCCGGACTTCCCGATGACGATCCCCGGCCGGGCGGTGTGGATGTTGATCTCCACCTCGGCGGCCGACTTGCGGATCGTGATATCGGAGAGCCCGGCATGCGACAGCTTGCCGAGGATGTGGTTCCGGATCGCGACGTCCTCGATGAGGTAGTCCGAGAAGTTGCGCTCGTTGAACCAGTTCGACTTCCAGTCGTGGATGTAGCCGACGCGGAGCGACTCGGGATGGACTTTCTGACCCATGAGTCGATTACTCCTTCGGCGTGAGCAGGACGGTGAGGTGGGCGGTGCGCTTGCGGATCGGCGTCGCGCGGCCCATGGCACGCGGCCGGAACCGCTTGAGGGTCGGGCCCTCGTCGGCGTGGACGGCGTGGATCTTCAGCTCGTCGGAATCGAGGTCGTGGTTGTTCTCGGCGTTGGCGACGGCGGACTCGAGCACCTTCGTCCAGGCCCGGGCGACGTCGCGGGTGGAGTGGGCGAGCACCGCGCGGGCGTGCTCCACGTCCTGGCCGCGGATGAGGTCGCAGACGAGACGCGCCTTGCGCGCGGAGGAGCGGACGTACTTCGCCTGGGCGCGGACGACGACACGCGTACCGGGCTGACGGCGCGCGGCGGGGGCCGGCGTGGGGACCGGCTCGGGGACGACGACGGTGGGCGTCTCGGCCTCGGACCCGGGCGCGCGCGAGCGCCGCGCGCGGGAGAGGCGCCGCCTACGCGTCTCCTCGGCGGCGGGCTCCTCCCCCTCGGGGGCGACATCCTCGGGAGCGGCCGCGGCGGTGCCCGTGGGCTCCTCCTCGCGCTCCTCGGGGTTCTCCGGCGTCTCCGTCACCGGCGCTTCCCGGACTGCGTGTGGCCGCGATAGGTCCGCGTGGGGGCGAACTCGCCGAGCTTGTGCCCGACCATGGACTCCGAGACGAACACGGGGATGTGGCGCCGGCCGTCGTGGACGGCGATCGTGTGCCCGACCATCTCGGGGAAGATCGTCGACGCGCGCGACCAGGTCCGCACCATCGTGCGGTCCCCGGAGGTGTTCATCGCCTCGATGCGGCCCATGAGCCGGTCCTCGACCCACGGCCCCTTCTTGCTGGATCGACTCAACGCTCTACCTCTTCTTCCCGCGGCGACGGCCGCGGACGATGTACCGGTCAGAGGACTTGTTCTTGGGGCGCGTGCGGTACCCGAGGGTGGGCACGCCCCACGGCGTCACGGGATGGCGGCCCGCCGTCGTCGAGCCCTCGCCGCCGCCGTGCGGGTGGTCGACCGGGTTCATCGCCGTGCCGCGGGTCTGCGGGCGGACGCCCATGTGGCGCTTGCGGCCGGCCTTCCCGATCTTCACGTTCTGATGGTCGGCGTTGCCGATCGTGCCCACCGTCGCGCGGCACTAGCCGCGGACCATGCGCATCTCGCCCGAGGGCAGGCGCAGGGTGACCATCGGGCCCTCCTTGGCGAGCACCTGCACGCCGGTGCCGGCCGAGCGGGCGAGCTGACCGCCGCGCCCGGGGGTGAGCTCGACGTTGTGGACCACGGTGCCGGCGGGGATCGCGATGAGCGGCAGCGCGTTGCCGACCTGGATGTCGGCGCTCGCGCCGGACTCCACCGTCATCCCCACGCCCCGGCGCGCCGGGGCGAGGATGTAGCGCTTCTCGCCGTCGGCGTAGTGCAGCAGCGCGATGTAGGCCGAGCGGTTCGGGTCGTACTCGATCTCCGCGACCCGCGCCGGGACGAAGTCCTTGCGCCGCTTGAAGTCGATCTTCCGGTACAGGCGCTTGGCGCCCCCACCGCGATGGCGGGAGGTCTTGCGCCCGCGGACGTTGCGCCCACCGGACTTCGTGAGCCCCTCGACGAGGGACTTCTCGGGCCGGTCGCGCGTGATCTCCGCGAAGTCCGGATAGGAGACGAAGCGCTGGCCGGGCGAGGTGGGGCGTGGCTTGCGGATCGCCATGGCTCAGCCCTCGAGCCCTTCGAGGCCCTGGAAGATCGGGATCGTCTCCCCGGAGCGCACCTGCACGATCGCCTTCTTCCACGACCGGGTCCGCCCCGACGTGTAGCCCCGACGCTTGGGCTTGGACTTCACCGACTGGGTGCGCACGTCGACGACGTGGACGTCGAAGAGCGACTCGATCGCCTGGCGGATCTGCGTCTTGTGCGCCCGGTCGTGCACGCGGAAGGTGTACTTGCCCAGCTCGGAGAGCACGAAGGACTTCTCCGAGACGACGGGGCGGATGATGACCTGATCGGGCTGCATCGCGCTACTCCCGCCCCTCCTTCGCCGCCCGGGCGGTGAGCTCGGAGAGCGCGCGCTCGGACACGAGCACGCCGGCGGCGCCCACGAGGTCGGCGACGCCGACCTCACCCGCGGTAAGCACCCCGAGGCGCTCGATGTTGCGAAACGAGCGCCCCGCATGGCCCTCCTCGTCGTGCAGGACGACGAGCGCGCGGCCGCGCGGGCGGTCCCAGTCGTGCAGCAACCCCGCGGCGCGCTTGGTCGCAGGCACGTCGAACGCGCCGGCGTCGAAGACCCCGAGCGACCCGCGCCCGGCGTGGAGCGACAGCGCCGAGCGCAGGGCGGCACGGCGGGCCTTGCGGTTGACCTTGAAGGTGTAGTGGCGCGGGGAGGGACCGAACACCGTGCCGCCGCCCGTCCAGATCGGCGAGCGCGAGGAGCCGGCGCGGGCGCGGCCCGTGCCCTTCTGGCGCCAGGGCTTGGCCCCGCCGCCGCGGACCTCGCCGCGGGTCTTGGTCGCCGCCGTGCCCTGGCGGCGGGCGTTGAGCTCCGCGCGCACGCACTCGTGCACGAGCGGCTCGTTCCACTTCGCCGCGAAGGCGGCCTCGTCGAGGGTCACCGCGTCGCCCTCGCCCACGCGGGTGGCGCTAGCGGGCATCGGTGCGCACCTCCACGGTCGAGCCCCTGGGCCCGGGTACCGCGCCCCGGAGCAGCAGGAGGTTCTGCTCTGAGTCGATCCGCACGATGGTCAAGCCGCGCTGCGTCGCGCGCCGGTTGCCCATCTGGCCCGGGCCGCGGATGCCCTTGAACACGCGCGAGGGCGTCGCCGAGGCGCCGATGGAGCCGGGGGCGCGCACGTTGTGCGAGCCGTGCGACGCGGGCCCGCGCGAGAAGTTGTGGCGCTTGATCGTGCCCTGGAAGCCCTTGCCCTTGGTGACGCCCGAGACCTTCACCGTCTGGCCGGACTCGAACGAAGCCACGGTCACCGTGTCGCCCACGGACAGATCGCCGCCCTCGTCGCGGAACTCGCAGAGGTCGCGCAGGGGCGAGGCGCCCGCCTTGCGCAGGTGACCGAGCTCGGGCCGGGTCAGCGCCTTCTCGCGCACGGCGTGGAAGCCGAGCTGCACCGCGTCGTAGCCGTCGCGCGCGGCGGTGCGCTTCGCGGTCACCGGGCAGGGGCCGGCCTCGAGGACGGTCACGCGCTCCACGCGGCCGTCCTCGCAGAACACCTGGGTCATCCCCAGCTTCGTGGCGAGGATCGCGGGCACGTGCTCAACCCGCCAGCTTGATCTCGATGTCCACGCCGGCGGGAAGGTCGACCCGCTGGAGGGAGTCCACCGTCTTCGGCGTGGGTGAGTGGATGTCGATCAGCCGCTTGTGCGTGCGGATCTCGAAGGCCTCACGTGAGTCCTTGTCCTTGAACGGCGAGCGGATGACGGTGTAGACGTTCTTCTCGGTCGGGAGCGGCACCGGGCCGGCGACGGTCGAGCCGTTGCGCAACGCGGTCTCCTGGATCTCCTTGGCCGCGGCGTCGAGCGCCGAGACGTCGTAGGACTTCAGGCGGATCCGGATCTTGTTCTGGGCGAGGGCGGACATCAGTTACCCGAGCACTACTGCACTACCTCGGTGACCACGCCCGAGCCGACCGTGCGGCCGCCCTCGCGGATGGCGAAGCGCAGGCCGGCGTCCATGGCGATCGGCTGGATGAGCTCGATGTCCATCTGGACGTTGTCGCCCGGCATGACCATCTCGGTGCCCTCGGGGAGGTTCGCCGCGCCGGTCACGTCGGTCGTGCGGAAGTAGAACTGCGGGCGGTAGCCCGTGAAGAACGGCGTGTGGCGGCCGCCCTCCTCCTTCTTGAGCACGTAGACCTCGGCCTTGAAGCGCGTATGCGGGTTGATCGAGCCCGGCTTGCACAGCACCTGGCCGCGCTCGATGTCCTCGCGCTTCGTGCCACGGAGCAGGCAGCCGACGTTGTCGCCCGCGCGCCCCTCGTCGAGGATCTTGCGGAACATCTCGACGCCCGTCACGACCGTGGAGGCCTTGTCCTTGATGCCCACGATCTCGACCGTCTCGCCCGTCTTGACGATGCCCTGCTCCACGCGGCCCGTGGCCACCGTCCCGCGGCCGGTGATCGAGAAGACGTCCTCGACCGGCATCAGGAACGGCTTCTCGAGCTCGCGCACGGGCTCGGGGATGTAGGAGTCGAGCTGCTCGGCGAGCTCGATGATCTTCTGCGTGTACTCCGCGTCGCCCTCGAGCGCCTTGAGCGCCGAGCCGGTGATGAACGGGACGTCGTCGCCCGGGAAGTCGTACTCCGAGAGCAGCTCGCGGACCTCGACCTCGACGAGCTCGAGCAGCTCGTCGTCGTCGACCATGTCCGCCTTGTTGTGGAAGACGACGATGTACGGGACGCCGACCTGGCGGGCGAGCAGGATGTGCTCACGCGTCTGGGGCATCGGGCCGTCGGCCGCGGAGACCACGAGGATCGCGCCATCCATCTGCGCCGCGCCCGTGATCATGTTCTTCACGTAGTCCGCGTGGCCGGGGCAGTCGACGTGGGCGTAGTGCCGGTTCGGGGTCTCGTACTCCACGTGCGACGTGGCGATGGTGATCCCGCGCTCCTTCTCCTCGGGCGCGTTGTCGATCGACTCGAAGGAGCGAGCCTCGGTGCTGCCACCGTACTTCTCCGCGAGCACGCTCGTGATCGCCGCCGTCAGGGTCGTCTTGCCGTGGTCGATGTGACCGA
>JBBSGJ010000162.1:0-5259 GCA_038254195.1 Solirubrobacterales bacterium
CGATCCCGTCCCGGCAGTCGCGGGGAACGGGGATCGCCTCGACCCGCGCCCCACCCAGGCCGGCGACGATGTCGGTGATCGCGGGAAAGCGCCGGCGCTCGTCCTCGAGCAGCTCGGGCGCGTAGTCGTCCATCAGCCAGAAGCGGCCCAGTGCCTGGGCGTCGAAGGTGAGGATGACCACCGGGCCGCGGGCCACGCGGCGCAGCTCGCGCAGGCCGGCGAGCGGGTCGTCCCAGTGGTGGATGGTGAGCATCGCCATCGCGGCGTCCACCGCGTCGTCGTCGAGCGGCAGCGCCTCGGCGCGGGCGGCGATGGCCGGCACCAGCCCGGGCGGGCGCTGGGCGCGCATCGTCGCCGAAGGCTCGATGGCGATCACGTGGCGGTCGGTGGGCTCGTAGGAGCCCGCGCCCGCGCCGACGTTGAGCACCGTGCGCGCGTCGCCCAAAGCGCGGTGCACGCGCGCGGCGAAGCGCGGATCGGTCTGGCGCCGGCCGGTGTAGCCGTCGCCGTGGGCCTCGTAGTCCAAGCCCGGGCGCCATGGATCGGGCGCGGGGGAGGTCATGGCGAACCAGTCATACCGGTCTGGCGCGGCGCCCGCAACACGGGCTCAGCGCGGGGGCCGAGGGCGAGAGCCCTACCGCGAGCCGAGGAGGAGCCCCAGCACCAGCAGCCCCTCGTGCACGCTCTCAGCGTACGTCAGATGTACGCTCGCAGCGTTGATCTGTGGCGGTCACACCGCCACCGATGCGACGGTCAGGCCGTCAGCGGTCGCGCAAGAACGCCGGGATGTCGATCTCGTCGTCGCGGATCTCCAGCGACGAGCGCTCCCCGGCGCCGAAGCGGACGTCGCGCTCGCGAGGAACGGGGCGGTCGTCGGGGCGGGGCGCCCGGGTCGACCCCGTCGTCGCCGGGCGGGGTCGGGGCCGGCCCTGCTGGTCGAAGCCCGTGGCGATGACGGTGATCCGCAGGTCGTCGCCCATCGCCTCGTCGATCACCGCGCCGAAGATGATGTTCGAGTTCGCGTCGGAGGCCGAGTTGACGATCTCCGCGGCCTCGTTGACCTCGAACAGGCCGAGGTCGCGGCCGCCCGTGATGTTCAGCAGGATCCCGGTGGCGCCCTCGACGGACTCCTCGAGCAGCGGGGAGGCGATCGCCTCGCGCGCGGCGTCGACCGCCCGACTCTCACCGCCCGCCGTCCCGATGCCCATCAGCGCCGGACCGGCGTCCTCCATGATCGTCCGCACGTCGGCGAAGTCGAGGTTGATCATCCCCGGGATCGTGATGAGGTCCGTGATCCCCTGGATGCCCTGACGCAGGACGTCGTCGGCGGCCTTGAAGGCGTCGAGGATCGTCGTGTGGCGGTCCACGGTCGAGAGAAGCTTGTCGTTGGGGATGACGATGAGCGTGTCGACGTGCTGGCGCAGCTCGTCGATCCCCTCCTGCGCCTGACGCCCGCGCTGGGCGCCCTCGAACACGAAGGGCCGCGTGACCACGCCGACGGTGAGCGCGCCGATCTCGTTCTTGGCGATCTCGGCGATGACGGGCGCCGCGCCCGTCCCGGTGCCGCCGCCCTCGCCGGCAGTGACGAACACCATGTCGGCGCCCTTGAGCGCCTCCTTGATGTCGTCGCGCGACTCCGCGGCGGCGCCGTGGCCGATCCCGGGGTTGGCGCCGGCGCCGAGGCCCTTCGTGAGATCGGACCCGATGCGCAGCTTGATATCGGCGTCGCACATGTCGAGCGCCTGGGCGTCCGTGTTCGCGGCGATGAACTCCACTCCGCGCAGGCCCGCGTCGACCATCCGGTTCACCGCGTTGGTGCCGCCGCCGCCGACGCCGACGACCTTGATGACGGCCAAGTAGCTCCCGCCGTTCTCCATGGTTCTGTCCGAAGCTCCAGTCACTGTTGAGGGTTTGTGCAGGATCCGGCAACCCTCGTTTCCCCGCACGTTAGGGACTTCTTTCGGCGAAAGTCAATTCCCGGGCACCTCCGCACGAACCGTTGCAGAACGCCGAACTCTCGACGAAGGGGCGAGAGTTGCCTCATTCTCTACCCTTGGTTGAGGGTTGAGGACTGGCTCTGGCCGGGAGGGGCGACGCCCCCCGCGGCAGGTCGTTCAGGGACCCGGAGGTCGAGGTACGCGGCGCCGCTCGAGCTCGGATCGGCGAGCACGCGGACGGCGGCCATCCACTTCGCGCCGGCCCGGCTCGCGTCCCCGAAGACCAGGACCGGCCCCCGGCTCACGCCGGCGGTCAGTCCCCGCTGCCCCCGCATGCCCCACCCCACCCGGGTCAGCCGGACCCGCAAGGGTGAGGGCGCGGCGGCGGCGACCGCGAGCGCGGCGAGGGCACGGGCCCCCTGGACGTGGCCGCCGACGGGCGGGGTGGTGGTGGGCACCTCGGGCAGGGCCATCCGGGTCGGGGCGGCGCGCAGCACCTTGCCCTCCCCGCTCACGGCGACGCGGCCGGCGGCGCCGGTGAGCACGGCCACGGGGCGTTCGGAGACCACCCGGACGGTGAGGCCGTGCGGCGGGTGGGCGTCGACCTCGAGCGACCGGACGAGTGGGTAGCGGGCCACGGAGGCCTGCAGCACCCCGGCGTCGACGTGCAGGGTCGACTGGTCGAGAGCGGCCTTCTCGAGGGTGGCGCGGATGGCCGGCGCCTCGGGGCCGGTGGCCCCGAGCACCGAGACGTCGGAGACGGAGACCAGCGGCGAGTCGCGCAGCCAGAGCCAGCCGACGACCAGGAGCGGGACGGCGAGCAGGATCGCGAGGGCGACCCGGGGCGGGACGCGGCGGACGCCGGAGGAGAGCGCTCCAGCCGGGGCAGCCACCCAGGCACGGGCACGAGAACGGGCGGCGGCGGGAAGCGCGATCACGGTCTCGCCGGGTTCGACCCCGGCGGGCGGAGTCCTACCGGCCGGGGCGGACGATGCCACTCGGCGCCTCCGAGCCGGGCCCCGTCCTAGCCTCGACGCGCCCGTGCAGGTCGACCACGACGTCCCCCTCGCCCCCCTCACCACGCTGCGCCTGGGCGGCCCGGCCCGCACCCTGGTCCGGGCGGAGACCCGGGAGGAGGTCGGCGAGGCGCTCGCCCGCGCCGACGCCGCCGGCGAGCGTGTTCTCGTCCTCGGTGGCGGGTCGAACCTCGTCCTGCCCGATGCGGGGTGGGACGGGACCGTCGTGCACATCGCCACCCGGGGGATCGCGCGGACGGACGAGCGGGTCCTGGTCGAGGCCGGCGAGCCGTGGGACCCGCTCGTGGCCCGGACGGTCGCCGACGGCCTCCAGGGCTTCGAGTGCCTCTCGGGCATCCCGGGCTCGACCGGCGCGACCCCCGTCCAGAACGTCGGCGCCTACGGCCAGGAAACCGCCCAGACCCTCGCCGGCGTCCGGGTCTGGGACCGCCGCACGCACTCCGAGCGCGAGCTCTCCCCCGCCGACTGCCGGTTCGGCTACCGCTCGAGTGCGCTCAAGGGCCAGGATCGCCTCGTCGTCCTCGCGGTCGCCTTCGCCCTCGTCGCCGGGCCCGACTCCGCGCCGATCGGCTACGCCGAGCTCGCCCGGTCGCTCGGCGTCCCCCCCGGCGCCCGCGCTCCCCTCGGCGATGTGCGCGAAGCGGTCCTCACGCTGCGGCGCGCCAAGGGGATGGTCCTCGACGCGGGGGACCCGGACACGGTCTCCGCGGGCTCGTTCTTCACGAACCCCTTCGTCAGCCCGGCCGTTCTCGAGGAGGTCGCGCGCCGCGCCGGTGCCGCGCCGCCGCGCTTCCCGGCCGAGGACGGCCGCGTGAAGACCTCCGCGGCGTGGCTCATCGAACGCGCGGGCTTCTCCCGCGGCACGACCCGCGGGCGCGTCTCGGTCTCCTCCAAGCACACCCTCGCCCTGACCAACCGCGGGGACGCGACCACAGGCGAGCTCCTCGCCCTCGCGCGGGAGATCCGCGACGGGGTGCGCGACTCGTTCGGGATCGCGCTCGCGCCCGAGCCGACGATCGTGGGCGCCACGCTCTAGTCGAACCGCCAGGCAGTCGTCGCGCGCTGTGACCGCACCGTCGACACGCGTTCTCCGACGGCCTCCTACCGCGCCGCGACAAGCGCACGGCCGAGCGCGTCGACGTCGCCCGCGCCCATCACCACGAGGAGGTCTCCCGCGCGCATCTGCGCACGCAGCCACGGCTCCGCGTCCGCGAACGCCGGCAGCCAGGCGACGGGGCGACCGCCCGCCGCGTCGGCGGCCGCCGCGGCGACGAGCCGGCCGTCGACGCCCGGGAAGTCCTGCGGGCGCTCCCGGGCCGGGTAGACGTCGAGGACGCAGACGAGGTCGGCGAGCGCCAGCGCGGCGCCGAGCTCCCGCGCCAGCGCGGCGGTGCGCGAGAAGAGATGCGGCTGGAAGGCGACGAGCAGCCGCGCGGGGTCCTGCGAACGGGCGGCGCGGAGGGTCGCGGCGACCTCCGTGGGATGGTGGGCGTAGTCGTCGACGACGCGAGCGCCGGAGGTCGTGGAGCCGAGTGGCTCGAACCGGCGTCCCGCACCGCGGAAGGAGGCCAGGGCGGCCACCGCGGCGTCGAGGTCGGCGCCCGCGAGCCGGCAGGCCTCGAGCGCGCCCGCGGCGTTGACGGCGTTGTGCTCGCCGGGGACCGCGAGCCGGACCGCGCGACCGTGCCATTCGAAGCGCACGCCGCCGGGCTCCGGGACCACGTCGCGCGCGTCGTAGGCCACGACCTCCCCGGGCGCCAGCGCGAGGAGCCCGGGGCGGTCCCACACCACCGCCACCCGCGCCCGCCCCAGGAACTCCGCGAAGGTCTCCTCGAGCTCGAGGCGCGAGCCGTACGTCGCGTGGTGATCGAGCTCGGCGTTCGTGAGCACGGCCACCTCGGGGTGGAGCGAGAGCAGCGAGCGGTCGGACTCGTCGGCCTCGACCACGAGCCACTCCCCGGTCCCCCACGCCGCGTTGCGAGCGCTGCCGCGCAGCTCGGCCCCGACGAGGTACCCCGGGTCCAGCCCGGCGCCCGCCAAGGCGTGCACGATCATCGCGGACGTCGTGGTCTTGCCGTGGGTGCCCGTCACCGCGATCGTGCGCTTGAGCTGCGTGAGCTCGCCGAGCAGCTCCGCCCGGTGGCGCTCGCGGCCCGTCGCCGATCGCCGCTCGGGGTTCTCCGGACCCACCGCGCTGGAGAACACCACCTCGGCGCCGGCGGGCACGTTCTCGGCGTGGTGCGGCCCGATCGCCGGCGCGACCCCCGCCGCGCGCAGGGGCGCGA
>JBBSGJ010000163.1:0-5203 GCA_038254195.1 Solirubrobacterales bacterium
CCACCTCGTGACCGGGGTGCTCGTCGTCGAGCACGAGGCGCTCGGCCTCTGGCGATCGCCCCCGGTCCGGCGCCCATGCCGGCACCCTCGTAGCCGAGGTGGTAGGGAACGGCGAGGAGGCTCACCGCGACGACCCGTTACGCCTACGAGCCCGCCTCGGCCTTCTCGACCGCGTGGACCTCGAGCTCCCCGTCGGAGAGCCGCCGGCGCAGGACCTTCTTGTCGAACTTGCCCGTCGAGGTCTTGGGCACCGCGTCGATGAACGCGAAGGCGTCGGGCAGCCACCACTTCGCCACCCGGGGCTCGAGGTGGGCGCGCAGCTCGTCGACCGTGGCCTCCTCCCCCGCGCGCATCACCACGCAGGCGAGCGGGCGCTCCGTGAAGCGCTCGTGCGGCATCGCCACCACGGCCGCCTCGGCCACCGCGGGGTGGGCCATGAGCTCGTTCTCGAGCTCCACCGAGGAGATCCACTCGCCGCCGGACTTGATGACGTCCTTCGCGCGGTCGGTGATCCGCATGTAGCCCTCGCCGTCGATCGAGGCGATGTCCCCGGTGGCCAGCCAGCCCTCGTCGAACTTGTCCTCGGCCGAGTCGTCCTCGTAGTAGGCCGAGGCGATCCACGGGCCGCGCACCTGGACCTCGCCGGTGGACTCGCCGTCCCAGGGCACCTCCTCGCCGTCCTCGCCCCTGAGGCGGAAGTCGAGCAGCGGGAACAGCCGGCCGGTCGCCGCGCGGTAGCGCCAGCGCTCCTCGCCCTCGGTGTCGCGCGGCGGGTGGGCGACGGCGGCCAGCGGGCTCGTCTCCGTCATGCCCCAGGCCTGCACGATCGGCATGTCGTGGCGCTCCTGGAAGGCCTCCATGAGCGAGCGCGGCACCGCGGCGCCGCCGCACACCACGATGCGCAGGCTCGAGAGGTCGGGATGGTTCTCGTCCGCGTAGGACAGCAGGTCCATCCACAGGGTGGGAACCGCGCCGGCGAGGGTCACGCGCTCGGCCTCGATGAGCTTCGCGAGGTTCTCACCGTTGAGGAACGGCCCCGGGAAGATCAGGTCCGAGCCCGCCAGCGCGCCCGCGTAGGGCATGCCCCACGCGTTGACGTGGAACATGGGGACGACGGGGAGGACCCGGTCGCGCGCCGAGACGCCGAGCGCGTCCGCGGTGGAGGCCGCGAGCGCGTGGAGCACGTTGGACTTGTGCGAGTAGAGCGCGCCCTTCGGGTTGCCGGTCGTCCCGCTCGTGTAGCAGAGCCCCGCGGCCATCCGCTCGTCGAGCACGGGCCAGTCGAAGGGCTCGTCGCCGGAACCGCCGAGCAGCTCCTCGTAGGGGATCACGGGGTCGAGACCACCCGTGTCCCCCTCCCCGATGACGATGTAGCGCTCCACGTGCTCGAACGTCTCGGCGACCTGCTCGAGCAGCGGCACGAGCGAGGCGTCGACGATGATGACCTTGTCCTGCGCGTGGTTGGCGATGTAGGTGAGCTGATCGGGAAACAGCCGGAGGTTGAGGGTGTGGAGCACCGCGCCCATGCACGGCACGGCCAGGTAGGCCTCGAGGTGCTCCTGGGTGTTCCAGCAGAACGTGGCGACGCGGTCGCCCTCGGTGATCCCGAGCCGGGCGAGGCCGGCCGCGAGGCGCTCGGCGCGGGCGGCGACCTCGGCGTGGGTCGCCTCCGTGGTCTCTCCCCCGGCGGTCCGCAGCGTGACGACCTTCGCGCGGCCGTTGACGCGGCGCATGCGGTCGAGGACATGCTGGAGCGTGAGCTGATGATCGTCCTGGACGAGTCCCGCGAGCATGGGCGAGACGCTACCCCCTAGCGGTGCAGAGAACGCAGCTCGCTCGCCTCGCGCCAGCGCGAGCGGAACAGGAAGGCGAGCGCCACGAATACGGGGGCGGCGACAGCGGGGCGCTCCGCGGCCGGTGCGACGGCCGGACGGCGGCGCGGGGCGCGCTCGCGTGCGGCGTGCCGGTCGCGGAACCGGTGCCCGCCATGGAGCGCTTGCGCGAGCGGCGGCCCATGGCCGGAGCGTGGTGGGGCCAACGCGCGCGGACGCGGCGGCAACGGTCCAGCTCTCCGTCGCCCGCGGGCTCGGCGTCGAGGACCCACTCCACCGCGCCGCACGCCAGGAAAGCGCTCGCCCGGCCGTCGCCGCGGACCGTCGCCCAGTCCTCGGGCTCCGGGAGGTCCAGCAGCGCGTCGACGACCTGCGGATGGGTCGCCGAGCTGCCAGGGTCATCCAGGGTCTACTCGCCTCGCGGCGCCACGGACGGTGCTCGCCCCCGGGTCGACGGTACCCGCGGCAGGCTGCCCTCAGCCCATCAGCTCGCTGACGTTCACCGCGGGCGCGGCCGGAGCGAGTGGCGTGACGGTGTCGCCGTCCGCGAAGGCGTGCTCCGAGGCATAGCCGGAGGGTGTGGGCTCGCGGAAGACGGTCAGGGTTCGTGCCGGAAGGTCGGCGATCCAGTAGTCCGGGACTCTCGCCCGGGCGTAGACGAGGGCCTTCTCCCGATCCCGGGCGTGCGCGGTCTGCGCCACCTCGACGACCAGGAACGCGGTCTCTGGTTGCCGCTCCCGCGTCGGCTCGACGAGCATGAGGTCGGGGAGGAGGAACCCGCCGGGAGTGAGGAAGGTGCTCTGGACGCGCACCTCCCAGGTCCCCTCTCCGACGCGCGCGAGGTAGTTGGTGAGCCACGCCAGCGCGCCGTCGTGCTCGATGCTGATCGGGCTCATCTCGACGAGCACCCCGTCCACCAGCTCAACGCGGTCGTACTCGTCGAGGATCCCCGTCTCGAACATGCGCACCACGTCCTCATAGGTGAGGCGGTGAACAGGAACCGTCGCCGGGACCACGAGGACGAGTCTAGGCGCGACGGATCAGGGACAGAACACCTCGATGAGCCGGTCGAGCACGTCGAGCGAGGGCCGCCACTCCACCCGCGCGCGGGCCGCCCGCAGCGCGACGGGATCCAGCAACCCCCGCGCCCGCGCGCGCTCGAAGCAGGACTTCAGCTCGTCGGCATCGAGCTCCTCGGCCAGGTCGATGAGCGTCCGCGAAGGCGAGGTGACCGGCACGCCGTCGACGATGTCCACGTCGTCGTCACGGCGGCGCAACTTCTCTACGTTCAGCCCAGGACGGTCTGCAGCCGGCGCTCGAGAGCGTCCGCGAGGACCTGGCGGACCGGGCCCTCCTCGAAGCGCTCGACCAGGGCCTCGAGGAAGCCCTCGATGACCAGGCGCTGGGCCGTCGGAGTCGGCAGCCCGCGCGAGCGCAGGTAGAAGATCTGCTCGGGGTCGACCTGGGCGATCGCGGCCGCGTGGGTGCAGCGGACGTCGTTGGCGAGGATCTCCAGGCCCGGGATCGCGTCGGCGTGGGCCTTGTCTGACAGCAGCAGGTTGCGCGACTCCTGGAAGGCGTCGGTCTTCTGCGCGCCGGGGTCGACCTTGATCATCCCCCGCCACACCGAGGAGGCGCGGCCCTGCAGGACGCCACGGAAGGCGAGGTCCGACGTCGTGTCGGGCGCGGCATGCTCCTGGAGCGTGTCGAAGTCGAGGTGCTGGCGGCCGTGGGACGCGTAGGCGCCCGTGACCTTCGCGTGCGCGCCCGCCCCGGCGAGCTTCGTCTCCATGAAGACCTTGCCGCGCGCGCCGCCGAAGCCCAGGGCCACCCAGTCCAGGGAGCCGTCGCGCTCGACCACCGCGCGCTGGGAGCCGAAGAGCCACCCCTTCTCGCTCAGGGCCTGGCCCGAGACGAAGCGGAGCTTCGCGTTGGCGCCGACCACGAGCTCGACGACCGTGGTGAACAGCCCCTCGTCGTCGGAGAGGTACTCCTCCCAGATCTCCGCCTCCGCGCCCTCCTCGAGGACGACGAGGACCCGCCAGTGCATCGCCGAGCCGGCGACGCTCTGGACCGCCGAGAGCAGGATGGGCCCGTCCACCTTGACGTCCTTCGGGACGTAGACGAAGGCGCCGCCGCGGTAGAGCGCGCGGTTGCGCGCGGTGAACGCGTCCTCGCGCGTGACGACCCGGCCGAGGTGTGCGCCGATCGCGGTGTGCTCGGCGGTCTCGATCGCGCCGACGACGACGCCCGCGGGCAGCTCGCCCTCGAGCACGGCGGCGGCGGAGTCGACCTGGAGCATCCGCGCCACCGGCTCGACCTCGGCCCACAGCGGGTCGGGCGCGCCGCTGCCGGCGGTCGTCGCCACCGCGTAGGAGTCGACGTCGAGCCGGGAGATGTCCGTGAACTCCCAGCCCTTGACCCCCTTGAACTCGGGGACGGCGGGGAAGTCGGCGGGGGCGGTGGAGCTCACCCCTGCAGCTTAGGTCGTCGCGATCCTGGTCGCTGAGCTCTCCAGCACTTCGTCGGCGCGATCAGCGACGAGATGTTCCCGCTCATGGAGCAGGGCACGAACGAGCAGCTCGACAAGCTCGGAGCGCTCCTGGCGCCCTGAGGGCTCAGCCCGTCGAGGGCTCGACCCGCAGCACGCGTGCCGCTGCGCGAGGCAGCACCCAGTTCCAGCGGCCGAACAGCGACACGACCGCGGGCACGAGCAGGGCGCGGATCACCGTCGCGTCGAGCAGGATCCCGGCGGCCAGGCCGGTCGCCAGCACCTTGATGTCGGTGTCCGGCCCCGAGGCCATGGCCACGAAGGTGAGAAAGAGGATGAGCGCGGCGCTCGTGACGAGTCGCCCCGTGCGCCCGATCCCGCGCACCACCGCCTCGTCGGTCTGACCGGTCGCGTCGTACTCCTCACGCATCCGGGCGAGGATGAACACCTCGTAGTCCATGGAGAGCCCGAAGAGGAAGGCGAAGACCATCAGCGGGATCCACGAGGACACCGCGCCCGTGGCGTGGATGCCCCAGATGAGGTCCGAGCCGTGACCCTCCTGCCAGACGAAGGTGAGCACGCCCCACGCCGCGGCCACGCTGATCACGTTGAGGATCACCGCCTTGGCCGGGAGCAGGAGCGAGCGGAAGGCGCGCGCGAGCAGGATGAAGGTGACCACCGCGATGAGACCGATCATCAGCGGGAAGTTGCCGTAGACGGCGGAGATGAAGTCCTTGTTCGAGGCGGGCTGGCCGCCGAAACGCACCTCCCGGTCCGCCCCGCGTGCAGCACTGCGCACGGAGTCGACGAGGTCGCGTCCTGCCACCGACGAGCCGTCGGGGACGGGAAAGGCGTCGACGAGCGACGTGCGGCCCGTGCG
>JBBSGJ010000164.1:0-5201 GCA_038254195.1 Solirubrobacterales bacterium
GCCGCCGGGCGCCCGGCGCGGTGGGCCGCGGCCACCAGGTCGTGGGGGTCGAGCCGCACGCCGTGCCCGGCGCCCGCCAGCCGGGAGATGCTCTCCTCCATGAGGGTCCCCCCGAGGTCGTTGACCCCCCAGCGCAGGGCCTCCGTCGCGGCCTCGAGGCCCATTTTCACCCAGCTCGCCTGGAGGCTCGGCACCGTCCGGCCCAGGGCGAGGCGGAACACCGCGGTGTGCTTGAGGTTCTCCTCGGAGGAGATCTCGGCGATCCCGTGCGTGCGCCCCAGCAGCGTCTGGAACGGGATGAAGGAGAGCGGCACGAACTCGGTGATCCCGCCCGTGCGCTCCTGCAGCGCGCGGATGACGCGCATGTGCTCGGCGAGCTCCCACGGCTCCTCCACGTGGCCGAACATCACGGTCGCCGTGGAGCGCAGGCCGCTCTCGTGCGCGGCGGTGACGATCTCCACCCAGCGCCCCGCGGGAAGCTTGTTGGGGGAGATCCGCTCGCGGACCCCGTCGTGGAGCACCTCGGCCGCGGTACCGGGAACGGAGCCCAGGCCGGCGGTGCGCAGCCGGGCGAAGACCTCGCTCACGCCCAGCCCCGACGCCGTGCACATGTGGTCGACCTCCATGGGCGAGTAGGCGTGGAGGTGGAGCTCCGGCGCCTCGGAGTGGACGACCCGCAGCCAGCGCTCGTAGTGCCCGAGGCCCCAGTCGGGGTGGATGCCCGACTGCATGCACACCTCGGTCGCGCCGTAGGCCACCGCCTCTCTGACCCGGTGACGCAGCTCGTCCTCGTCGTGGGTGTAGGCGCCGGGCGAGCGCTTGCCCTGCCCGAAGCCGCAGAACGCGCAACCGACGATGCAGACGTTCGAGACGTTGACGTTGCGATTGACGACGAACGTGACCTCGTCGCCCGCGAGCTCGGCGCGGAGCTCGTCGGCGGCCTGGCGCAGGTCCTCGATCGCCTCGGGCCGGTCCTCCGCGAAGAGCGCGGTGAGTTCCTCCGGGGTGAGCGCGGCGCCCGCGCGGCCGCGGGCGATCGCGGCCGGCGCGAGATCGCGGCGCACCGCCCGCTCCTCGCGTCGCCCGCTCCCGCGGCGGGGGATGAAGGACCAGAACCGCTCGCGGACGACGTCGAGCACCCCCTGGGCCATCCACTCCGGCGCGAGGTACTGCGGGTAGACGCACAGGCGCTCGGTGAGGACGACACCCTCGAACTCGAGCCGGCGCCGGACCTGCGTCGGGCTCGGGAAGGGGTGCTCGGGGGAGATGTGGTCGCCGTTGGCGCTCCGGCCGCCGAGGTCCGTCGCGCCGGCGCGCACGAGCTCGGGCCAGAAGTCCGAGAGGTTCGGGGGCACCTGGATGCCGACGCCGGGCAGGCGCTCGCGCGCCGCGCGCACGAGGTCCTCCATGTCCGCGACGCTCACCGGGGTGGCCCAGGCCGGGAGCGGCAGGTCCGGCCCGTCGGACACCCCCGTGCGCCAGAAGTTCTCGGCCGCTTCCGTCGCGATCTCGGCGGGCTCCTCGCCGTGGAACCGGCGGTGCGCGACGAAGTTCTGGAGGATGACCTCCTGGAGGTGACCGAGCTCGGCGTGGACGGCGGCGAGCGCGTCGAGCGCCATCAGGCGATCCTCCGGGGTCTCCCCGATCCCCACGAGGATCCCGCTCGTGAACGGGATGCGCAGCTCGCCGGCGGCGCGGATCGTCGCCAGCCGGGCCGCAGGCTGCTTCGTGGGCGAGCCGCGGTGGGCGTCGAGGTCGGCGCGCGTGGACTCGAGCATGAGCCCCTGGGAGGCCGTGACCTCGCGGAGCCTCGAGAGGTCCTCCCGGTGCAGGACCCCGAGGTTCGTGTGCGGGAGCAGACCGCGCTCGAGTGCCCGCTCGCACGCCCAGACCACGTAGGCGGTGAAGTCCGCGAAGCCGAGCTCGTCGAGCCGCGCGCGCACGCCGGGATGCTCGTCGGGCCCCTCGCCGGTGAGGACGAGGAGCTCCTTGACCCGGCGCGCCGCCGCCCGGTCGAGCAGCGCGATGACCTCGGCGGGCGCGCGCAGGTGCGGCTGGTGGGTCGCGAACGCGCAGTAGGAGCAGTAGCACCGGCACGTCCGCGAGAGCGACAGCGTCACGTTGCGGGAGAACGTCACGCGGCGCATCGCGCCGGAGGCTAGCGGCGGCGGCCGGGCGCCGCCGGGCGGGTCAGCTCGTCACCCCGGCGGGCTCGTCGGCCCGCACGTCGCGCTCGTTGGGCACGCAGTGCGTCATGACGTCGCCGACGGTGCGCCGCCCGTTGCGGCCCAGGTTGGCGCGCCGCTGCTGCTCGTCGTCGGTGAGGCGCTGCGTCTCGAGCGGGGGCAGGTGGCGGACGTCGTCGGCGGTGATGCCCACGCCCTCGGAGACGGCATGTCCGAGCTCGTCCTCGATCATGTACAGGTGCCACATCATCCGCTCCTGGATGTGGCGCGGGCACTGGCCGATCGCGTCGGCGAGGTTCGCCACGAGCTCCTCCTTCTCCCAGTCCTCGGAGAGGAGGTAGCGCTCGGCGGGCTGGGTGTAGTCGTCGGTCCGCGGGATGGGCGCCCGGGTGAGGCGGCCCTGGAGGACCGGGCCGGCCTCGTCTCGCGCCGGGCCCTCGGCCTCCTGCAGGCCGCCCTGCCCCGAGGGCTCGTAGTTGACGTGCGGGTTCTCCCCCGTCGCGTCGACCGCGTAGGTCATCTGGCCGTCGCGCTGGTTCGTGGCGACGCCCGCCCGTGCCGCCTGGGCCTGGTTGACCGGGAGCTGGAGGTAGTTCGGGCCGACCCGGTGGCGCTGGGTGTCAGAGTAGGAGAACGTGCGCCCGACGAGCATCTTGTCGTCGGAGAAGTCCAGCCCGTCGACGAGCACGCCGGTCCCGAACGCGATCTGCTCGTTCTCGGCGAAGACGTTCTCCACGTTGCGGTTGAGGACCATCCGGCCCACCGGCCGCGGCGGGAAGATGTCCTCGGGCCACACCTTCGTGTCGTCGAGCGGGTCGAACGGTAGCTCGGGGTGCTCGTCGTCGCTCATCATCTGGACCTGGAGCTCCCACTCGGGGTACTCGCCGCGCTCGATCGCCTCGTGGAGGTCCTTGGAGTGGGCCCCGAGATCCTCCGCCTGCACGGCAGCGGCGTCGGCGGAGGTCCAGCTCCGCACGCCCTGCTTCGGGATCCAGTGATACTTGACGAGCACGGTCTCCCCCGCCTCGGCGACCCACTTGTAGGTGTTGACGCCGAAGCCCTGCATGTACCGGTAGGAGGCGGGGATGCCGCGCGGGGAGTAGAGGAGCATCGCCATGTGCAGGGACTCGGGCGACTGGGAGATGAAGTCGAGCTGGCGCCAGGGCTCCTGGCGGAAGGTGACCGGATCCGGCTTCTGGGAGTGGATGAAGTCGGGAAACTTGATGGCGTCCCGGATGAAGAAGACGCCGAGGTTGTTGCCCACGAGGTCCCAGTTGCCGTCCTCGGTGTAGAACTTCACCGCGAACCCGCGGGGGTCGCGCGCGGCCTCCGAGGAGTCGCGGCCGCCGGCGACGGTCGAGAAGCGCACCGCGACGGGCGTCTTCCTCCCCCGCTCGGCGAGCAGCTGCGCGCGGGTGAACCTGGCGATCGGCTCGTCCCCCCACGCGCCGTAGGCCTCGAACTCGCCGTAGGACGTGAAGCCGCGCGCGTGGACGACGCGCTCGGGGATGCGCTCGCGGTCGAAGTGGGAGATCTTCTCCAGGAACTGGTAGTTCTCGAGCGTCGCGGGGCCGCGGGCTCCCACCGTGCGTTGGTTCTGGTTGTCGTGGACGGGATGGCCCTGACGGTTGGTCAGGGTGCGGTGGTCGTCGATGCTCATGCGCTCGCCCTCGTCGTCGTGCAGGTCTCTCCTGACCACCGTACCCTCGCCGCGGATGCGACGGCGTGTGGCGGCCCTCCTCCTCGCGGCGATCGTGGTCGTGGTGGGCGGGTGCGGCGCCCAGGCGTCCGTGTCCGGGAGCGAGGACGTCGGGCTCCTCCTCGACTTCACCCCGAACGCGGTCCACGCCGGCATCTACACCGCGCGCGCCCGGGGCTTCGACGGCGGCGAGGGCGTCCGCCTGCACATCCGGGTGCCCGGGCAGAGCACGGATGCCGTCCGGCTCCTGGCCGCGGGGCGAGTCGACCTCGCCGTCCTCGACATCCATGACCTCGCGCTCGCGCGCCGGCGCGGCGTGGACATCGTGGGGGTGATGCCCCTCGTCCAGCGGCCGCTGGCGGCGGTGATCGCCGCCCCGGGGGTGCGCTCGCCCCGGGCGCTGGCCGGGCGTCGGGTCGGGGTGACGGGCCTGCCGAGCGACGAAGCCGTGCTGCGCTCGATCGTGCGGGGCGCGGGCGGCGATCCGGCGCGGGTGCGGGTCACCCAGATCGGCTTCGGAGCGGTCGGCGCCCTGCTGGCCCGGCGGGTGGACGGGGCCACCGCGTTCTGGAACGTGGAGGGGGTCGTCGTGCACCGCCGGCGCCCGGGGTTCCGGGTCTTCCGGGTCGACGACTTCGGTGCGCCGCCCTACCCCGAGCTCGTGCTCTGCGCCACGCGGCGGACCCTGCGCGAGCGTCCCGAGGCGGTCCGCGGCACGGTGCGCGCGCTGCGGCGCGGCTACGAGCAGGTCCTCACCGACCCGGAGTCCTCGCTGGCCGACCTCGAGCAGGGGACGCGGGGGCTGGATCGGAAGCTGCTGGCCGCCGAGCTCGACACGGTCACGCCCGCGTTCTTCGACGCGCGCGGCCGGTCCGGCGTGTTCGACCGCAGGCGCCTGGAGGCGTGGGCGCGCTGGGAGGCGGAGTTCGGAATCGTGCCCTCGCCGCCCGACGTCACGCGCGCGTTCGCGTTCTCGCTGTGAACGTCGATCGCGCGGAGCTGCTCGTGGCCGTGGGGAACGCGTTCCTCGTGGGGGCGCTGACCGAGCGCCAGGCGCGGCGGGCGTGCGCGTTGAAGTTCGACCGGCACGCGCCGGAGCTCGTCACCCTCCTGGGCGGTGTCGACCTCCTCCGCGTCGCCGGCCCGGAGCGCGCAGCCGTGCGGAGGGAAGGGGCTTGGAGGACGCTGGTCCCGGAGGCCGCGTTCTCCGCGGGGAAGTGGCGGGTGACGTGGCGGGAGTCCGATGGAGAGCAGCCGGCGGCGCCCCCGTCGGTCGAGGTGGCGGCGGAGGCGCTGGGGCGCGAGCTCGACGAGGC
>JBBSGJ010000165.1:0-5198 GCA_038254195.1 Solirubrobacterales bacterium
ATCGGCGATGTCGACGCCGGGCTCGCCGGCGCGTCCGTGGTGGCCGACCACACCTACGTCACCCCGGCCTTCCACACCAACCCGCTGGAGCCGCTCGCGACGCTCGCGGAGTGGGAGGGCGGCGACCTCGTCCTCCACGACTCGACCCAGGGCGCGCCGTCGACCCGCGACGCGGTGGCCAAGGTCTTCGACCTCCCACCCGGGCGCGTCCGGGTCATCTCTCCCCACGTGGGCGGTGGGTTCGGCTCGAAGGGGACGCCCCGGCCCCAGGTCGTCCTCGCCGCGCTGGCGGCGCAGGCAGTGGAGCGCCCCGTGAAGATCGCGGTGACCCGCCAGCAGATGTGGTCGCTCACGGGCTACCGGACCCCGACGATCCAGCGGGTGCGGCTCGGAGCCGACGAGCACGGGAAGCTCACGGCCATCGCCCACGAGGTCGTCGAGCAGACCTCGACCGTGCGGGAGTTCGCCGAGCAGACCGCCGTGGTGACGCGGGTGATGTACGCCGCGCCGAACCGGCGGACGACGCATCGCCTGGCCGCCCTCGACGTCCCCACGCCCTCCTGGATGCGCGCTCCCGGCGAGTGCCCGGGGATGTACGCGCTCGAGTCCGCGATGGACGAGCTCGCCATCGCCGCGGGACTCGACCCGATCGAGCTGCGGGTGCGCAACGAGCCGGACGCGGACCCCGAGAGCGGGACGCCGTTCTCCTCGCGCAATCTGGTGGCCTGCCTGCGCGAAGGGGCGGAGCGCTTCGGCTGGGCCGACCGCGACCCGCGCCCCGGCGTGCGGCGCGAGGGCCACTGGCTCGTGGGCACCGGCGTCGCGGCCTCGACGTACCCCGCCTACCGCAGCCCCGCGTCCGCGCGGGCGCGTGCGGAGGCCGACGGGAGCTTCACGGTCGCCATCGGCGCCGCCGACATCGGCACGGGCGCGCGGACGGTGCTCACGCAGATCGCCGCCGACGCCCTGGGGGTGCCGGTCGCGCAGGTGACGATGGAGATCGGGGACTCCGCGCTGCCCAAGGCCGGCGTGGCCGGCGGCTCGATGGGCACCGCCTCCTGGGGTACGGCCGTGCACAAGGCGTGCCGGGCGCTCGCCGCGGGGGACGAGCCCGAGGTCACGGCGAGCACGGAGGACGAGCTCGAGCAGCAGGAGGACCTCGCCCGCCACGCGTTCGGCGCGCAGTTCGTCGAGGCCCGCGTCGACGCGGTCACCGGTGAGGTCCGCGTCCCCCGGATGCTCGGGGTGTTCGCCGTGGGCCGGATCATCAACCCCCGTACCGCCCGCTCGCAGTTCATCGGCGGGATGACCATGGGCATCTCCATGGCCCTGCATGAGGAGAGCACGCTCGACCTCGAGTTCGGCGACTACCTCAACCACGATCTCGCCCAGTACCACGTCGCCGCCTGCGCGGACATCGGCGACATCGAGGCGACGTGGATCGAGGAGGAGGACGATCACCTCAACCCGATGGGGTCGAAGGGGATCGGGGAGATCGGGATCGTCGGCGGTGCCGCTGCCGTGGCCAACGCCGTGCACCACGCGACGGGCCGGCGCGTGCGCGACCTGCCCATCCGGCTGGACAAGCTGCTCTAAGCCAGCGGCCGCCGGGGGTGAGGGCGGCGGGCACGAGGTGGGTATCCCCATCCCACGATGACCCTCACGCTCGATCACGGTCCGCTCTCCACGTACCCGCCCCGCGAGGCGAACTACTCCGTGGACGGGCCGCCGCACAAGCTCCTGCTCACCCCCTTCCCGCGTCGGGTGCGCGCGGTGATCGCGGGGGAGACCGTGCTCGACTCCCGCCGCGGGATGCTCCTGCACGAGAGCAACATCCTGCCCCAGCTCTACGTGCCCGAGGAGGACGTCCGCGCCGAGCTCCTCGAGTTGACGGACCAGAGGACCCACTGCCCGTTCAAGGGCGACGCGGCCTACCGCTCGATCCGGGTGGGCGACCGGGTCGCGGAGAACGCGCTCTGGCACTACCCCGAGCCGCTGGAGCCGGCGGCGTGGCTGCGCGGCCTGGTCGGCCCCTACTGGGATCGCTTCGACGAGTGGTGGGACGAGGACGAGCGCGTCCACGGCCACCTGCGCGACCCCTACCACCGGGTCGACGTGCGCGACTCGACACGGCAGGTGGTGGTGCGGGCGGGCGACGAGGTCGTCGCCGACTCCATCCGCCCGAAGCTCCTCTCCGAGACCGGCCTGCCCAATCGGTACTACCTCCCGCGGGAGGACGTGCGGGCCGGGCTCATGCCGAGCGACACGAGCTCGCACTGCCCGTACAAGGGCGACGCCTCGTACTGGACGGTGGCGGGAATCCAGGACGCGGCGTGGTCCTACGCGGAGCCGCTCGAGGACGCGGTGAAGGCCGGCCGGCATGTCTGCTTCCTCCACGACGACCTGACGATCGAGGTGGACGGCGAGCCCGCCGCCTGAGCGCGGACGCGGGGTCGACGCAGGGGGAGAGACGGGACATCGGGACGACTGTGGCAGGCTCCCGGGCCATGCGCATCGAGCACCACGGCTCCCACCTCATCCAGCTCACCCGGCTCAAGGCGGTCAACGCCTATCTCGTCCGCGAGGACGACGGCTTCACCCTCGTGGACACGGGGATCCCGGGCGGGGCGGCTGGGTACCTCGCCGCCGCGCGGGACGCGGGTGGGGAGATCAGGCGGATCGTGCTCACGCACGGGCACTCCGACCACGCCGGCTCGCTCGAGGCCCTGGCCGGGAAGCTGCCGGGAGTCGAGGTGCTGTTCGGAGCGCGCGAGGCCCGGTTCCTGCGCGGGGACAAGGGGATGGAGCCGGGGGAGCCCGACGCGAAGCCGAAGGGGATGGTGAAGCTCGACCGCCGGCCCGAGCGCGAGCTCGCGCCGGGCGACCGGGTGGGCTCGCTCGAGGTGGTCGCCGCCCCCGGCCACACCCCGGGCCAGATCGCCCTGCTCGACACGCGCGACCGGACGCTCATCGGCGCTGACGCCTTCGCCACGCTCGGCGGCACGTCGGTCAGCTCTGAGATCGCGTTCCCCTTCCCATTTCCGGGAGTGGCGACCTGGCACCGGCCCACCGCCCTGGCGACGGGTCACGCGCTCCGGGCACTGGATCCGGCGCGCCTCGCGGTGGGTCACGGCCGGGTGCTCGCGGCGCCCGCGGCGGAGATGGACCGCGCGCTCGCGGCGGCCGGGTAACCGGCGGCGCTACTCGCCGGCAGGCTGATGCCCCGCCTGCGCTCTGCCCCGGGCGCGCTCGCGCGGATCCTCGCCGCGGTCCCACCCGCCTCCGGCGCCGTCGTCATGGGCACCGGCATCGTCTCCGTCGCGCTCGCGCTCGACGGTCACGAGACGCTCTCGCGCATCCTGCTCGTCCTCGCCCTCGCCGCGTGGCTCGCGCTCGCCGTGCTGCTCGGAGCCCGCGCCGCCCGCGACCCCGGCCGCTTCCGGCGTGACGTCCGCAGCCCGGCTGCCCTGACCGCCGTCGCCGGCACCGCCGTGCTCGGCACGCGGCTGGCGCTGCTGGGCGCCGACTGGGCGGCCGGCGCGCTGCTCGTGATCGCGCTCGCGATCTGGGTCGGACTGCTCCCGCAGGTGCTGCGGCACTGGCAGGTCCCGACGGTCGGAGTCTCGTTCATGCTGACCGTGTCGACCGAATCGCTCGCGGTGCTCGCCGCCGCGCTCGCGCTCGGCGAGTACAGCCGGTGGCTGCTCGCGGTGTCGCTCGTCCCGTTCTGCCTCGGCCTCGCCTTCTACCTGCTCGTCCTGAGCCACTTCGACCGGCGCCAGCTCCTGGTCGCCCACGGCGACCACTGGGTGACCGGCGGCGCGCTGGCGATCTCGACCGTCGCCGCCGGACAGATCACCTCTGCGACCGAGGGCCTCGACATCCTGGGCTCGATCCACGGGCTGTTGAAGGGCGTCTCGCTCGCCCTGTGGGTGCTCACCATGCTCTGGCTGCCGATCCTGCTCGTCGCCGAAGCGCTCCGCCCCCGGTTGCGCTACGACATGCGGCGCTGGTCGACGGTCTTCCCGGTCGGCATGTACGCCGCCTGCAGCTTCGTCGTCGGCGCCGTCACGAGCACCCCCGCGATCGGCGATTTCGCCCGCGTCTGGGTCTGGGTCGCGCTCGCCGTCTGGGCGGTCGTGTCCGCGGCGCCGGTGCGCCGCGCCGCCGGAGTCGTGCGCGGCTGATTCACCCCGTGCTGGCGCCGACCACCGTCGTCGTCCAGTCGATCACCGAGGCCGGGCGCACGATGTGCTTGCCCATGCCGAGCTGCTCAGGCGAGAGCCCGAGCGCGAGCCCGACGAGCTGGGGGAGGTGCAGCACCGGCATGGCGAGCTCGCGGCCGACGACCTTCTCGGCGAGGGGCTGCTGGAGGTCGAGGTTGAGGTGGCACAGCGATGGACCAGCTGGGTATCGACGACGACCACCCGCGCCACCGCTACCTGCACTGGGTGATCGAGGCGCTCGGCGTAGCAGCCGTAGAACGGGCCGATCTTGAGGTCGGTGAGCGGGCGGCTGACCCTCGCCTGCAGCGCGGGCAGGCCGATCTCCTCGACCAGCAGCCAGAGGAAGTTCTTGTTGGTCAGGCCGTGCTCGTAGGCCAGCCCCTCGTCCGCCAGCGAACGGTTGACCTCTGCCCGGTAGTCGGCGTTGGCGTCCAGGCGCGCCTGGCACTCGGTCTGAGCGCCCTGGCAGGTCGAGCAGATGTTCATCATCAGCTCGCCGTTGGTCAGCTGCGCCAGCGCGAACGTCCGCGCGTTGAGCGTGTCGGCGAGCTCCTGGTTGTGCTCCGCGATCACACCGGCGCCGGTGCAGCACGCGCGGTCGAGCTCGATCAGTTCGATGTCCAGTAGCGGCGCCACCTGCGCCATCGAGCCGTGCAGCTCCGGAGTGAAGCCGCGGCTGACGCAGCCGGGCCAGTAGGCGACCTTCATCGGGATGCGCTCTCCTCGGTGGGCTGGTCGTCCTCGTCATGGCCGGAGACGTACAGGTTGAGCTCCACGCGCTCGTCGCGTGCCTCGATCTTGTCGAAGTAGTTCCTGAGGTCCTTGAAGTCCTTGCGGTGCGGCGAGGGCAGCACCGCGCCCTTGAGCGTCACCTTGCGCCGCAGCAGGGCGCGGGTGATGGAAGGCAGCGACCCGACGAGCACCGGCACCGCGCGCGGGTGGAACTTGCCGCCGTAGGAGTCGGGTAGCAGG
>JBBSGJ010000166.1:0-5180 GCA_038254195.1 Solirubrobacterales bacterium
ATGCCGCGGTCGTCGAGGTTGCGCAGGGACTCCTCGGAGCGGTTGGGGATGTCGCGGGTGATCTCCTCGTCGCCGAGCTTCGTCGTGCGGGCGTCGATCTCGTACTCCTCGATGTGGATCGAGGTGAGCTCGTCGTCCTTGACCAGGCGGCGCGAGAGGATGATCGCGTCCTCGAAGTTGTAGCCCTCCCAGGACATGAAGGCGACGCACAGGTTCTTGCCCAGCGCCATCTCGCCCGAGTCGGTCGCCGACCCGTCGGCCAGGACGTGCCCCTCGGTCACCTCCTCGCCCGTGGAGACGAGCGGCTTGTTGTGGATGATCGTCCCCTGATTGGAGCGCATGAACTTCTGGAGCTCGTAGGTGTCGGACCCGTCCTTCGTCTCGACCACGATCTTCGCGGAGTCGAGGTAGGCGACGCGGCCCGCGCGGCGGGCGAGGACGACGTCGCCCGTGTCGATGGCGGCCCGGCGCTCCATCCCCGTGCCCACGAGGGGCGCGTCGGTCTTCAGGAGCGGCACGGCCTGGCGCTGCATGTTCGAGCCCATGAGCGCGCGGTTGGCGTCGTCGTGCTCGAGGAACGGGATCATCGCCGTGGCCACGGACCAGATCTGCTCCGTGGAGACGTCCATGAGGTCCACCTCCGCGGGGGGCACGGTCACGTACTGGCCGGCCTGGGTGCGGCAGATGATCTCCTCGCCGAGGAGCTTCCCGTCCTTGTCCACCTCCGCGTTGGCCTGCGCGATCCGCTGCTCCTTCTCCTTGGTGGCGTCGAGGTGGAGGACCTCGTCGGTCACCTTCCCGTTCTTGACGACGCGGTACGGGGTGGTCACGAAGCCGAACTCCGAGACCTCCGCGTAGGAGGACAGCGAGCCGATGAGGCCGATGTTCGGCCCCTCCGGGGTCTCGATGGGGCACATGCGCCCGTAGTGGGTCGGGTGCACGTCGCGCACCTCGATCGGGGCGCGCTCGCGGGTGAGGCCGCCGGCACCCAGCGCGCTCAGCCGGCGGCGGTGCGTGAGACCGGCGAGCGAGTTCGTCTGGTCCATGAACTGCGAGAGCTGCGAGGACCCGAAGAACTCCTTGATGGCCGCCACCACGGGGCGGATGTTCACGATGGTCTGCGGGGTGATCGTGTCGGCGTCCTCGGTGGTGAGGCGCTCGCGCACGACGCGCTCCATCCGGTAGAGGCCGATGCGGAAGGCCTCCTGGATGAGCTCGCCGACGGTCCGCAGGCGGCGGTTGCCGAAGTCCTCGTACTCGTCGAGGTCATCGACGATCGGCTCGCGCGGCATCATCACCGCCTCGGCGGCGAAGTCCTTGATGTCCTCGGAGTCCTCGGGGATCCCGAGCTTCTTCGGGATCTCCACGAGCTTGCGGACGAGCTCGATGATGTCGTCGTGCTGGAGGGTGCGGACGTCCAGGCCGGCGTCGCGGCCCAGGCGCTCGTTGAGCTTGTAGCGGCCGACCCGTGTGAGGTCGTAGCGCTTGGTGTCGAAGAAGAGCTGGTTGAGCAGGTTGCGCGCGGCGTCGACCGACGGCGGCTCGCCCGGGCGCTGCTTCTTGAACAGCTCGATGAGCGCACCCTCCTCGGTCCGGGTGACCTCGGTGTCGGTGTCGATCGTGTTGCGGATGTAGAGGGAGTCCGAGAAGAGCTTGAGGATCTCCTCGTCGGACACGTAGCCCATCGCGCGCAGCAGGACGGTGACCGGCAGCATGCGCTAGCGGTCGATCCGGACGAAGACCTTGCCCTTCTTGTCGATCTCGAGCTCGAGCCACGAGCCGCGGGCGGGCATGAGGTTCGCGATGAAGACCTGCTTCTCACGATCCTTGGGCTCCATGAGGTCGGCGCCGGGCGAACGGACGAGCTGCGTGACCACGACGCGCTCCGTGCCGTTGATCACGAACGTGCCGCGCTCGGTCATCCACGGGAAGTCGCCCATGAACACCGACTGCTCACGGATCTCGCCCGTCTCGCGGTTGACGAACTGCACGGAGACCGTCAGCGGTCGCGAGTACGTGAGGTCCTTCTCGCGGCACTCGGCCAGCGAGGCGGACGGCTCGTCGAAGTGGAACTCCTGGAAGCCCACGGCGAGGTTGCCCGTGTAGTCCTCGATCGGCGAGATGTCGTTGATCGTCTCGCGCAGGCCGCCCTTCTCGGTGTCGGTGAGCCAGGCGAAGGACTTCTTCTGGATGTCGATGAGGTTCGGGACCTCCAGCACCTGGGGCAGGCGCGCGAAGGAGCGACGGGTACGCGGGGTGGTCGAAGGTGCCAAGGGGGGCGGCTCCTCGGGAGGCGATCGGCTGTGGAAGAGGACGCTTCAGGAACTGAAGCGCAACATGACAATGTAGCAGGGGCCTACAGGACCCCGCAGAGGGCACGTCAGCGCTCACGGACCCCACTCGATGACCCGCGTATGTGGCGCGGACTCACCCTGGACGAGCGGCTACGGCTATCGGCTGACTCGGGTCAGTCTAGCCCGGAGGTCAACCCCCCGCCACGTCGCGCCGGCGGAAGACGAGCCAGGCGACGGTGAGGGCGATCGCCGCGTGGAGCCCACACACCCACGCGGCGCGGACGATGGGGGCAGTGTCGATGGGCTGGCGGAGCAGGCCCTGCCATGCGTTGAACTGCTCGGGGAGGAGGTAGGGCTGGACGCCTTTCAGCCCGGGGACGATCTGCGTGAGCTGGAGCAGTAGGGAGAACATCAGGGTCCCGACCACGGCCGCCGCGGAGTTCCGGGTGACCGTGGAGAGCAGGATCCCGATGGCCGCCACGGCGAGCACGGGCATGAGGTAGACGGCAAAGCCCGCGGCCTCCAGGCGGGACGCCTCCCCCGTGGAGATGACGGTGCCCGACAGGGAGACGAGCGGGTGGAAGCCCACCTCGATCGCGCCGCCGATGAGCCCGGTGAGCCCGAAGATCAGGACCGCGACGACCGTGTAGGTGGCGGCGGCAAGCACCTTGCCGGCGAAGATCGGACCGCGCCCGACCGAGCGGGTGAGGATGGTCTTCAGCGTGCCGTTGTTGTCCTCGGTGGCGACGATGTCGCCGGCCACGAGCGCGGTGACCAGCGGCATGAACCAGATCGAGCCGAACAGGAGCAGCACGAGCGGGATCGCGAAGGCGGACTGACGCACGGCGCGGCCGAAGAGCACGTCGTCGGGCGCGCCGGTCTGGACGGCGAGGGCGATGACGAAGATGAGCGGGAAGACGACCGCGGCGCCGAGCCCGAGGTAGGTGCGCTTGAGCGAGACGAGCTTGCGCAGCTCCCAGCGCCAGACGGTCCCCACTCCCGGCCGCCGGGAGTCGAGTCTGTCGGCCTGAGGCCGACGGAGCCGACGCTCGGCGATCGCGCTCATGCCGGAACCGCCTCGGGCGCGGGCTCGGGCTCCGGGGCCCCCTCCGTCAACCGGAAGAAGAGCTCCTCGAGCGACGCCTCGCGCGGGATGAGCGCGCGGACCCCGAGGCCGGCCTCGACGAGCGCGACCGAGAGCTCGGGCGCGGCTTCGTCACCCTCGGTGCGCAGGGCGATCCCCTCGGCGGTGTGCTCCACGTCGTGGACGCGGGGCTGTGCGCGCAGGACGGCCAGCGCCCGGTCGTCGTCCGTGGTGCGCAGCAGATGGCGACCGCCCGCGGTCGCGCGCAGGTCGGCGAGCGCCCCCTCGTAGATGACGCGGCCCTTGCCCACGATCGCCACGCGATTGCAGAGCTCCTCCACCTCGTTGAGCAGGTGCGAGGAGAGCAGGACGGTCATCCCCTCCCCCGCCAGGCGGCGGATGAGCGCACGCATGTCGCGCATGCCCGCGGGATCGAGGCCCGTGGCGGGCTCGTCGAGCAGGAGCAGGCGGGGGTCGCGCAGCAGCGCGCCCGCGATTCCCAGGCGCTGGCGCATCCCGTGTGAATAGCCGCCCACCTTGTGCTTGGCGCGGTCGGCGAGGTCGACGAGCTCGAGGGCGCCTCCGATCCGCTCAGCGGCGTCGCCGCCGTCGAGCGCGGCCACGAGCTCGAGGTTCTTGCGGCCGGTGAGGTAGGGGTAGAAACGCGGCGCCTCGACGAAGCCGGCGACCCCGTCGAGGGCCTGCGCCCCGTCGGCCTGGGGGTCGCGCCCGAACACGCGGATCGTGCCCTCGTCGGCGCGGATGAGCCCGAGGAGCATCCGCAGCGACGTCGTCTTCCCCGCCCCGTTCGGGCCGAGGTAGCCGTACACGTCCCCCGCGGCCACGGTGAGGTCGACATGGTCGACGGCGAGAACCTCCCCGTAGCGCTTGACCAGCCCGCGGGCCTCGACGGGCGCGTCGCTCACCGCAGGTCCCGCGCCGCCGTCTCGGCCGCCGCGGCGGGCAGCGAGCCGACGAGCGTGTAGCGCGCGCCGCCCTCCGACCACGTGAGCACCGTGCCGAGCGCGGTGGGCAGCTCGTGGCCCGTGGCCCCGTCGACCGAGACCTTCGGAAGCTGGTCGAGCTGCTCCGACGCCTTGCCGCTGTCGCGCTCCTCGAGCACGGCGATCCCGCCGAGCCCGTGCCCGTAGAGGACGAGCGCCCTGGGCGCCTTGCCGTCCTCGGACACGAGGCGGACCTCCTGGCGCGGCAGGCCGACGAGGGTCTTCGGCGCGCGCAGGACGTCGCCGAGCCGGGCGCGGACCGCTTGGGCGCCGCGCACGGAGTGCGCGCGCTCCCGGCGACCCGCGTGCCGGCCCATGGCCGACGGACCGAGCCGCACGCGCTGGTGCTTGGCACCCGGGGGCGAGGGCGGGGTCAGGGCGGAGTCGGGCACGGTCCCGTAGGAGATGTCGGTGGCCTCGAGCTCGAGGACGGGCTGCTCGGAGCCCTGGGCGGTGAGCGCGACGCGGAGAGGCGTGCCGTGCGCGGCGTCCCATGCGAGCGAGAGGGCGCCGAGCAGGCCGCCGTCGTGCTTCGGCGAGACCGAGACCGAGTAGGCCGGCTGCCCCGCGACGTTGGTCGGCCGGGCACCGGAGAGGTTCGCCTCGCGGGCGAGCTTGGCCAGCCCGCGGCGGATCGCGGCGAGGCTCGGCGGCCCGTGGTGCTTCCCGGCCTTGTGGCGCTCCTTGCCCTGCGGGAGCGTCGCCGTGTAGACGGTGTTCGACTTCGCGTCGAAGACGGTCACGGCCTTCCCGTCGGACACGATCTGGGCGTCGCCCCGGTCGGACTGGAGCTCGAGC
>JBBSGJ010000167.1:0-5148 GCA_038254195.1 Solirubrobacterales bacterium
CAAGCGCGACGCGATCCCGAAGGTCGTGCTCAACAACCTCTTCAAGCAGACGCCGCTCCAGACGACGTTCGGCGTGAACGCCGTCGCCCTCGCCGACGGGGTGCCGCGGACACTCGGGCTCCGGGAGATCATCGAGGCCTACGTCGCCCACCAGCGCGAGGTCGTGGTCCGGCGGCTGAAGTTCGAGCTGCGCCAGAAGGAGGCCCGCCTCCACATCCTCGACGGGCTGCTCATCGCGCTCGGCAACCTCGACGAGGTCATCGAGCTCATCCGCGGCTCGGCGGATTCCGAGACCGCCCGCCGCGGCCTCGTGGAGCGCTTCGAGCTCACCCAGGTCCAGGCCGAGGCGATTCTCGCCCTCACCCTGCGCCGCCTCACCGCGCTGGAGACGGACAAGATCAAGGCGGAGCACGCCGACCTCGTCGAGCGCATCACCGAGCTGCGGGAGATCCTCGGCGACGAGGCGCGGGTCATGCAGCTCATCAAGGACGAGCTCACCGAGATCTCGGAGGCCTACGCGGACGACCGCCGCACGGAGATCACGTTCTCCGAGGACGAGATCGACATCGAGGACCTCATCGCCGACCAGCAGATGGTCATCGCGATCACGCGCTCGGGCTACATCAAGTCGCTCCCGTTGGCGACCTATCGCCAGCAGCGCCGCGGGGGAGTCGGCGTCACCGGGATGGACATCAAGGACGGCGACTACATCGAGCACCTCTTCGTGTCCTCGACGCACGACTACCTGCTGTTCTTCACGAACCGGGGGAAGGTCTACCGCCAGAAGGTCTACGAGCTACCCGAGGCGTCGCGGACCGCGAAGGGGCGTGCGCTCGTGAACATCCTCCCGCTGCGCGAGGGCGAGCGCGTGCAGTCGGTGCTCTCCACCCGGGACTTCACGGAGGGCAAGTACCTCGTGTTCGCCACGCGCAACGGGACGGTGAAGAAGACGGAGTTCCTCGCGTACAACACGCCGATCAAGGCCGACGGGATCATCGCCATCAACATCCGCGACGACGACGAGCTCGTGGCGGTCCGCCGGACCTCGGGCGAGGACGACATCATCATGGTCTCCAAGGCGGGCCTGGCGGTGCGCTTCAACGAGGCCGAGCTGCGGGCGATGGGACGCGACACGAGCGGGGTGCGCGGCATGGACGCCGCCGAGGTGCTGGCCATGGACGTCGCCCGCGACGACCAGGAGCTGCTCGTCGTCACGGAGAACGGCTACGGCAAGCGAACGGGGATCGTCAACTACCGCGAGACCCGGCGCGGGGCCAAGGGCGTCATGACGATCCGGCTCACCGAGGGGCGGGGCGGGCTGGCCAACGCGCTCATCGTGCGGCCGCACCAGGAGCTCGTGTTCATCTCCCAGCACGGGATGGTCCAGCGCACCGGCGTGAGCGGGATCTCCGAGCAGGGACGCACGACCCAGGGCGTCCGCGTGATGAACATCCGCGACGACGACCGGGTCTCCGCGGTGGCCCTCGTGGTCGAGTCCGAGACCGAGACGGGAGCACCCGTCCTCGAGCCGGGCACCGACGAGCTCCGCTCGTTGGTCGGTGACGAGCCCGGCGCGGACGGCGCGGTGCCGCTCGACGACGCCCCGTGACGCCTGCGGGGCCGCTACCCTCCGCTTCACCAGAGAAAGGAGGTGGTCCGAGCTTGTCTGACAGTATTTCGGGGACCCTGGAGGTGTCCGGTCGTTAGCAGTGGATTGGCTGCCTCCGCGTAGCGGAGACCAAGCCGAGACACCGTCGGGGCAGGTGCCGGATCTAGTCCCACCGGCGTAGTACGAGAGCCCGCCCCGGTCTCAGGCAGCCAGAGCCGCACGCGAAGGGCCCCGTGTCGACGGGGCCCTTCGTCGCTCTACGCCGCGGTCGGGAGGTACTGCCGCCAGGCGGTGGGGATCGTCGGGCTGGCGACCTGGATGAACACCTGGGGACCGGGGGCCCGGGGCTCCCGGCGCAGGGTCATGCCCGAGTGGCGCAGGTGCAGGTCGCCCTTGCGGCGATTGCACGGTGCGCAGGAGGCGACGATGTTCTCCCAGCTCGAGTCCCCGCCCCGGCAGCGCGGCACGACATGGTCGACGGTGAGCTGGGAGCGCGCGCCGCAGTACTGGCAGGCCCAGTCGTCGCGGGCGAACACGGCGCGGCGGGTGATCTTGCGGCGGTGGGTGTCCCGGGGGACGCGGACGTAGGAGACGAGGCGGATGACCGCGGGGCGCGGGATGGTGAGCGAGCCGGCGTGCAGCTCGACCTCGGCGCGCTCGAGCATCTCTGCTTTCTCCTTGAGCAGGAGCACGATCGCCCGCCGGACGGTGCAGACGTTGATCGGCTCGTACGTCGCGTTGAGGACGAGCACCCGCCCGGAATCCCGCCCGCGCCGCTGGTGCTCCAGAGGCGGCGCGAGCCTGAGCGGCGCTGGGTCGATGGTGGCGGTCATGGGCGCGGCCCTACCTTGAGGGGGCGATTCTACCTACGCCACGGGATAGCTCCCCAACGTGCGGACGTGCTCGGCCTGGCCCTGGAGGGCCGTGATCGCCTCGGATACGGCCCCGCCCTCCCCGTCGTCCGCGCGTCCCTCGCAGTCGACGAAGAACATGTAGCGGCCCAGCCCCTGCCGGCGCGGGCGGGACTCGATCCGCACGAGGTTCACCCCGCGGAAGGCGAACTCCGAGAGGCAGCGCACGAGCCAGCCCGGGGCCTCGGCGCCGACACCCCAGAACACGAGCGAGGTCTTCCACGGCCCGCTCCCCTCGGGCGGGGTGCCGCGCGGGGCGAGCCAGACGAACCGCGTCTCGTTGTCGGGGACGTCCTCCACGCCGGTCAGCAGCACCGTGCAGCCGTAGAGCTGGGCGGCCAGCCGCGTGCCGAGCGCGGCCCGGGTGGGCGGGTCCGACCCGTCCCCTCCGACCGAGCGGACCGCCTCGGCGGTCGACGCGGCGGCCACGACCGGCGTGCCCGGAAGGCGCGTGCGCAGGAACCCCGCGCACTGCGCGGCGGGCTGCGGGTGGGAGACGACCTCGGTGATCTCGTCCAGCGAGGGGGTCGCGCCACCCGCCCGGGCGGCCGCCACGAGCAGGCAGACCCGGATGGGGTGCACCACCTCCCCCACGATCGCCACGTCCTGCGTCTCGACGGCGAGCGCGTCGAGCGTCGCGTTCACGGCGCCCTCCAGGGAGTTCTCGATGGGCACGAGCGCCCGGTCGACCTCCCCGTGCGCCACCGCCATGACCGCCTCGAAGATCCCGGGCACCGGGACGAGCTCGTGGGCGGCGGCGTCGACCGTGTGACGCAGGGCCTCGGCCGAGAACGTCCCGTCCGGCCCGAGGTAGGCGATCTTCACTCGGGAGTCGAACTGGAGTTCAGCGCCGCCCGCACCGCCTCGTCCTCTTCGGGCGAGAGCTCGATCTCCGCCTTCCCGTCGTGGACCTGCTTGGCGTAGATGCGTGCCGAGTCGCGGTGGTGGATCGAGGAGAGCACCAGGCCCGAGCGCCGCGCATCGAGGAGGGCGAGCGTCGTCGACTGCCGCCCGGACATCTCGCCGTAGGCGTCGTAGCGCACGAGCGCACGGTGCGCGATCGTCCCGTCGAGCCGCCCCTCGGCCGTGGCCACGCGCTCGTGCAGGCGCCCGAGCGTGTCCTCGACGTAGGCGTG
The DNA here is from genome assembly GCA_038254195.1 of Solirubrobacterales bacterium. Classification (GTDB taxonomy): domain Bacteria; phylum Actinomycetota; class Thermoleophilia; order Solirubrobacterales; family Solirubrobacteraceae; genus JBBQAA01. The sequence continues at coordinate 3,657 of JBBSGJ010000167.1, forward strand.
GAGCGCGGCGTAGTCGCGCTCGAGCCCGGCCGCGTGGGCGACGAGATCCTGGCGGTCGTCCCCGAGGAGCATGGTCTGGGCGGCTCGGAGGCGGCGCAGGCGCACCGCCAGGACCGCGGCGAGGACGAGCGCGGCGAGAGCCACCCCCGCCGCGGCGAGCGCGACGATCCCCGTGGTGTCCGTCAGCCCGTCCACGACCGCGGGACGCTAGCGCGTGAACAGAACCTGGTAGGTCTGGGTGTTGTTGCTCGTGGTCTTCTCGCCCGGGACGGGCACCACGGACACCGTCACCCGCACGACGGACCCGTCCACGGCCGGGGGCTTCGTGAGCGCGACGGGCGCCGTGCTCTCCTGCCCCTTCGCCGAGAGCGGGATCGTGCGCACGACCGGGCCGCTGCCCGGGATCTCGACCCGCACGCGCACGTTGCGCTCGTCGTTCTCGCCTTGGTTCGCGATCTTGACCACGAAGACGGGCGCGGGAGAGGCGGGGAGCCGGTTCACCGCCGCGGCGTTCAGCGTGGTCGAGCCGACGGTCACCGAGCTAACGGCGTGCCCGTGCGTGCCCGGCGCCGCCGGTCCACCCGTGCCCCCACCCCCCGCGGAGGCCGAGCCGAGCCGGGAGGCCACGAACGTCGGGTTGAGCCACGCGGAGTCCCTGAGGAAGCTCGAGCGGGCGACGGGGGCCGATCCGGGCGAGACGCCGGCCTCCTTGAGCGCGGAGTCGATGAGCGGGATCGCCCGCTGGGACCAGAGGACGTCGGAGGCGTCGAAGGCGCGCATCTGCCCCGCGATGGAGCGGAGCGCGCTCTCCCCCGCGTTGCCGCGCACCTCCTGGACCTTCTCGGCGATGCGCTGGACGCCGTCGCGGCGGAGCTCCAACGTGGCCAGGACCCAGCGCTGGGCCTCGTCCGCCTCGCTCGGGACGTCGAGCGCGGACGCCCGGGAGAGCTCGGTGTCGGCCTCGACCTTGAGGTTGTTGATCTGGTTCTGCAGGTTGAAGCCCGCGCTCGTGGCCGTGGCGCCCGTGCCCTCGAGGTAGCGGAACAGCGGGGTGGACACGTCGGAGTCCGACTTGCGGATGATGTTCGAGACGTTCGTGGCGTAGTCGCGCAGCCCGCGCTTGCGCGCCGAGGACGTGCACGAGCGGACCCCGAGCACGAGGATGATGAGGACGACCACGACCCCCGCGCCCAGGACGAGCTGCCGGCGGCGGACCTCGGAGAGCTCACCATCGGCGCCTGAGCCCGAGCCTGAGCCCGGCCCCGAGCGACGGGGGGGCTGGGTCCGGCGGGGGCGCGGCTGCCGGGTCGCTCCGCCCGTCCGGCGGGCCGCGGGGCGACGCGGCTCGGCTCGACGGGGGGCGTCGGCGTCGTCGAAGAACGACAGGGTCGAAGCTCCTCTCGGAGGGTGGACGGCACCATCCTGACACGGCGCGCGGCGGCATCCGGGCGTTTCGTTGCGGCGAAGAGGAGGATGGAGGGGGTTGCCCGAA
>JBBSGJ010000168.1:0-5005 GCA_038254195.1 Solirubrobacterales bacterium
CCTCACCGTCGCCGGACGCGAGCGGGTTCGTGACGATGCGCGTGCCGAAGCCGGGGCCGTCCCAGGCGAAGGAGCGGTACCCCTGCTGGGTCGAGAGGTCGGCACCCAGGAGCTGCCCGCAGAGGTTGCCGCCCGTGGCGGCGGGCGCGTCGCACCACGAACCGGTGATCGCCCCGCCCGAGCCCGCGTTCGGGTCGAAGAAGAGAGTCGCGGTGTGTGCGTCCCCGTCGGGGCTCGCCGTCGTGGCTCCTGTCTTGAAGCCCACATCGATCCACACGCCGCCTCCGGTGACGGTCAGCGCCTGGGCGGCCCCGCCGAGCGGTGCGACCCCGCTCACGCCCTTCGCCGGCGTCGATGCGTTCGCCCACAACGCGTCGCCGAGGTCGCGGCGCACCCAGTGGGTCTCGCCCGCGTCGGTCACCCGCTGGTAGAGGAGCACGCCGAAGCCCCGCCCCGCATCGGTCCGCGCGAGGAGCCAGGCGTTGCGAGGCGAGGTGGCGTCGATCGCGAGCACCGAGAAGGCGGTCGGCGGGACCCCGGGCGGAGGGTCGACCGGCTCGCGGGTCCAGCGCGTCGCGTCGTAGTGCAGGACGGCGTTCTCCACGGGCTGGCCCTTCGGTGCGACGAAGAGGCCGGTCTCCCCGCTCTCCTCGAAGGCGGCATCGGCCACGCTGCCGCTCCCGCGGTCGCCGGCGAGCGCCTCGCCGGAGGCGAGCGTCGGGCTTCCGGGCGGCGGAAGCACCGTGAAGGGGCCGTTTGGATTCCGGCGCAGGAGGACGACCTGCTGGTCCGACGGCCGGCCCGCGTCGCGGCCGATGAGCACGCCGCCGGCGCTTGGCGTGATGCGCGCCGAGAGGGGGTTGGGGACCATGCCGCGGTAGGGCCGGCCGTCCTCGTCGCGCGGCGTCTCCGCGACCTGCCACCCCGCGCCCGTCGTGAAGCGCTCGAAGGCGAGTTGGGGGTCGGGGGACCTCGGGTCGCCCACCGGCCCGTACTCGAGCGCCTTCCCGTCGAAGACCGGCGGCGGGACGTCGAGCGGCAGGCGCCGGTAGCCCCACGCCTCGCCGGGCGCCCCGCGCGCGGCCGCGCCCATGAGCGTCATGTCGCTGTCGGCCGTGCCGAGCGTGGGCAGGACGGTGACCGCCGTCGGCGGGTCGGCCGCCGTGCCCGTTCCCGGCAGGGACACGGCGGCCGCGAGCGCGGCCCCCGCGAGAAGGCCCGCGGCGAGCGTGCGCGCCGGGCCCCGTCGGGGACGTGGTCCGCTCACCGGAGCGGGGGCACGCTCGCGGCCGACCCGCCGGGCGACACGAACGTGTTGCTGTCGCCCGGAGCCTTCTGGCCCTTCTCGCGGATCTTGAACGCGAGCTTCGTCGGGTAGCGCTTCCGCGTCACGCGGATTCGCAGGACGTGGCGGCCGGCCCGGAGGAGCGCGAAGCGGGTCTGTCCGACGACGTGGCCCCCGCGCCTCGCGATGAGGGCGATGCGAGCGGCCCGGACGCTCCGGAAGCGCAGCACGACGGTCAGCGGCTCGCGACGCAGGCTCACCTGGACGCCGCGCAGCAGCGGCGGCAGCCGCTTCGCCTTGCGGGGCTTGACCTTGGGGGGCGGGGAGGCGGGCGGAGGGGCGAAGAGCTGCGAGTTGTCGGGCGGCGGCGTGTCCGGAGTCGACTGCTCGGCCGCCTCGTTGGGCCGAAAGGTGATCTGGCCCTTGTAGCTCGGGTCGGTGTCCGGCGGGACGGAGGAGCCGTCGGTGTAGTGGAAGAGCCAGCCGGCGGTGGTGACCATCCACCCGTCGTTCGGCGCCGTGAAGGCGATCCGGGCCGCGCTTCCGCGCCCGCCGCCGCCCGCGGGCAGGCGCGTGGACCGCGTGCTCCCGTCGGCGTCGATCACCGCGACCGTCGCCTTGGCCGTCGTCGAGCGGCGGTCGGGGAAGCGCTGCACCGCTGCGTACGCCGACGCGGTGCCGGGGATCGGCGCGACGTCGACGAAGCGGTCGGTCGCGCCGAACGCGCTCGCGGCGATCGGCACCTCCTGGAATGCGCCGCCCAGGAGGCGTGCGGCCACCGGCGGATGCTCCACCACGCCCTTGTCTGCCGCCGGGCCCGATGCGGCGCCACCCCCCACCGCCCACAGGTTCGTCCCGTCGCTGCCGAGGCCGAGGAGCTCGGTGCCGTCGGGCGGCACCCCGGACGGCGCCGACGGCCGGAACGGGTCGTTGGCGAAGCCCCCGTCGACGATCCGGTGGATGAGCGCCGGCGTGTCCTCGGGCGGGGTGACCTCGGGGTCGGCGGTGTTCTCGGGTCCCCGTCCGACGAAGCTCGTCTCGAAGAACGTCCCGCCCAGGAAGGCGACGTCGCTCACGCCCCGCCCCTCGGGGTCGTAGGTCGACGTGAGCGACGTTCCGTCCCAGTGGAGATGGAAGGCGCCCGAGTTGCCGTCCGGGCTCTCGGCCGCGTACCCGCCGAACCAGCAGTCGCTCGGGCCGTTGCACGCCGCCGAGTCCATCGTGTGGAACGGGTCGGGGGACTGGGGCGCCGTCGAGTAGGAGGCCACGACCTGGCCGTCCTTGAAGTGGCAGAGCGCGGTTCCGTTGCCACGGCGCGGCTGGCTCGGCTCGGAGACCACCCAGAACTCGTCCGGGCCGGCGAACGCGATGCGGGCGGTGTCGCCCGAACCGCCGCACACGCTGGCCAGCGAGTGCCACGAGAGGCCGTCGTAGGCGTAGATGCCCCGCGGGACGACGGAGTTGCCCTCGACGGTCAGGAGGCCCCGGTTGCGCGCGAAGAACTGGAGGTCGCCGGGTGCGCCGAGCGGGACCTTGAACGGCGTCGAGGAGGGTGGAGGCGGCTGCTCGAGGCGCCACGCCGGCGCGTCGGCGGCCGCCGGGCCGGCGGCGCCCACGGCGCCGAGCACCCCGCTCGCCCCGGCGAGCAGGGCGAGCCGGCAGCGGTGCCGGCGGCTCACGAGTGGTCCACTAGGTCCGGGGCTCCTGCGTGCGCCGCTTGACGTGCTCCGGGATCTCGACGCGGTCGAGCGGCATGTCGCGAACGGTGGAGAGGACGGCGTCGAGCGCGACCCCCGACAGCGTCTCCTGCTCGAGCAGGGCGTTCGCGGTCTCGTGCACGGCGCCCCAGTTGCGCTCGAGCACGTGGGCGGCCTTGTGCTCGGCGCTCATGACGATCCGCTCGACCTCCCGGTCGATGAGGTCGAGCGTCGAGGGTCCGACCGAGCCGAGCTCCTGGAGCGAGGCGCCGAGGAAGACCTCGCCCGCCTTCTCGCCGATCGTCACCAGGCCGAGCGCCTCGGACATCCCGAACGACGTGACCATGGAGCGCGCGAGGCCGGTGGCGGCGTGGAGGTCGTCGTTGACCCCCGTCGAGATCGAGCCGAACTCGAGCCGCTCGCCCGCCGCGCCGGCGATGATGGCGACGAGCTGGCGCTCCATGTCGGGCTCCTGCATCACCACCTGGTCGCGGTCGGTGAGCATGTGGGCGGCGGTGCCGAGCTGGCGCCCGCGGGCGACGATCGAGAGCTTCTGCGCCGCTACGGTCTGGCCGATCGCCCGGGTGACCACCGCGTGGGCGGCCTCGTGGACGGCGATGATCCACCGCTCGTCCTCGGTGAGGATGTGCGAGCGCTTGGCCGGCCCGGCCACGACGCGGTCGATGGCCTCCTCGAGGATGCCCTCGGTGAGCTCGGAGCCCCCCTCGCGCACGGAGAGGAGCGAGGCCTCGTTGACGACGTTGGCGAGCTCGGCACCGGAGAACCCGGGCGTGAGCTTGGCGACCTGCTCGAGCGAGACGTCGCGCCCGAGCGGGCGCCTCTTCGTGTAGAGGCGCAGGATCTCCAGGCGACCGTGGACGTCGGGGACGTCGATCGTCACCTGCCGGTCGAAGCGCCCGGGCCGCAGCAGCGCGGGATCGAGGATGTCGGGCCGGTTCGTCGCGCCCATGACCACGAGGCCGGCGTCGCCGCCGAAGCCGTCCATCTCGACCAGGAGCTGGTTCAGCGTCTGCTCGCGCTCGTCGTTGCCCTGCCCGATGCCCGCGCCGCGCCGGCGCCCGGCGGCGTCGAGCTCGTCGATGAAGTTGATCGCCGGGGCCATCTTGCGGGCCTGCTTGAAGAGGTCGCGCACGCGGGCGGCGCCGACGCCGACGAGCGACTCCACGAACTCGGCGCCCGAGAGCGAGAAGAAGGCGGCGTCGGCCTCGCCGGAGGTGGCCCGGGCGAGCAGGGTCTTGCCCGTGCCCGGAGGCCCGACGAGCAGGACGCCCTTCGGCGCGCGCGCGCCGAGGCGCGCGTACTTGCCCGGGTCGGCGAGGTAGTCGCGGATCTCCTTGAGCTCGGCGATCGACTCGCCCGCCCCGGCGACGTCGGCGAAGGTGATCGGCGCCTGCTCGCCCTTCTTCCGCCTGCGCCCCTTCCCCGCGTACTGGGAGAAGGCGGCGAAGCCGGAGGTCGCGTCGCCGCTCGAGCGCGTGAAGAGCGCGAACAGGCAGACGAGGAGGAGGATCGGGATGAGGAACTGGACGAGGATCTGGCGGGCGGGCTTCCCCGACTGCTGGTCCACGGACACGATCGCGCCGGCGCGCGAGAGGTCGCGCACGAGCTGCGCGGTCTGGGCGTCCGAGGCCGGGTAGGCGGCCCAGAGCTGGCGGCCGTCCCGCAGGCTCACGACGACGCGTGCGTCGTGGTCGAGCAGCGAGGCGTCGCGAACCTGCTTCTCCTTCGTGACCTTCACGATCTGGCTGAGCGGGACGGGTTGCCCGGGCGAGGCGGGGCCGATCGAGTCGAGCAGCGCGAAGAAGGTGATCGCCAGAGCGATCGACGCGAAGAAGAGGAAGGTCGAGAGGAGGTCCTTCACGACCAGGCGCCCGACGCGCCGGAAGCCGTCGGCGACGCGGGTGCGGAAGACCTGGCCCGAGGAGGGCTTGGCGAAGGCGGAGGGCGGGGGCTCGGTGTCGGCCACGGAGGGTCTCTTTCGGGTTGGGCGTGGACGTGACCG
>JBBSGJ010000169.1:0-4899 GCA_038254195.1 Solirubrobacterales bacterium
CCGCCGCCGTCGCGCGCGAGCCGGTAGCCGAGGCGCAGCGCGCGGCCCTGGCCGCGGTTCACCGGGGCCACGCAGACGTGATGACCGGCGGCCTCGACCCGGCGCGCGCTGGCGCCCTCCTGCTCGGCGGGGTGGACGCCGTCGACGACGACGACGGCCGAGGTGCCGAGTTCGAGGACCTCGGAGGGGATCTCGGCCAGGACCGTCTCGATGTTCGCCGCCTCGCCGTAGGCGGGGATGACGACGACGACCGGCGCGAAGTCGGGCGCGCCGTGGCGCGCGTGGAAGTCGGCGAGCGCCGCCGCGTCGATCTGCGCGTCGGTCGGATCGGCGGGGAGCGGCGGGGGGTCCGGAGGCGTGCGCTCGAGTGCGTGCTCGGGCGCGGCCGTGGAGGTCTGCGGAGAGACGTCGGGCATGGAGAGGAGCCGCGCGCCGCGGGCAGTGCGCGACGAATGGACCGCGGGAGTGTATCTTCCGAGCGGGAAGAAGACTCCGAACTCGACCGTCGGGAACAGCACGCTGAGGAGGTCCTACAGGAGGCCGTCCCGCCGCAGCGCCCCGAGCAACGGACGGAAGATCTGATCGGGGGAGATGGTGCGGCCCGCGTCGACGACGCGCACGCCCCCGAGGCCGCGCGCCGCGCGTCGCACCGCCCGGTTCACCGCCGTGAAGACCCGGCGGAACGCGGCGCCGCGCGGAGTGGGGAGGGTGAGCCAGTAGACGCGGCCCGCACCGTCGCGCGCGTAGGAGCGCATCATCGCCCGCGCGCGCACGGCGTAGGCCCGGACCCACGCCGGTCCGCAGCAGCCCACCGGCCCGAACCCGAAGCCGTCGTTGGCGCCGATGAACATCACCGTCACGTCGGGCCGGTCCGAGCGCGCCACCGCGGCGGCATGGCGCGGCCAGTCGAGCAGGAAGGGCTTGGAGAGCCCGGTGGAGATGTGGTCGTCGAAGCGGACCGCCCCGCCCGATGACCGCAGGCGGGAGCGCAGGAAGTCGTCGACGATCTGGATCATCGAGTCCCCGGCGGCGAGGACCCGGAGGTGGGGGATGCGGCCGACGTGCAGGACGTGGGGCCGCCCGGAGCCCTGCCGGGTGCGCAGCACGAGTCCGCCACGCGCCCTTGCGCCAGAAGCGGCGCGAGACCGTGGTCAGGGCCCTGCCGCGGCGAGCCCCACCCGGCGGCACGTTCCCGGCCGCCCCGGCGGGCGCGCGCAGAACCGGGCGGCGAAGCCGCCGGAGCCCCAGGTGTCGCGCACGCGCAGGCGCGTGATCCGCCCGGCGCGGACGCTGCGGGGAGCGTCCAGGGCGAGCCGCGTCCGGCACGACGGCGTGACCGAGGAGAAGGAGGACGATCGGCGCGCGGCGGAGCACGGACGCGGCAGCCTAACCCAGAGCGCCGGTTACGCTCCGGGTATGGACGAGATGGAGCAGGCCAAGCACGATGCCGCCGAGCGCGCGGCCGCCCTCGTGGAGGACGGCATGCGCCTGGGCCTCGGCACGGGCTCGACGGTCGCCCTCCTCCTGCCCGCCCTGGCACGCCGGGGGCTCACGAGCCTCCGCTGCGTGGCCACCTCCCCCGCCACGGAGCGCCTCGCCTCCGGGCTCGGCCTGCGCCTGGAGACCCTCGACGAGCTCGGTGGGCTCGACCTCGCGATCGACGGCGCCGACCAGGTCGCCGCGGACGGCTGGCTCGTCAAGGGCGGTGGTGGCGCCCACACCCGCGAGAAGATCGTGGCCGCCGCCGCGGCGCGCTTCGTGGTGATGGTCTCCCCGGACAAGATGGTGGCGCGCCTCGCCCCGCCCGTGCCGCTCGAGGTCCTCGCCTTCGGGGCCGGGGCCACGCTCGCCGCCCTCGCCCCCGCCGCGCTCCGGCCGGACACGGCGCCCTCCCCCGACGGCAACCTCATCGCCGACTTCCGCGGCCCCGTCGACGTCCCCGCCGCACTCGCCGCCCGCCTCGACGCCACCCCGGGGATCGTCGAGCACGGCCTCTTCGCGCCGGGGATGGTCTCCGAGGTCGTCGTGGGCGTGGGCTCGCCGGTCTAGGCTGTCCCCGGCGTGTCCCCGTTCTGGCTGTGGACCCAGGCGTTCATCGTCGTCTTCGTGATCGTCGCCATGGTGATCGCGATCGTCAAGCTCGCCTGAAGCGGGACCGCCCGCTCCGCCTGAGCTTCACGTCCGGCCGCGGCGGCGGGTCCTCCCCAGCGAGGATGGCGCCCGGCACCTGCGCGGTGAGCCACGGCACGAGCTCTCCGAGGCCCCGCAGGTGGCCCTCCGCCGCGGCGAGGGGCTCGCGCAGGCCGGGGGGTCGGCGCTCCGCGTCGTGCGCGTCGGAGGCGATGTCGTGGGCGAGGCCGTCCTCTACCAGCTTCAGCGCCAGCCGGCGCGAGGGGCTCCCGAACCGCCCGGTCAGCGCACTCGCGGTGACCGAGCACACGGCGCCCCGCTCGACCAGGGGGAGCAGCCGCCCCGGCTCGCGCAGGAACAGCGGCGAGCGCTCGGGGTGCGCGAGCACGATCCGGAAGCCCCGGTCCATGAGCTCCTCGGCCACGGGCTCGAGCGAGAGGTCGACCGGCTGGAGCGGACACTCGAGGAGCAGCCAGTCGGAGTTCCCGAACGCGACGGCGCGCAGCTCGTCGTCGGAGAGCTCGGCCGCGCGGGGGGCGGCGAGCTCGCCCGCCGCCACGAGGTACAGGGCGATCCCCTCGGAGTCGAGGTCGGCCTGCAACGCCGCGGTCCGCTCGGCGACCGCGAAGGGGTCGACCATGAGTCGGTGCTCGATGTGCGGGGTCGCGCACAGGATCTCGACGCCGGTGGCGACCGTGGCGCGGGCCAGCGCCAGGGCCTCGTCGAGGGTCGCGGGGCCGTCGTCGACCCCCGGCAGCGGGTGCGCATGGAGGTCGATCACCGTGCTTCTATGATCGCGCCGCGCTGAGGTACGGATCGATCCTCCTGGGGACGGACGGCTCTCAGACCGCGCAGGAGGCGGTCCGCCGGTCCCGCGAGGGGGATCCGCCCGACGCGGTCATCATCGTCCGGACGACGTAGCGCGCCCGGCGTCCACGAGCCCCGCGCCGTAGGTCCGGTCGTAGCCGCGCGGCCCGAGCGGATCGGCGGTGCGCTGCAGGCGGCGGATGATCGCGGCGGGGGACGGGTGGCGCCCGAGGACGCCCGAGGCGATGACGAGCGCCGCGACCCCCGACACGTGCGGCGTGGCCATGGAGGTCCCGATGAAGGAGCTCGGCAGGAAGAACGAGGCCGGCCCGCAGGGCCGCGGGTTCTCCACGCAGGAGCGGAACGTGAGCTGGTAGATCGGGCGCTGGTGGCGTCCGGGATGGCAGTTCCGGTCCCCGCGCCGGCGGGCGTCGCGCCCGCCGCCCGGGGCGACGAGGTCGAGCCCGGAGCCGTGCTGGGAGTAGTAGGCGATGCAGCGGTGGTCGGTCGTCGCCCCCACGCTGAGGACCGAGCCGTCGCGCGCGGGCTCGGAGACCGCGATGGCGCGCGGCGCGCGCGGCTCGATGTTTCCGGCGGCGCCGACCACGAGGACCCCCCGGCGGCGCGCGCGGCGCACGGCGGCGATGACGTCGGGCAGGTCGCTCGGTCCGTAATTCGCCGGGAACTCGAGGGAGAGGTTGATGATGTCCGCCCCGTGGCGCACGGCGTAGTCGATCCCCCGGGCAACCGTCAACGCGTCCCCGGAGCCGTCGGCGTGCAGGACCTGCACGGGCATGATGTCGACGCCGTAGGCCAGCCCGGTCACGCCCACCCGGTTGCCGGTGTTCTCGGCGATCGTGCCCGCGACGTGGGTGCCGTGGCCGCTGTCGTCGACGGGGTAGGGATCGTTGTCGGCGATGTCGCGGGGGGCGACGAAGCGTGTGTGGGCGAAGTCGGGGGAGCGGCGGTAGGGACCACGGTCGAGGTAGGCCACCCCGGTGTCGAGGACGGCGACGGTGACGCCGCGCCCCCCGGGCCGTCGGGCCCGGATGAGGTTGCGCCAGGCGGGCTGGACGTTCACGCCCGCCCGGGGGAGGAAGTTCCACTGGAGCGCGGCCCAGCCCGAGCCGCGGCCCGGGTCGCGCGGGGAGAAGCCGGCGATGTGGGCGAGGTAGTTCGGACGGGCGGTCCGGACGCCGGGGGTGCGGCCCAGGCGCGCGGCGGCGGCGGGAACGGACTCGCCCGGCTGCGGGGCGACGATCCGGGCGGCGCCCTGGGCGGGCTGGAGGACGACTTCCCCGGGCACGTAACGCGCCGCCGCGGAGGCGCCCGCGGGCGCCAGGAGGCCCAGCAGGCCGAGGGCGAGAGTGAGGCGGCGCACGGATCGTTCAGGGTAGGTGGCGATGAGGGGCGACGAGCGATGGATGGACGAGGCGCTGGCGGAGGCCGCCCGGGCTTCAGAACACGACGACGTGCCCGTCGGAGCGCTGGTCGTCCGCGCCGGGGAGGTCATCGGCCGTGGGCGCAACGAGCGTGAGCGCCGGGCAGACCCGACCGCCCACGCCGAGGTGCTCGCGCTGCGCGAGGCGGCGGAGGCGCTCGGGTCCTGGCGCGTGCTCGACGCCACCCTGTACGTGACCCTCGAGCCGTGCGCGATGTGCGCGGGCGCGATCGTCCTCGCGCGGGTCCCCCGGGTCGTGTGGGGCGCGGAGGATCCCAAGGCGGGCGCGGCGGGCTCCATCCTCGACCTCCTCGCCGAGCCGCGGCTCAACCACCGCCCCGTGGTGCTGGGGGGGATCCGCGCCGCGGAGTCGGCGGCCCTGCTGCGCGCCTTCTTCGCCGCGCGCCGCCGCTAGATTTCCCTACTCATCTGAGGAGGGGTGCCGGAGTGGTTGAACGGGGCGGTCTCGAAAACCGTTGTGGGCCTTCGGTCCACCGAGGGTTCGAATCCCTCCCCCTCCG
>JBBSGJ010000170.1:0-4848 GCA_038254195.1 Solirubrobacterales bacterium
CGCGCCGGGGCGGCACGCCGCCCTCGGCCCCCCGCCCGCCGCCGCGCTCGTGCGCGGAGCCGGAGGCGCGGCGCGCGCCGCGGTCTGGGCCCTGCGCGGCGCCGGCGCCCGCGTCGCCGTCCTCAACCGCACCCGCACGCGCGCGGAGAACCTGGTGGAAGACCTCGGCGGCGCTGTCGTCGACGACTGGGAGGACGCGGAGCTGCTCGTGAACGCGACATCCGTGGGACTCCGGGGGGAGCCGTTCACGAGCTTCGGGGTGGAAGTCGAGGCCCTGCACCTGTTCCGCCGTGTGGTCGACCTGGTCTACCGCCCGGACGGCACCGCCCTCGTCACCCACGCGCGGGAGCGCGGGCTCGAGACGGTGGACGGGCACGAGGTGCTCGCCCGCCAGGGGGCGCTCTCGTTCGAGCGCTGGATCGGGAGGCCCGCCCCACTCGAGGCGATGCGCCGTGCGATCTGAACGAGGCTCCGGGGTGAGGGCTTCAGCTCGCGGCCTTCCCGGCCGATAGGAACTCCGTGTCTCCGCCCGCGCCTCCCATCGACCGTGAGCGCTTCGCCCAGGCGGTCGCCGACGCGGTCGGCGCCCTCGCGGGCACGGAGGGCGGCTGTGCCGTCCTGCTCGTCCGCCTCGACCGCGACGCCCTCGACGACGCGCTGGGCCGCGGGCACGGCGACCGGATCATCGCGATGGCGACCGAACGGCTGGAGGTCGCCGCCGGCGCCGGGGCCACGGTCACGTGCCTGCGGGGCAGCGACTTCGGCGTGGTCACCGCGGTCGCGGGGATCCCGGCGGCGCTCGCCGCCGCCGAGCGCCTGCGGGTCGCGCTGCTGCGGCCCTTCGCGGTCGCCGGGCTCATCCTCGAGGTGGGTGTGAGCATCGGCGTCGCCTGCGCGCCGGAGCACGGGGAGGACAGGGCCGAGCTGCTGCGCCACGCGGACCTCGCGCTGAGCGCCGCGGTGGGCCAGGGCGGCGGCGTCGGCGTCTACGACCGCGGCGCCGACCGTCGTACCCCCGAGCGCCTCGAGCTCGCGGCGGAGATGCTCCAGGCGATGGACCGCGGGGAGATCGCCCCGTACTTCCAGCCGATCGTCGACGTGACGACGGGCGCCGTGGTCGGCGCCGAGGCGCTGGCCCGCTGGCGCCACCCGACCCGCGGGCTGCTCCCGGCGGGTGAGTGGCTCGAGCTCGCCGGACAGATCGGGCTGCTCGCGCCGCTCACCGACGCGATGCTCGACCACGCCCTGGCCGAGCTCTCTCGCTGGAGGGCGGCGGGCCTCGACCTGCACGTCGCCGTGAACCTCGCGAAGACCTCCTTCCTCGGCGCCGGCCTGCTCGACCAGGTCACCGCGCTGCTTGACCGCTGGGACCTGCCGCCCGACCGCCTGCGCCTCGAGGTCACCGAGCCGATGATCACCACGAGCCGTGAGCGGGCGGGGATCGTGCTCGCCCGGCTGCGCGCGATGGGCGTGGGGCTCTCCCTGGACGACTTCGGCACGGGCGATTCCTCGCTGACCCAGCTCACCAAGCTGCCGGTCGACGAGGTCAAGCTCGACCGCCCCACCGTGGAGGCGCTGCTCGACGACCACGGGACGCGCGCGCTCGTGCGCTCGGTGATCGCCCTGGCCCACGACCTCGGCCTGCGGGTGGTGGCCGAGGGGGTCTCGGAGCCGGGGATGCTCGAGGAGCTGAGCGCCCTCGGCTGCGACTGGGCCCAGGGCTTTCTCTTCGCCCCCGCGCTGTCGGCGGACGACCTGATGGCCTGGCTGGCGCAGTCGGGGCGGCCTCAGCCGCGCCTGGCCACCCAGATCTCCTCGTAGGGCCACTTCGCGGCCCACTCGGGGGTGACCCACTCGTTGGGGGGCGCCCGCACCGGGCCGCGCTGCGGCTGAGGGTCCCGTTCGAGATCGGCGAGGCCATCCAGAAGGTGGCTCTCGCGCGTTGGAGTCGACGATTGGCCGGCTCAAACCCGCAGGACCTCCACCCCGGGAAGGTCGGCGAAGTCCTCGTCCTGGGTGACGACGGGCACGGCCAGATGGACCGCGGTCGCGGCGATCCAGAGGTCGTGGACGCGGGTTCTCGTGCGGGCGGCGCCCAGTCGCGCGGCCAGGCCGGCGAAGACGTGGGCGACGTCGGTGGAGATCGGCACGGTCGGATAGCCGCGCACCCGCACGAGCGTGGCGAGCCGGATGGCACGGGTGTCCTCGGTCGTGGCCGCGAGCACGCCGAGCTCGAGCTCGGCGAGGGTGATCACCGAGACCGCCAGCAGCTCGGGCAACGTTCCGAGCGGCCGGCCCGCCTCGCGCGCGATCCAGACGGAGGTGTCCGCTACCCCTGCGGCCAGAGCTCGTCGACGGTCTGGGGAAAGGCACCGCGGACATCCGTGAGGAGCTGCGGATCTGCGGGGGCGTCGCGCCGGATCCGTTCGACCTCCTCACGCGGGATCCACGGTGACCGGCGGTCGTGCGCCACGATGTCGGCGACCGGGCGCTTGTTCACCGTGAGCGTCAGCCGTTCCCCGGCCTCGATACGGCGGACGACGTCAGCCGTGTGGTTGCGCAGATCGCGGACGGAAACCTCGGTCATGCGTGCTACACCGTAGCAACGAGACTGCCTACCGGGCGGTAACGCCGCCGGCGTGCTCGCTAGCCTCGCGCGGCGGATGCCCGACGCCGCCGAGCCGCTCTCGCCCGACATCTGCCGGCCGTGCCACGGCACGGGCAGAGTCGTCTCCGGGAAGGGTGGGGAGTCACACTCGCTGACCTGCCCGTGGTGTGGCGGGACCGGCCGGTTCGATCCCGCGCGCAACGCGCAGGACCACCCCGCCGAGCCGACCGGATAGCGACGGGCTCTCGCGGGGCCGGGCCGGGGGCGAAGTCACGCCTCCGATCCCCTTCTCCCCGTGCGCATGCCGATCATCCTCGTCGCCGGCCTGTTGGTCGTGGTCGTCCTCGCCGACGCCGACGCCGTCCTGTCCCTCGTGCTCCTCGCCCTGCTCGTGCCCGTCACGCTGATCGATCTCGAGCGCCGGATCATCCCCAACCGCATCACCGGTCCGGGCGCGGTTCTCGCATGCGTGCTCGGCCTCCTGCTCGACCCTGGAGGAGAGCCCGAGCGGCTCATCGCCGGGGTCGCCGCCGCCGGCTTCCTTCTGCTCCCGCTTCTCGTCCACCCGGCGGGGATGGGAATGGGCGACGTGAAGCTCGCGGGGATGCTCGGTCTGTTCCTCGGGCGCGACACGGGCGTGGCGATGCTCGCTGCCCTCGTCCTCGGGACGATCGTGGGGGCCGGCGTCATGGCCCGCAGGGGCGTGTCCGCCGGGCGGAAGGCGACGGTGCCCTTCGGCCCCTTCCTCGCCGCGGGTGGCGTGGTCGGGATCCTGGCGGGCGGTCCGCTCCTCCACCGCTACCTCGGCACCTTCCCCTGAGCTTTCCCACCCAGACCCGGGCCGCAAGTCGCCCGCCTGCTGTGTAAGCTCTCCGTCGTAAGGCCGGATCGATCCGGCAACATGAGTGCGCGTGCCGCAGGTCGTTGCCGTAAGAGCATCCTCCGCGTTCACCAGCACCAGCATCAACGGAGGACCAGCAATGGCAACCGGAACCGTCAAGTGGTTCTCGGACGAGAAGGGCTTCGGGTTCATCACGCCCGACGAGCCCGGCAAGGACCTCTTCGTCCACCACTCGGGCATCGTCAGCGACGGCTACGCCTCGCTCCCCGAGGGCGCGAAGGTCTCCTACGACGGCGAGGCGGGCCCCAAGGGCCCGAAGGCCGTCAACGTTCAGCAGCTCTAGGAGCTGTGAGCACGCGCGGGGCCGTCGCATGGCGGCCCCGCGCATCGCCTCCTCCGCGTAGGCTCCGGCCGCCCGACATGGAACCGGTCCACCGCCTCACCGACCCCGCGCGGCGCGTGCGGGCGCAGCCTCGCGGGCGCGCCTGAGCCAATGGCCAAGCGGGTGGAGAAGGGGACGGTGCTCGGGGACCGCTTCCGCCTGGACGAGCTCATCGGCGGCGGCGGGATGGGGTCGGTCTACGCCGCCTACGACCTCGACCAGGGCTACCGGGTGGCGGTGAAGGTGCTCAACCCACGCCTGGCGCGGCGGACGGAGTTCCGCGAGCGGTTCCTGTCGGAGTCGCGGATGGCCACGAGCATCCCGCATCCGCACATCCTCACCGTCTACGACCACGGCGAGGACGACGGGTGGCACTACCTCGCGATGCGCCTCGTGGAGACCGACCTGGCCACGCTCCTCTCCCGCGAGGGCCGTCTCGATCCCACCCGCGCGCTCAACCTCGCCGACCAGGTCGCGTGGGCGCTGGACGTCGCGCACGCCCAGGGCCTGGTCCACCGTGACGTCAAGCCCGAGAACGTCCTCGTCACCCCGCGCCGCACCCCCGACGAGCCCGATCAGGCGTACCTGTGCGACTTCGGGATCGCCAAGCTCGAGTCCGCCGACCTCGGCCTCACCCGGACCGGGGCGTTCATCGGCACGGTGAACTACGCCTCGCCGGAGCACGCGGCGGGGGAGAAGCTCGACGGCCGCAGCGACCAGTACTCGCTCGCCTGTGTGCTCTTCGAGTGCCTGACCGGGGATCCGCCGTTCACCGCCCGGGACTCCGACGGGGTGCTTGCCGCCCACCAGGGTGAGGAGCGGCCCCGGGTGAGCGCCCGGATCCCCGAGCTCCCCCCGGGCCTCGACGCGGTGCTCGCCCGCGGCCTGGCCTGCGACCGGGAGGACCGCTTCCCCACCTGCCGCGAGCTCGTCGTCGCCGCTCGGCGCGAGGTGCGCGCCGCCCCCCCCCCCCCGGGCGCCGGGCGCCCCCCGACCGGGGGGGTGGGGCCCCCCGCC
>JBBSGJ010000171.1:0-4815 GCA_038254195.1 Solirubrobacterales bacterium
GCCTGGCCCGAGGCGCGGGTGGCCGCATGAGGCTCGCCACCGTCCGCTCGCCCGGCGGCCAGGCCCGCGCCGTCGAGATCCGGGGGCAGGAGGTCGTCGCCTTTCCCATGGGCACCACTGTGCACGACCTGCTTGCGCTCGACGCGCCCGCCCCGGCCGACGGCGGGGAGACGTGGGGCCTCACCGAGGTCGAGCTCCTCGCGCCCGTGCCGCGTCCCCGGGCGATCTTCGGGATCGGCCTGAACTACGCCAACCACGCGCGGGAGACGGGCCAGGAGCTGCCCGAGCGACCCATCGTCTTCATGAAGCTCCCCGCGAGCTCCGCGCCACCGGGCGCGCCGGTCCGGGTGCCCGAGGCCGCGGCGGCCCGGCTGGACTACGAGGGCGAGCTCGTCGCGGTACTCGGGCCCGCGGGCCGCGTCGCGGGGTACGCGGTCGGCGACGACCTCTCGGCCCGCGACCTCCAGGGCGCCGAGCCCCAGTGGACGCGGGCGAAGGCCTTCGACGCCTCGTGCCCCTGGGGCCCGTGGATCACCACGGTCGACGAGGTCGGCGACCCCGAGGCCCTGCACCTGCGCACCTGGGTCAACGACGACCTCCGCCAGGACTCGCCCACCTCCGAGCTGGTCTTCGGCCCGCAGGCCTGCGCGGACTTCATCGCCGAGACGTGCACGCTGGAGCCCGGCGACCTCATCCTCACCGGGACACCGGCCGGCGTCGGGCAGGGCCGCGACCCCCGCACGTGGCTCGCTCCGGGCGACGTGATCCGGATCGAGATCGAGGGCCTGGGGACGATCGAGCACGCGATCGCACCGCAGGTCGCGTAGGAAGGTGTCGCGCGTGGGCACAGGAATCTCGACCGGCGCGCCGTTCTCAGGCTGGGTGGGTTGCGTCCAATGCCGCGAGGAGTCGTCCGTCATTCCGTCATGTGGCCGAGCTTTATTTGGCATTCGTCCCGACGCTCGGCCGCCTCGCGCAGCTCCCTCCACCGCGCAGCGGCCGTGTCGTAGGCCTTTCGCGCACTTTCTTTGCCTTCCGCCTCAACGCCGATCTTGGTTTTCTGCGTCGTTGACGCTGAAGCGCCAGCCAGCCGCCACGCGCGCGCTCGATCCAGTCTCGGTTCGGTGATCGCCAGTCCCGCCTCTCGAGAGTGACCTTTAACCTGATCTACGAACGTGCCGGCGGTGACGCCGCGGACGAGGAAGAGGGTCCTGATGACCCCGTAGGAGCTGAGCTGGGCGTAGCCGCTCTCTACTCCGTCCGGCCGTTCGCGCGAGCCACTACAAGCGCCATGGCGGGGAGCCGAGGCGGGCGGCAAGAGAGCGGCAGTCCAACCCCCGACTCAGGGACGATCCCGTGCACCGAGTCGGCACTAAAGGAGAGAATACGCAACGCGGGGGCGCAGCCCTATCGCACAAGTTGCGTTCTCTCTGAACCATGCCGTACCGTGAAAGGGCAGGATGAAAGACCCGGACATCATCAGAGGAAGCCGCCTACGGCGCACCGACATCGCCGCGGGCGTCCTCGGTTTGGTGGGGGTCGCCGCGCTTGCCACGAGCGGGCCGTGGCCGGAGGTCGTCGGCCCGCTCGCTCTCGGTGCCGGAGTGATGTTGGTTCCGCGACTCACCGGCCGACAGCGCGTCTCCGCGGACGACAAGGGCGCCATGATCGAGGCAAACCTCCTCGATCCTCGCGAGTTCGAGGACGATACGTCGCCTAAGCGGGTTGACGGGGACTCGGAACCGCCCGAGGCCCATTCGGCGTAGAGGAGTCAGCCGTGCGGCCGTTCCCGTTGCCGTTCCGAGACTGTGCCGTCTCGATGTAGACGATCAAATCGGGGTTGACGGCGACGATGCCCGTCTGCGCGTTGATTTCGAGAAGCCCCCCGCTCGACAGCGCCTTCTTGTAGGAGCCCACAACCGTCTCAACATCGGCATCGACAACGATGCTCTCGCCGGTGTTCAAGTTGATCCTGGTCGCCACTACGCCATCCCCTTCCACATTCTTCGGCATCCGCCTTCATGCTACCCAGGGATGAGCCAGAACGTGCGGTTTCTCCGCCGGTCGTTTAGCCTCGGGCTACGCGGCGGCTTTCCCCGCGCCGCTGTCCAGGTCGGGGTAAGCCGAGCCATGTGCGCCGCTCGTGACGCTGGCGGGTCTCCTTTCGGCGGGCGTGCCTCCGCCGCCGTGGCCCGATCGTTCGATCCGCTTCGCTCAGCCGCGCTGGACCGCGCGCCCCTGCAACTGCTCCTCCATCCGCTCCAGCGCCCGCACTCGGCACTCCGTGCTCGGATGGTCGGCGACGAGCCGGGCGAGCCGGTGCTTGGCGGGCAGCCCGGCGAAGGCCAGCGCCGAGACCGGAGCGAGCGCGCGCAGATCCTTCTCGGGCAGCCGGGCCATCCCCGCGTCGGTCTTCAGCAGGGCGGAGGCCAGCGCGCTCGGCCGCCCCGTCAGCAGCGCCGCCGTGCGGTCGGCGACGAGCTCGCGCTGGCGGCTGAGCGCCCGGAGCAGCAGCCAGGAGAGGACGTAGGTGACGGTCGCGGCGAGGAGCACGGCGAGCTTGCCCACGGCGTGCGGGATGCGCCACCCGAACTTCACAACGAACCCCGCCACGAGCCCGAAGAAGCTCGCGAGCGTCATGACCGCGACGTCACGGTTGACCAGGTGGGCGAGCTCGTGGGCGAGCACCGCCTCGAGCTCGCCCGGGGTGAGCCGCGTGCGCAGGCCCTCGGTGACGCACAGCGTCGCCTTCTCGCGCCGGCGGCCCACCATGAGCGCGTTGGGCGCGGCGATGGGCGAGAGCGCGAGCCTCGGCTTCGGTACATCGGCCTGCACGCACAGGCGGTCGAGTGCGGCGTGGAGCTGCGGCTCGGCCGCCGGTGAGACGGTCGTGGCGCCGAGCGCGTGGAGCGTGCCCCGCTCAGCGAGCAGGAGCTGGGCCACGAGCACGACGGCGGCCACGAGGACGACGACCAGGGCCTGCACTCCGGCGAGGAGCAGCGTGGCCACGAACGCGACGTAGAGCAGCCCGAGGAGGAAGAGCGTGATGCTCATTCGGGCCTCGAGCCCGCGGTCGGCCTCGAGGTGCGGCGTGGGGCGCGCGGACATCCTGCCTGGAGCCTTCCCGCTCAGTGCTTCTCGATCACCCGGTCGATGAGGCCGTACTCCACCGCCTGCTCGGGCTTGAAGAACCGGTCGCGCTCCATGTCGACGTGAACCTGGTCGACGGGCTGCCCCGTGTGGTGGGCGTAGATCTCGTCGATCCGCCGGCGGGTGTTGAGGATCTCCCGGGCGTGGATCTCGATGTCGGTGGACTGCCCCTCGAACCCGGCGCTCGGCTGATGGATGAGGATCCGCGAGTTGGGCAGGCACATCCGCTTGCCCTTCGCCCCGCCCATGAGCAGTAGCGAGCCCATCGACATGGCGATCCCCACGCACATCGTGGACACGTCGGGCTTGATGAACTGCATCGTGTCGTACACCGCCATGCCGGCGTAGATCGATCCGCCCGGCGAGTTGATGTAGATCGAGATGTCCTTGTCGGGGTCCTCGGACTCCAGGTGGAGGAGCTGGGCCACGATGAGGTTCGCGATCTGGTCGTCGATCGGCGTGCCGAGGAAGATGATCCGCTCGTTGAGCAGCCGGGAGTAGATGTCGAACTCGCGCTCGCCGCGGGCGGTGCGCTCGATGACCATGGGAACGAGGGGCATGGCGTCCAGTCAAGCACCCCGCCGGCCCGGACGCCCTGCGTCGTCTAGCTTGCGCCGAATGACGCGGTACCTCCTCGGCGTCGACGTGGGGACGGGCTCGACGAAGGGCGTCCTCGTCGGGCCGGACGGCACCGTCGTCGCGACCGCGTCGCGCCCGCACGCGATGTCGCTGCCGCGCCCGCGGTGGGCGGAGATGGACGCCGAGGCCGACTGGTGGGGCGACACGGTCGCGGTGATCGCCGAGCTCGCCGGCGGGGTGGACGCGGCGGCGATCGGCGGGGTCTGCGTGTCGGGCCTCGGGCCGTGCCTGCTCATGGG
Source organism: Solirubrobacterales bacterium (assembly GCA_038254195.1). Classification (GTDB taxonomy): domain Bacteria; phylum Actinomycetota; class Thermoleophilia; order Solirubrobacterales; family Solirubrobacteraceae; genus JBBQAA01. The sequence goes on from JBBSGJ010000171.1 coordinate 4,029, forward strand.
CGACGCCGCGGACCGGCCCCTGCGCCCGGGGATCCTCTACGGGATCGACATGCGCGCGACGCAGGAGATCGCCGAGCTGACCGAGCGCTACGGGGCGGAGGCGATCCTCGCCCGCTGCGGCAAGGAGCTCTCCACCCAGGCCGTCGGGCCCAAGCTGCTCTGGGTGCGCCGGCACGAGCCCGAGGTGTGGGAACGCGCCCGGCGCTGGTACTCCTCGCACTCCTTCGTGGTCGCGCGGCTGACCGGCGAGTACGTGCTCGACCATCACACGGCGAGCCAGAACGACCCGCTCTACGACCTCGACGCCAACGACTGGGCCGAGGACTGGGCCGACGACGTCGCCCCGGGCCTGGAGCGCCCGCGCCTGGTCTGGCCGACCGAGGTGGTGGGAGAGGTGACCCACGCGGCGGCCGAGCAGACGGGGCTCCGGGCCGGGACCCCGGTGTGCGCGGGCACCGTCGACGCGTGGGCGGAGAGCTTCTCGGCCGGGGTCCGGGCGCCCGGCGAGCTCATGCTCATGTACGGCTCGACGATGTTCCTCGTCCAGGTCGCGGCCTCCTCGTGCGCGCACCCGGGGCTGTGGACCACCGCGGGGGTGGAGGCGGGCTCCCACACGCTGGCCGCGGGCATGGCGACGTCGGGCAGCCTGACGACCTGGGTGCAGGAGCTCACGGGTGGCGCGCCGTTCGCGCAGCTCGTGGCCGAGGCGGCGCAGACGCCGGCGGGGGCCGACGGGTTGGTCGTGCTGCCCTACTTCGCGGGGGAGCGGACGCCGATCTTCGATCCC
>JBBSGJ010000172.1:0-4802 GCA_038254195.1 Solirubrobacterales bacterium
CGGTGGCGGTGTGACCGCCACAGATCAACGCTGCGAGCGTACATCTGACGTACGCTGAGAGCGTGCACGAGGGGCTGCTGGTGCTGGAGCTCCTCCTCGGCTCGCGGTAGGGCTCTCGCCCTCGGCCCCCGCGCTGAGCCCGTGTTGCGGGCGCCGCGCCGGACCGGTATGACTGGTTCGACATGACCTCCCCCGCGCCCGATCCATGGCGCCCGGGCCTGGACTACGAGGCCCACGGCGACGGCTACACCGGTCGGCGCCAGACCGATGCGCGCATCGCCGCGCGCGTGCACCGCGCTTTGGGCGACGCGCGGACGGTGCTCAACGTCGGCGCGGGCGCGGGCTCCTACGAGCCCACCGACCGCCACGTGATCGCCATCGAGCCCGCGGCGACGATGCGTGCCCAGCGCCCGCCCGGGCTGGTGCCGGCCATCACCGCCCGCGCCGAGGCGCTGCCGCTCGACGATGACGCGGTGGACGCCGCGATGGCGATGCTCACCGTCCACCACTGGGACGACCCGCTCGCCGGCCTGCGCGAGCTGCGCCGCGTGGCCCGCGGCCCGGTGGTCATCCTCACCTTCGACGCCCAGGCACTGGGCCGCTTCTGGCTGTTGGACGACTACGCGCCCGAGCTGCTCGAGGACGAGCGCCGGCGCTTTCCCGCGATCGCCGACATCGTCGCCGGTCTGGGTGGGGCGCGGGTCGAGGCGATCCCCGTTCCGCGCGACTGCCGGGACGGGATCGGCGAGGCCTACTACGCGCGCCCCGAGGCGTTCCTCGATCTCGCCGTGCGCCGCGCCCAGTCGGCGTGGCCGCGCCTCGGCCCCGGGGTGGAGGAGCGCATCGTCACCGAGCTCGCCCGCGACCTCGCCTCGGGCGCCTGGGATGAGCGCCACGGGCACCTGCGCCACCGGCCCGAATGGGACGGCGCCGTGCGCCTCGTGGTGTCGACGGCAGGCTGACTGGCGCCGCGCCGCTCCAGCACGTTCGGGGCCTACACGGCGCGTACGCCGACGGCGTCCGCGGTGACGGTCCCGCCGTCGCCGGGATGACGGTCAGGCCGCCACCTACGCTACGGTCTCACCGGTGGCAAACCCGTTTGTGTACGCCAAGCCGGTCGGGCCGGAGGACATCGTCGACCGGGAGGAGGAGGCGCGGCGGCTCCTCGAGCTCGCCCTCGGCGGCCACAACTCGCGGCTCTCCGCTCCCCGCCGCTACGGCAAGACCTCCCTCGCCCGCAAGCTGCTCACCGACGCCGAGGCCGAGGGGCTCTCGTCGGTCTACGTCAACTGCTTCGGCGCCCTGTCGCTGGACGACGTCGCGCTGCGGATCGACCTCGCCTACCGCAGCACGTTCTCCGGTCCGGTCCGCGACTGGCTGCGGGGTCTGCTCCGCGGGCTGCGCCCGACCTTCTCGCCGCCGGGGACGGGCGTGACGATCTCCCCGGCGCCGAGTGACCCGGCGGCCGACCAGCGAGCACTGCTCGATCTCCTCGACCTCCCGCTGCGGATCCTCGAGCGCACGCAGCGCCGGACGGTGGTCGTCTTCGACGAGTTCCAGGACGTCCTGCGGGTCCGCCCCGCCGTCGACGGTCTGCTCCGGAGTCGCATCGAGCTCCACGGCGACGCCGCGAGCTACGTCTTCGCGGGCTCCCACCCGGGGATGATCGCCGAGCTCTTCGCCGAGCGATCCCGTCCGTTCTACGGGCAGGCGACGCTCGTCGGCCTCGGCCCGCTGGAGGCCGCGGACCTCGCCGAGCATCTCGGCGCGCGCTTCGCGGCGACCGGCAAGCACCTCGGGGGCCTGCTCGAGCTGTTGCTCGACGCCGCCGGCGGTCACCCGCAGCGCGCGATGCTCCTCGCCCACCACGCCTGGGAGCAGACTCCGCCCGGCGGCGAGGCCGACGAAGCGCTGTGGGAGGACACGCTGGCGGCCGTCTACCTCGAGGTCCGCGACGAGCTCGAGGCCACGTGGCAGGGCCTCGACGAGACGTCTCGCCGCGTGATCGCCGCGATCGCCCTGCATGGAGCGACCTGGACCCGCGGCGAGGTGCTCACCCGCTTCGTCCTCGCCCGCACGACCGCCCGCGAGGCCGCGACCCGCCTCGCCCGCGAGGGCTTCCTCGCCGAGGACGGCTCCCCTCGCCTCATCGATCCCCTCCTCGCCCGCTGGATCGCCGCAGGGCGTCAGGGCCTGGGCTAGCAGTGACGCCCCGACCATGCCGTTCCGGGCCTCGTCGAGCGGTCGTGATGGCGGGCGACGTCGTCCATCACGGGAGGCCGAGCGCCCGGAGGATGCCGCCCGCCGAGCGCGGGTCCACGCCGTGGGCGCGCACGAACTCCCGGCGGTCGGCGTCGTCGGCCAGCGCGAGCACGAGCTCCTCTCGCGATGAGCCCAGGCGGCAGGCGGCCTCGTCCAGCGCGTGGAGCGCCTTGCGCTGGAGCGTGCCGCTCAGGCCCCCGGAGGAGGGAAGCTTCCGGCCGACGCAGGGGTCGGCGAGCGCCGGTGGGGCGGGGGACAGGGCGAGGAAGAGCACCGCCTGGGTGACGGGGAGGGCAAGGGCAGCAGCGACGAGGAGGACCACCGGTGGGCCCCGGCGCCGGGAGGGGCGACCGCCCCGTCCGGTGCCCAGGGCCAGTACGGCGGCCAGCAGCGCGAGTGCTCCCGTGACGAGGAACGCCGTGCGGAAGGCCTCGCCGACCCCGGCGACGAGCGTCTCGTCGGCTCGCGCTCCCAGGGCGGCGATCTCCGGCGCGTCGTCTCCCGCCGTCGCGACCTGCCCGGCCACCGCCGCCCGCAGGCCGGCGCGCGGACGTTCGGCGTCGACCCCGGCGACGAGGGCGGGTCCGACCCGCAGCTTGTCCTGGGGAGAAAGGGGCGCGTCGAGGACGAGCGCCACCCCGCGCTCCCGCGAGCGCGCCACCGCGGCGTCGAGGTCACCGGCGACGAGGGGTGCGAGGGCGAGCAGGGCGAGCGTGATCCCCGCGTGGCGGATGGTGAGCGCGAGGGCGTCGTCATCGCCGGCGAGGGCGGGCAGCGCGAGCCCCATCCCGGCGCCCGCGAGCACCTGCGGCGCGACGGTCCAGGCCGCCGAGGCGGTGGGCAGGAACGCCAGGGCGAGCGTTCCCGCGCCGACCAGGAGGCAGCCGAGCGGCGCGCGCCATTCTCCGCCGGCCGGTACGAGGGCATGGGCAAGGAGGGCGGCGAGCGGAAGCGCGCTCACGGCCGCCGCCCCCGCCAACGGCGACAGGGCCCACCCCGCGACGAGCAGCAGCACGACGAGGAACAGCACCGCGGTGAGGGCCGCGGCGAGAAGGGCGAGGGCGAGCCCGTGCCGCGGCGACTGTCCTGACTTGTGCTTCTCCTGCGAGTACAGGGCAGGACGGTCGACGGGGAGGGCGGCGAGGGCGAGCGCCACCGGCACCTGGAGGAGGAAGATCGCGCGCCAGTCCAGCGCCTGGGTCAGTGCTCCGCCGAGCGCCGGACCCGCCGCGGTGCCGAACACCGAGACCGCGAGCCAGAGCCGCCGGCCGCCGCCCCGCCCGTCGAGTAGCGCGAACGCGGCGGGCAGGAGCAGCGCGGCGCCCGCCGCCTGCACGACGCGCCCGGCGAGCAGGACCCCGAGCGAGCCCGCGAGGCCCGCGACCAGGGAGCCGAGGCCGAAGGCGGCCGCCCCCGCGCGGGCCGCAGGAGCGGGCGCTACGCGCGCCGCCGGCAGCAGCCCGAGCGCCACCACGAGCGTGTAGACACCGATCACCGCGGCGACCCCCGGCACCGTCGTGTGCAGCTCGTCCAGCAGCCGCGGCAGCGCGAGCGCGACCACCGAGGCGTCGGCCAGCGCGAGCCCCGCGAGTCCGGCCAGAAGCCCCCGCCGCGCCATCGTTTCAGCAGGCTACGCGAGGGCCGCCGGCCGCGACCGGGTGGCTCGGCTACGCTGCCGCGCCGTGGCCGCCCCCGGGACGGAGCTCCGTCGCACGACGCTCTTCCCGCAGCACGAGGCCCTCGGCGCCCGGCTCGTCCCCTTCGCCGGGTGGGAGATGCCGGTTTCCTACGCCGGCGTCCGCCCCGAGCACCTCGCCGTCCGCCGCGCCGCGGGGATCTTCGACGTCTCCCACATGGGCCAGGTCCGCACCCGGGGACCCGAGGCCGAGGCCCTGCTCCAGCGCCTCGTCACCAACGACGTGACGAAGCTCGCCCCGGGCGGCGCCCAGTACGCCCTGCTCTGCCGCGAGGACGGCGGCGTCCTCGACGACCTCTTCTCCTACCGGCTCACCGACGGCTCCTTCCTCACCGTCACCAACGCGTCGAACCACGACTCGGACCTCGCCCACCTCGCCGAGCAGGGCGCGCGCTTCGACGCCGAGGTCCTCGACGCCCGCGACGAGTTCGCCATGCTCGCCGTGCAGGGCCCCGCGGCGCGCGCCCGTGTCGCCGCACTCGCCGACGGCGAGCTTCCGGCGCGCTTCCACACCGCCGAGCTCACCGTGGCCGGCGCGCCCGCCCTCGTGTGCGGCACGGGCTACACGGGCGAGGACGGCGTGGAGCTCCTCCTCGCTCCCGACGACGCCCCCACCGTCTGGGACACCCTCCTGGACCGCGGCGTCACCCCCTGCGGCCTGGCCGCCCGCGACACCCTCCGCCTCGAGGCCTGCTTCCACCTCTACGGCAACGACCTCTCCGAGGAGCGCAACCCGATCGAGGCCGGCCTGGGCTGGGCGTGCAAGGAGGACACGGGGTTCCTGGGCGCCGGCGCCGTGCGCGCCGCGCGCGAGCAGGGCACCGCCGAGCGCCTCGTGCCCTTC
>JBBSGJ010000173.1:0-4754 GCA_038254195.1 Solirubrobacterales bacterium
CAGCGGCAACGGCAGCGGCGACTCCGGCGGTATCGGGGCGGGCTAGCCAAGCGCCCGCGCGCCCAGGGATCCCGCTCTAAACGGCCTGCTCGGCCCAGGCCCCGTAGAGGCCGGCGTATGCGCCTCCGGCCTCGAGCAGCTCCTCGTGGGTGCCCTGCTCGACGATCCGGCCGTGCTCGAGCACGACGATCCGGCCCGCCGTGCGGATCGTCGAGAGCCGGTGGGCGATGACGATCGCCGTCCGGCCGGCGAGCAGCCGGCGCATCCCGCGCTCGATGCGCGCCTCCGTATGCACGTCGACGTTCGACGTCGCCTCGTCGAGGATGAGGATGCGCGGGTCGGCCACGAGGGCACGGGCGAAGGCGACGAGCTGGCGCTGGCCGGCCGAGAGCTGGACCCCCCGCTCGCCGACCTCGGTCTCCCAGCCCTCGGGCAGCCTGGCAATGAACTCCTCGGCCCCGACGGCACTCGCCGCCGCGGCGAGCTCCGCGTCGGTCGCGTCCATCCGTCCGAAGGCGATGTTCTCGCGCAGCGTCCCGGAGAACAGGAAGCCCTCCTGCGGGACAACTCCCATCTGCGAGCGCAGCGATTGGGCGGTCACCTCCCGGAGGTCCTGCCCGTCCACCAGCACCCGCCCCTCCGTGGGGTCGTAGAAGCGTGCGACGAGCTTGGCGAACGTGGACTTCCCCGCGCCCGTCGAACCCACGAGCGCGATCGTCTGCCCCGGCGGGACCACCAGGTCGACGTCGCGCAGGGCGTAGGCGTCCGGCGGGGATGGGTGGTGGGAGCCATATCCGAACGAGACGCCCTCGAAGGTGATCTCCCCCCGGACGAGCCCGAGATCCCGCGCCCCGGGCGCATCCTCGAGGTCGGGCTCGGTCTCGAGCAGCTCGAAGATCTTGTCGAGCGCCGCCATCCCCGCCTGGTAGGTCGTGTAGAGCTGCGAGAGCTGCTGGATGGGATCGAAGAAGTTGTTCAGCGCGGCGATGAAGCCGACGATCACGCCGGGCTCGATGCTCCCGTGGATGACCCGCAGGCCGCCGACGACGAGGATGAGCACGGTGGCCAGCGCCGAGAGCAGCTCCACCGCGGGGAAGTACGCCGCGTTCAGGTTGACCGTCCGCATGTTCGCGTCGAGGTTCGCCTCGTTTAGCTCGCGGAAGCGCGCGACGTGGCGCGGCTCCTGCCCGAAGGCGCGCACCACGCGGATCCCCGACAGCGTCTCCTGCAGGTAGGCCGTGATGAGCGCGACCTTCTCGCGCGTGAGCTTGTAGGCCTCCGCGGAGATGAGCCGGAAGACGAACGACGCGATCGCCAGTACCGGGATGATCGTCATGGTCAGCGCCGCGAGCTCCCAGTCCAGCACGAAGAGGATCACCACCGTCCCGATGAGGGTCAACGTCGACCCGAACAGCGTGGTGACCCCGTCGGAGACGAGCTGATCGAGCGCCTGCACGTCGTTCGTGAGCCGCGAGAGGATCACCCCCGCCCGGTTGCGCTCGTAGAACGACACGGACAGCGTCTGGAGGTGGGCGAAGAGCCGCAGGCGCAGGTCCTGCAGCGCCCGCTGGCCGACCCACCCGACGAGGTAGGCCTGCGCGTAGGACGCGCCCCAGAGCACGAGCGCGGAGAGCACGAAGCCCACGACGATCCAGTCCAGCGCCCCGAGGTTCCCCGGCACGATGCCCCGGTCGATGGCGAGCTTGGCCAGCGGCGCGGGGGCGAGCGTCGCCGCGGTGGCGGCGATGAGGGCGAGGAGCATCAGCGCCACGCGCCCGCGGTAGGGCCGCAGGAGCACGACGAGGCCACGGAGCCGGCGCCCGCGGCCCGAGGTCTGGCGCAGGGCGGCGCGCCACCCGCCCGGAGTCGCGGTGGCTCCGGCCGCGGCGGCGGCCGTTCCGCGTGTCGCGCCCCGCCTCATCACAGCCCGGCCACCTCGCGCTCGCGCGGCTTCTGGGTGAGGAACACCCGGTCGGGCATGCCCTTCTCCACGATCTCCCGGTAGAGCTCCGAGGCCTCGAGCAGCTCGTCGTGGGTGCCGCGCGCGGTGACGCGGCCGGCCTCGAGGACCACGACCTCGTCGGCCAGCGCGATCGTCGAGAGCCGATGGGCGACGATGAACGTCGTCCTCCCCGCACCGTCCAGGCCGCTGCGCGAGCCGGTGCCCGCCTCCCGCAGGCCCTCCTTGATGGCCTGCTCGGTCGAGGCGTCCACGGAGGAGGTCGCGTCGTCGAGGATGAGGATCCGCGGGTCGGCCAGCAGGGCCCGCGCGATGGCGAGCCGCTGGCGCTGGCCGCCCGAGAGCGTCAGCCCGCGCTCGCCCACCATCGTGTCGTAGCCGTCGGGAAGCGCCGCGACGAAGTCGGCCGCCTGGGCGCGCCGGGCGGCGGCCTCGACCTCCTCCCGCGAGGCTTCGGGCCGGGCGTAGGCGATGTTCTCGTGGATCGATGCCGAGAAGAGGAACGGGTCGTCCGTGACGACGGCGATCTCGGCGCGGAGCTTCCCCGGGTCCACGGAGCGGACGTCGGCGCCGTCGATGAGCACCGCTCCGCGCCGGGCACCGACGTCAGGATGCGAAGCATCCTCGACGTTGGTCGGATCGTAGAGACGCGGGATCAGCGAGACGAGCGCGGACTTGCCCGAGCCCGTCGGGCCCACGAGCGCGACCGTCCGCCCGGCGGCGACGTCGAGGTCGATCCCGTCGAGCGCGGGCCGGGGCGCGCCCGCGAAACGGAGCTCGACGTCGCGCAGCTCGACGCGGCCCCCACCGGCAGGCAGGGCGGGGGCACCGGCCGGCGCCACGAGCTGCGGGGCGCGGTCGAGCAGCTCGAAGATCCGCGCTCCCGACGCGGTGGCCCGCTGCGCGGAGCCGAGCATGTAGCCCAGCGTCCGCATGGGGGAGATGAGCATGAGCAGGTACGCGTAGAAGGCGGCGAACTCGCCGAGGGTGAGCGAGCGGTCGATGACCTGCCGGCCGCCCACGAGGAGGATCAGCGCGAGGCCGAGGTTCGGCAGGAAGCCGATGAACGGCGTGTAGAAGGAGCGGATGCGGGTCGCGCGCATCGACTCGTCGAAGACCCGGCCGACCGACCGCCCGAACTTCCCCAGTTGCTGGTCTTCCCGAGCGAACGCCTTGACCACGCGGATCCCGCCCACGTTCTCCTCGGCGTCGGCGGTGAGCTCGGCGATCCGCTGCTGCACCTCCTGCAGCGCGGGACGCGAGACGCTGCTGTAGCGCCACGCGATGAGCACGACGAACGGCACGGGGGAGAGGGCGATCAGCGCCAGGCCGGGCTGTAGGAAGAGCATGGCCACCGCGGCCAGAACGATGGAGAGCACGGATTGCCCGATGAAGATCAGGCCGTAGCCCAGGAAGAAGCGCACGGACTGCAGGTCGACGGTCGCCCGGGACATGAGCTGTCCGGTCTGCTGGCCGTCGAAGAAGCCGAGCTCGAGCTCCTGGAGGTGCTCGTAGAGGCGGTTGCGCAGGTCGAGCTCCACGTCGAGCGACACCCGCCCGGCGACGAGGCGCCGCACGACCGACAGGGCCAGGCGCAGGATCCCGGCGACGGCGACCCCGGCGGCGAGGAGCTTCAGCGCTCCGGCGTCGCTGCGGCGGGAGGCGTCGATCGCCCGCCCGGTGAGGTACGGGATCGCGACGGTGCCCGCGGTGGCCAGGCAGGCGAGGAGGAACGACCACGCGACGCCCCGCCGGTAGGGGCGCAGGAAGCCGAGAAGACGCCAGAACGTTGACACTTCAAGAAATGTAGTGACCCTCGGAGCTACCTGAGGAGCCGCGCGCCGGGCCCCGGCCGCACCTCGATCGCCTCCGACGGCGCGTCCACGCCCGGGGGCAGCAGCGCGAGCACGGAGCCGCCGAACCCGCCGCCCATCATCCGCGCTCCCGCGGCGCCGGCGGCGCGCAGCGCGTCCACCGTGCGCTCGACCGCCGGCGTCGAGGCGTCGTAGAGGTCGCGGAGGCTCGCGTGGGAGGCGTCGAGCAGCGGGCCGAGCGCGGCTATGTCCTCGCGCTCGAGCGCGCCGACCGCCTCCTCCACGCGCGCGTTCGCGGCGAGGAGGTGCCGGACCCGGCGGTCGAGCGGATCCGGCAGGAGCGGGAGATGCTCGGTCCGGGCGTCGCGCAGGCTTCCGAGCCCGACGAGCTCCCGCGCCTGCTCGCACTCCGCGCGGCGCTCGTTGTAGCCCGACGTGGCGAGGTCGTGGGTCTCGCCGGAGTCGAGGACCACGAGACGCCACGGGCCGAGCTCCAGCGGAACGGGCGTGACCTCGAGCGTGCGGAAGTCGATGCGCAGCGCGTGTCCCTCCCGCCCGAGCAGGGAGGCGAGCTGGTCGAGCAGCCCAGTGTCCGCGCCGACCCACTCGTTCTCCACGCGCGAGCAGAGCTGCGCGAGCGCGATCGGGTCGAAGTCCTCGTCGCCCGTGAGCGCGAGGGCGAGCGCCACGGTCAGCGCCGCCGACGAGGAGAGCCCGGCCCCCCGCGGGACGTCCCCGGAGAACTCCACGTCGGCGCCGGAGAGATCATGCCCCGCCGCGCGTAGCTCGGCCACCGTCCCGCGCACGAAGGCGCGCCAGCCCCGGACGGGCTCGATCGCGTCGACGGCGAACTCGTCCTCCTCGCCCAGATCCAGGGCGCGGGCGTGCACGCGGCCGTCGGTGCGCCCGACCGCCTCCGCCCGCACCCCCACGGAGAGCGCGAAGGCCAACGCGAGCCCGTCGTTGTAGTCCGTGTGCTC
>JBBSGJ010000174.1:0-4701 GCA_038254195.1 Solirubrobacterales bacterium
CGTCCCCGCGGCTGCGCGTCGAGCACCCCGGCATGCTCGGTGAGCCAGCGTGACGGCGGGGCCAGATCCGGTCCGGCGGCCGGTGACGCTCGTTCCAGCGCGCCCGAGCGACTTCCGCGCCCTCGCCTGGAGTCACGCCGGACGGCGTTCGGGGACCCGTTCTCAGTCGGACTCTTCGGATCTGCCGCCGGCCGCGCTCTCCGCTTCGGACCCACCGTACCCGGCGACGAGCGCCTCGAGCTCGGTGCTCCGACGCAGGGCCACCCACTCCCCGTAGCGGGCGAGGAAGTCGCGCATCAGCTCGGCGGCGCCGACGAGCCCCTGCGCGCGACGGTGCAGCTCCTCGGCGCCCGTCCGTGTCAGCGTGTAGATCCGCCGATCGGGCCCCACCTTGGACCCCTCCCAGGCCGAGTACACGCACTCCTCGGCCTCCAGCGCTCGCAACGTGCGATAGAGGCGGCCGGGATCCGAGCGGGCGAAGCCGAGCGACGCGAGCTGGTCGAGCAGGTCGTAGCCGTGCGCCCGGCGCTCGCGCAGAAGCAACAGCACGCAGGCGCGCAGGAAGTCGCGGGGGACGGCGGGGGCGGCGTCAGTGGACGTAGGCAAGATCCTCCAGGCGGCGCGCCGCCTCTTCCGGGGAGTGGTGGCACCAGCAGTCCTCGTACATCGCCTGGAGCACCTCCTCCCGCATCCTCAGCGCGTCAAGCCTGCCCATTCCCCTCCACCAGGTGACGCGCCAGCGCCCCGATCGCGGCGACCGCAGGTGACTCCGCGGCATGCTCGAGGGGGGCGAGACGGGCGCGCTCGGCCGCGGGCATGGCATCGTCGAAGGGGACCATCCCGGCGATCTCCAGGCCGTGGGTCCTGGCGAACTCGCGCACGGCTTCGGCGTCGCGCTCGTCCCGGATCTTGTTGGCCACGAGGGCGACGCGAGCGAGGCCGAGATCCTGGGCGAGGACGGCCATCCGACGACCGGTCTCCAGCGACTTGTAGTAGGGCTCGACCACGGCGATGAGCGCATCGGCGTACTGGGCGGTCCCGCGCGAGAGGTGCTCGGGCGATGCCTCCGTGTCGAGGATGCAGACATCCTCCGCGGAGTCGGAGGCGGCTTCGATAACGCTACGAACCGTAGCGTGCATGGAGCACAGTCACCCGGTGCCCGCGTGCTGCGGGTGGGCCATCACGAGCAGCCGTACGCCGTCGGGCGCGGTCAGCGAGTGGCTGTCGCAGATCTCCTCGAGCGTCTTGGTCAGCTCGACCTTGCCGGCGTCCCGCCGCAGCAGATTACGGCTGAGCGTGGGGATGTCGTTGAGCCGCTCGGCCTCGATCCCGAGGGTGAGCGCGAGGTTCGGGTTCGAGTCGCCGTCGATGGCCAGCACCTGATGGCCGTCACGGGCGAGTATCCGCGCCATCGTTCCCGAGATCGAGGTCTTGCCCGAGCCCCCCTTGCCTGCCACCGCGAGTTTCATGGGTAACAGACTAACGCCCAGGCGCCGCTCTCCGCCGCTTCTCCCAGTGCGCCGGAGAGGACTCGAACCTCCACGGGGTTATCCCCCACAAGGCCCTCAACCTTGCGCGTCTACCAATTCCGCCACCGGCGCGGGGAGAGGTGCCCGATCATAGCCGCGGTTCTTTCCGTCCGGCCCTCGGGTAGTCTTCTCGAACACACGTTCGTTCGACCACCCGGGAGCCCGCGCAGTGGACCTCACGAAGCGCCAGCAGGAGATCTTCGACTTCATCAAGAGCTACTCGGCGAAGTTCGGCTATCCGCCGACGGTGCGCGACATCGGCAAGGCCGTCGGGCTCGCCTCGTCGTCCACCGTGCACGCCCACCTCGCGAACCTCGAGAAGGTCGGGCTGCTACGGCGAGACCCCTCCAAGCCCCGCGCGCTCGAGCTGCTCGACCGGGCCACCGACGCGGTCAAGAACGTCGTCAGGCCCCCGGGCCTGCCGCTCGTCGGTCAGGTCGCCGCGGGTCAGCCCGTGCTCGCCGAGGAGAACATCGAGGACTACGTCGACGTGCCCCCGGAGGTCGGGGGCGAGTCGGGCGGGTATGTCCTGCGGGTGAAAGGCGACTCCATGGTGGACGCCGGCATCCTCGAGGGCGACCTCGTCGTCGTGCGCCCGCAGGAGACCGCGGCGGACGGAGAGGTCGTCGTCGCCCTCGTGGGCGAGGAGGCGACCGTCAAGCGCTTCTTCCGGGAGAGCGACCACATCCGCCTCCAGCCGGAGAACGCCTCCATGGAGCCCATCCGCTCCAAGGAGGTCCGGGTACTGGGGCGGGTCGTCGGCCTGCTCAGGAGGCTCTGAGCGTCATGGCCAGTCTGCTCGCCGAACGGCCGCCGCCGAGGCCGTTCGTCTCCCCGGAGGAGGACCACGACGGCGGCGCGGGCGCCGGCCCGACGCTGGACGGGATCCTGTCCGGCGCCTGGGAGGGGCTGGCCGCCCACGCCGCCGTCGCGTGTCCACTCTGCGCGGGGGAGATGCGCCCCCGGTACGGCGCGGGCGCGAAGCCCGTCGGCGGCCGCTGCGCCGACTGCGGCACCTCGCTGCGGTGACGCCGGCTGAGCTACGCTTCACCTCGCAGGCCAAGCAGCCGCGGAGGTGGTCGCAGAGCCTTCGAGGAAAGTCCGGACATCACAGGGCAGGGTGGTCGGGACACCGACCCGGGGCGACCCGCGGGAAAGTGCCACAGAAATGACACCGCCCACGTCTGCGCCCGCCCGCGTGGGGGCGTAGGCCGGTAAGGGTGAAATGGTGCGGTAAGAGCGCACCGGCGTCGCGGTGACGCGGCGGCCGGGCAAACCCCACCCGATGCAAGGCCAAGCAGGACCGTTCGCAGGTGGCCCGCCGAGGTCCAGGTCGGCCGCATAGATGGATGGCTGCTCACGACAGGATCCGGCTTACCGGCCTGCCGGAGCCGGGCCCCGCCCTCGGGGCGGGGCCCCCTCCGCACCCTCGGGACGGTGGGAGCCCGGACCTTCCCTGGCTCCCGGGCGCTAGCTTCGTTTCCGTGAAGATGCGCGACCGTCGGCAGGACGTCTTCTCCGCCGTGATCCGTCGCGCGGGTGGCGCGGGCCTCGACCGGTTGCTCGGGCCGCGCGGGCTGCGCGCGCTCTTCGGCGAGATGGTCCGCCGGTTCGAGCCCGAGGCGGCTCAGGGCTTCGCCGGGGACATCCTCTACGAGCTCGAGGCCGCCGACGGCGAGGTCCATCGCTGGACGGTGACGATCGCCGGTGACCGCGCGCGGGCGCGCCCCGGCACGAGCGAGGACCCCGCCGTCCGGCTGCGGACCTCGGTGGCCGACTTCGCGCGCATCGCCGCCGGTGAGCTCGACGCGGGGGAGGCGCTGCTGGAGGGGCGGCTCGACGTGTTCGGCGATGTCGCGGTCGCCGCGCGGCTCGGGGAGATGTTCGGGCAGCCCGGGCTGGTGGCGCGATGAGGCGCGCGGTTCTGCTCGCCGTCGCCGGGCTCGCCGTCTACGCTCCCGCCGCCTCGGCCGCGGCCGCGCCCCGGCCGCTCGCTCCCCTCCAGCCCGACGCCCTGCCCGCCTCGCCGTTCGGTGCGCCGGTCCGCGACCGCGTCATCCGGTCGGCGCCGGCCGCCCGGGCCGCACTGCTCCGCCGGCTCGTCCCGGGCCACTACTTCCGCACGAAGGGCGGCACCCGCATCCTCGTCGTCGTCTCCCCGAGTTACACCTACAACCCGGAGTCCATCCAGTCCTTCGTCGACTTCCTCGGCGGCCTCGACCACGGCGCGGAGCTCGGCCTCCTCAGGCTCGTCATCGAGACCCCCACGGAGATCGGACGGGACTGCTTCGCCAAGGCGCTCGCGTGCTATACGACCCCGGGCGACATCCTGCGGGTCCCCGGCGAGGACCAGACGGGCGAGGCACCGCTGCCCTACATCATCGCCCACGAGTACGGCCACCACGTGGCGTGGCACCGCTCGAACGCGCCATTTCCCGCGCTCACCTTCGGCCCCAAGCGCTGGGCCAGCCAGGAGCGGGTCTGCCCGGGCGTCGCGGCCCGGCACCAGCGGCTCTTCCCGGGCGACGAGGGCCGCCACTACTTCGACAACCCCGGTGAGGGCTGGGCGGAGTCCTTCGCGCAGAACTACTACGCCGAGAACAAGCTTCCCAACCTCCCCTGGCGCTACTCGCCCCTGCTCACGCCCGACGAGGCCTCCTTCCGCGCGGTGCGCGCGGACGTGAAGCACCCCTGGGGCCATCGGACGGGCCGCTCGTTCACGATCACCGGCCGGTACGCGGTGCGGACCCTCTCCACTCCGCTCGACGGGGTCGCCAACATCCGGGTGCGGGCGCCCCGGGGCACCCGCGTCTCCGCGCGCCTCGTCGCCCACGGCCGTCGCCTGCCCCACGGCCGCGTCGGCGGTGCGAAGGGGTTCCTCGTGTGCGGCCCGCGCTCCGCGCAGCTGCGGGTCACCCGCACCGGCCGCGGGCCGGTACGGGTCACCGTCCTGCGCCCGTAGCGCTCTTCGCCTGCGGCGCACGCCGCCTCCCCATGTGCGAACATGCGTTCGTACATGGTCGTGTGCGTCCTGCTCCCCCGCTTCGCCATCGCCGTCGCGGCCGGGGGACGGACGGGGCTGCTCCAGGCTCCCGCGGCCCTCGCGCCGAGCGGGGGCTCCGAGCAGCTCGTGGGCGAGGTCTCCGCCGCCGCCGAGGC
Source organism: Solirubrobacterales bacterium (assembly GCA_038254195.1). GTDB lineage: Bacteria > Actinomycetota > Thermoleophilia > Solirubrobacterales > Solirubrobacteraceae > JBBQAA01. The sequence goes on from JBBSGJ010000174.1 coordinate 4,689, forward strand.
CTACGGGATCCAC
>JBBSGJ010000175.1:0-4695 GCA_038254195.1 Solirubrobacterales bacterium
CGCGAGTCACCTCAGCGCCGGGCCCGGGAGGACGGGGTCGACCCCATCGTCTACTGGCTCCTCCGCGCGCTCCTCCAGCCCTTCTTCCGCCTGTACTTCCGCATGCAGCGGATCGGGCTCGAGCACGTACCCGACGGCCCCGTCATCTTCGCGGCCAACCACCGCTCCTTCCTCGATCCCTTCGTGATCGCAATGGTCTCCAAGAAGCCCATCCAGTACATGGCCAAGCAGGAGCTCTTCTCGAACCGCCTCGCGGCCTGGGTCCTCAACGCACTGGGGGCCTTCCCCGTCGCCCGGGGCACCGCCGACGCGGGCGCGATCGAGACGGCGAAGGCGATCCTCGCCCGCGGCGGCTCCGTCCTCATGTTCCCCGAGGGCACGCGCGTCCGCCCCGGCCCGCTCGGCGCGCCGAAGCGCGGCGTCGGGCGCCTGGCGCTGGAGGCGGGCGTGCCCCTCGTACCCGTCGCCGTGCTCGGGACCGAAGACGTGCGCTCCGGCTGGCGCATCCGCCCGCGCCACGTGCAGATCCGCGTGGGACTCCCGCTCACCTTCCCGCGCGCCGAGCAGGCGTCCCCGCGCCTCGCCGCGGCGGTCACCGAGCGCATCTGGGCCTGCGTCGCCCTCCAGTGGGAGTGGCTGGGCGGCACCCCGCCGCTGCCCGACCGAATCACCGTCGGCAGCGCGGCCGACCTCAGCGTCGTCGTCGCGGGCTCCCTCGGGGCCGACTCCTGGACGGCGACCCGCGTAGCCTTGACCGTGTGGACAAGCCCGAGCTCGACCGGCGCTTCTCCGACCTCTACCGGGCCCACCTGCGCGACGTCTACTCCTACTCCTACTACCGCGTCGGCAACCACCACGACGCGGAGGATCTCACCGAGCAGACCTTCCTCCAGGCCTATCGCCACTACGAGCGTGCCCTGCGTGAGTCCGACGGGCGCCCGCTGCGCCCGTGGCTCATCCGCATCGCCCACAACCTGGCGGCGAACTTCTACCGGGACCGGTCCCGGCGGCCCGAGGCGAAGCTCGAGGACGCCGGAATCGTCTCCGACGTCCACACCACCGAAGACCTCGTGGAGGGACGCGAGGAGCTCTCCGAGATCCTCGCCGGCGTGGCCGAGCTGCCCGACGACCGGCGCGAGGCGCTGATCATGCGCTTCGCCCTGGGGATGGACAACCGGGAGATCGCCCGGGCGCTCGGGCGCACGGACGGGGCGACGAAGGTGCTCCTGCACCGCGCGATCCGTCAGCTCGAGGGGATCGTGGCCCAGCGGCGCGGGACGCAGGGCACCGCCGCCGGAAGGGCGGTGGTCTGATGAGCTCCTCGGCCCCCGGGGACTTCGAGGCCCTGCTACGGCGTGCGCTCGCGCCCGTCGAGCCGCCGGCCGCGCTCGAGGCCCGGCTGGAGCTGACGCTCGCCGGCCTCGCCGAGGCGGCCTACGACGAGCTCGAGGCCTGGGAGCTCTCGGCCATGCGCGACCCGCGCAACTGGGCCCGTCCCGTGGCGGCCGCGGTGGTCGGCGGCGCCGCGGGCTCGGCTCTCGTGGCGTTGCGGGTGCGCCGGTCGCACCGGCGTCGTCAGGCCGCCGCGCGCTCCCCGCTGGACCTGGCGACCCAGACGGTCCGCGACGTGCGGCGCGAGGCGCGTCGTGTCTTCCGCTGATCCGGCCCAGACGCCGGCGCGTTAGGAACCTCGATGCGGCGCGGAGAAAGTGGCTCGCTGGAGCGCCTGGCCGACGAGGACCTCATGGCCCTCGTCCAGGGCGGCGACGCGCGCGCCTTCTCGGTGGTCTACGACCGCCACTCCGGCGTCGCCTTCTCCCTCGCCTATCGCATGTGCGGCACCCGCACGCAGGCCGAGGAGGTCGTCCAGGACGCCTTCCTCTCCCTGTGGCGCTCGGGCGGTCGCTACGACCGCAACCGCGGCTCCGTACGCACGTGGGTGCTGGGGATCGTCCACAACCGGGCGATCGACTCCCTGCGCCGCGCGCTGGTGCACAGCCGTCGCCGCGCGAGCGACGAGGGGCTCGAGGAGCGTGCGGAAGCCGCCGAGCGCACGGAGGTCGAGGTCGCCCGCCGCGACGAGGGGGCCCGGGTCCGCGACGCGCTCGAGGTCCTCCCGGCCGACCAGAAGCGCGTCGTGGAGCTCGCCTACTTCGGCGGTTTCACGCACACCGAGATAGCCGATCTTCTGGACGCTCCCGTGGGCACGGTGAAGGGCCGCATGCGCCTCGCCCTGGCCAAGCTGCGCGGGGCCATCGAACAGCAGGGGCTGGCGCCGTGAGCGAGGCCCACCCCCAGACCGACCTCGTCGCCTCCTACGCCCTCGGCGCGCTGCCCGAGGAGGAGCGGGCGGACTTCGAGGCCCACGTCACCTCCTGCGGGACGTGCGCGCACGAGCTCGCGCAGGATCGTGCCGTCACCGGCGCCCTCGCCCTGTCGGCTCCGCCGGCCCGGGCGCCGCGCGACCTGCGCTCGCGGGTGCTCGCCGTCGTCGAGTCCGAGGCCGAGCTGCTCCGCGCCGCCGGCCCCGCCGCCGACCGTCCTCCGCGGCGGAGGTTCGGCTTCGGGCCGCTCCAGCTCAGCCCGTGGGGCGCGATGGTCGCCACCGCCGCGGCGGTCGTCGCCATGGTGGGCGGGTGGACGGCGCGGGACCTGCTCCAGGGCGACGGCGTCTCGCACCGGACCGTCGCGCTCTCCGCGCCCGCGGGCCACGGGGCGCAGGCGCGTGTCGACCTCGTCGGCGAGCGCAGCACGCTGCACGTGTCGCGGATGCCCGCCCCGGGCGCCGGACGCGCCTACCAGGTCTGGCTCCAGCCGTCCTCCAACGCGGCGCCGGAGGCGACCCAGACCTCCTTCTTCGTGGATCGTGACGGCACCGCCGCCGTCGACCTGCCCGCGGGCGCCCGCCGGGCCTACCGGGTGCTGGTCTCCTCGGAGCCCGCGGGCCGGAGCCCCACGGGCACGCCCTCGCGACAGCCCGTCGTCGTCGGCTCGCTGTAAGGGCCCGCTGCTAGCGTCGCAGGCGGGGTATGGAGCAGACGTGCTACCGCCACACCGACCGCGAGACCGGCGTCTCGTGCTCGTCGTGCGGGCGGCCCATCTGCCCGGACTGCATGACCACGACGTCCGTCGGGATGCGCTGTCCGGAGTGCTCGCGCGAGAAGACGAAGGTCCGCAACCTCCGCTCGACCCGGACGCAGCCGACGGCGACGTACGTGCTCATCGGGATCAACGTGCTGGTGTTCATCGCGGCGTCCGTGCTCGACCCCCAGGCCGCGCTGCGGGGCGGGGGGGAGCTCATCGCGCGCGGCGACCTCTACTCGGCCGTCGTCGGCGGCCAGCACGAGTACTGGCGGCTGCTGACGTCGGGCTTCCTGCACGCGGGCCCGATCCACCTGCTGTTGAACATGTTCTTCATCTACGTGCTCGGGGGGATGCTCGAGCCGGCGCTGGGGCGCCCACGGTTCGTGGCCCTCTACTTCGTGGCGCTGTTCGGGGGGTCGCTCGGGGCGCTCCTGCTCTCGCCCGACTCGCCCACCGTCGGCGCCTCGGGGGCGGCGTTCGGGCTCCTGGGCGGGGCGATCGTGCTCGCACGCGACCGGGGAATCCCGATCTGGGAGTCGGGGCTGGGAGCAACGCTGCTCATCAACGTCGTCTTCACCGTGTCCTTCGCCGGGAAGATCTCGCTGGGCGGCCACCTCGGCGGCCTGATCGCCGGCGGGCTGGCCGCGCTCGTGCTCGTGGAGCTGGGCGAACGGCGCCGGCAGGACGTGCTGGCGTACCTGGGGTGCCTGGCGCTGGCGGCGGTGTGCGTGGCCGGGGCGCTGGCGGCGGCGCACGGGAGCGTGGCGTAGCGCCGCCCTGCAGGCTCATTCCGCCTTCCCGGACCTGAGAACCACCTCGTCGTAGATCTCCTGGACGGTGTCGAGCAGCCGTCGCGCCGCGAAGCGCCGGGAGACGTCCGCGGAGGCCGCAGCGCCCAACCGCGCCGCGAGCTCGGGATCCCCGCGGAGTCGCCCGAGCGCCGCGGCCAGCGCGGAAGGGTCCCCCGGCGGCACGAGCAGCCCCGTCTCCGCATCCGTGATGACCTCGGGCAGGCCGCCGTACGCGCTCGCGACGACGGGTCGGCCGGCCGCGGCCGCCTCGAGCGCGGCGTTGCCCAGGGGCTCGCGGCCCGTCGAGGGCTGGACCACGACGTCGGCGGCGGCGAGGACGTTCTCCATGTCCTCACGCACTCCGAGGAACCGCACCCGATCGGCCACCCCGAGCTCGCCTGCGAGACGCTGCAGCGCGACGAGCGGGGCGGGATCGTCCCGCCACGCCCCGCCCACGAGTACGGCGACCGCCCCTGGAAGAGCGGGCAGGGCGCGCAGCAGGACGTCCTGCCCCTTCCACCGCGCCAGCCGGCCGGGCAGGGCGACGACCCACGCGTCCGGCGCCAGCCCGAGTGCGCGCCGCGCCGCCGACCGGGAGGGGAGGGCGGACAGGGCGGTGAGCCCGTCCGGCACCACCCGCACGCGGCTCCCGAGCTCGAACTGCGCCGCGACCGACCCCGAGATCGCCAGGAGCGCGTCCGCGCGCGAGAGCGCCTGCCGCCAGGGCGGCCACAGCGAGCCGTAGGGCGTGAAGTCCTCCCGGACGTGCTGGACGAGCGGCACGCCGAGCCGGGCGAGCGCCATCCCCGCGAGCACCGCC
>JBBSGJ010000176.1:0-4665 GCA_038254195.1 Solirubrobacterales bacterium
GATCGCCGGCGAGTTCTGCTTGGCCTGTTCGAACAGGTCGCGGACCCGGCTGGCGCCGACACCGACGAACATCTCGACGAAGTCCGACCCGGAGATCGAGAAGAACGGCACGCCGGCCTCTCCGGCGACCGCCCGGGCGAGCAGCGTCTTGCCCGTGCCCGGAGGCCCGTAGAGCAGCACGCCCTTGGGGATCCGCGCCCCCAGGGCCTGGAACTTCTTCGGGTTCTCGAGGAACTCCTTGATCTCGTGGAGCTCCTCCACGGCCTCGTCCACGCCCGCGACGTCGCGGAAGGTGATCTTCGGTGAGTCGACCGACAGCCGCTTGGCCCGGGACTTCCCGAAGGACATGACCTTCGAGCCACCGCCCTGGACCTGGTTCATCAGGAAGATCCAGAACCCGATGAAGATGAGGAAGGGCAGGACGTACGTCAGCAGCGACAGCCACCCGTTGGACTTCGCGGGCTCGACGTCGAACTTGAAGCCGGGGTTCTCCTTCTCCACCTTCTCCAGCCGGTTGACGAGCGTGGTGGCGTAGAACTCCGGGTAGCCGACCTCGTACTTCTTGCCGGCGGCGCCGGCCGCGCCGCGATCGGTCACCTCGATGACGTTCGACTTCGTCTTGACGTTGACGCTCTGGATCTGCCCCTGGTCGAGCTGGGTGAGGAACTGGCCGAAGTCGGGCCTGGTGCCCTGCTGGCCGGGGGAGATCAGGCGCTGGGCGAAGAACGCCAGCACCACGACGATGAGGATGGGAAAGGCGGCGCTCTTGAAGAACCTGCTCATCCGGACCTCTCAGGGTACCGCGAGCGCCGCTACGTACGGCAGATTGCGGTGCTTCTCGGCGTGGTCGAGCCCATACCCGATCGCGAACGTGTTGGGGATCTCGAAGCCCACGTAGCGCGGGGTCAGCTCGACCTTACGCCGCTCGGGCTTGGTCAGCAGCGCGCAGACCTCCAGCGACGCCGGGTTCCGCGCGCCGAGGTTGCGCAGCAGGTACTGGAGGGTCAGGCCCGAGTCCACGATGTCCTCGACGATGAGCACGTCGCGCCCCTCGATCGCCGCGTCGAGATCCTTGAGGATCCGGACCACGCCCGAGGACTTCGTCGCCGACCCGTAGGACGCCACGGCCATGAAGTCCACCTCGCACGGGACGGTGAGCGCGCGCATGAGGTCCGAGAGGAAGAACACCGCCCCCTTCAACACGCCGATGAGCAGGAGGTCGCGGTCGGCGTAGTCGTGGGAGACCTGGGCGCCGAGCTCGGCGACCCGTGCCCGGAGCCTCTCCTCCTCGACGAGGATCTCTCCGATCACGAGGTCGAAGCCTCCTGGCGCGCGGCCCGCCCCTCCGACGGCCCGAAGCTCAAGACCCCGCGCTCCACCCTCGCCCGCACTCCGCCGCCGACGTCGAGCGCGCCCTCGCCCCCGAGAGCCAGGACGTCCGGGAAGCGGCGAGCGGCTCCAGGCACCAGCCGCCCCGCCGCCCGGTCGGCGAGCTCCTGCACGACGAGCCGGGCGAGCGCGGGATGGAGCTCGCGCAGGCGCTCGACGGAGATCCGCTCCCGTCGCGTCTCGGCGGCCACGAGCCCGTCGAGCACCTCGGCCTCGTCGCGCAGCAGGGCGGCGGCGGCCGCGACGTTCTCCTCCGCGGCGGGATGCACGGCGCGCAGCGCCGGCAGCAGGCCTGCGCGCACGCGCGTACGTGAGAAGGAGGCGTCGGCGTTGGAGGGATCCTCACGCCACGCCAGCCTATGTTCGACGCACCACGCCGCCGTCTCCTCCCGCGACACCCCGAGCAGCGGTCGGGCCAGGCGCCCGTCGTGCGAACGCATCCCCAGCAGCGCCCGGCGCGATGGCGAGGAGGCCAGGCGGTAGAGCACGGTCTCGGCCTGGTCGGAGCGGGTGTGACCCACCAGGATCGTCGCGCCCCCGGCGTGGCGGATTGCCGCCGCATAGCGCTCCTCCCGCGCCCAGGCCTGCAGGTTCCCGCGCGGGGGAGGCTCGCCGGCGCGCACGACTTCGAGCTCCACCGCGAGCCCGGCGCAGACCTTCCGGCAGTGCGCCTCGTCGCCGTCGGCTCCCTCCCGCAGCCCGAAGTTCACGTGCAGCGCGCGCACGGCGCCGGCACCGTGGGCGCGCACGGCGAGGTCGAGCAGGCACGTGGAGTCCCGCCCGCCCGAGAAGAGCACGAGCACGGGCGGGGCGATCGCGGCGACGCCGTCGAGCACGGCGGGACCCTAGTCCCCGCCGGCGCGGGCCACGAACGGGGCGACCCGACGCGCCGCGCGACCGCGCGAGCGTCAGGCCTTCAGGTGGGGCCAACGCTCCTCCACGAGCTGTGCGTACTGCGCGAAGACGGGCTTGGTGATCGGCAGCAGGGCCAGCGACGCCTTCACGTCGCCCCCCGTCTTGATCCGCCGCCGGGCGATGGCGATGGGCACGTTCTCCTTGCCCTGGAAGTACTTGTTCGCGGTCTCCGAGGACATGGTCATGCGCACGCGGGGCTCCCAGTCCACGTCATCGGACCACTCCCACTCGAGGTTGCCCTCGCCGGCGTCCGGATCCCCCGCGCGGACGTTGAGGACGAGCCCCAGGTCGTCGAACTCGAAGCGCTGGGGAACATCGGCGTCGCGGAGCTTCGGACCCATGTCGGGATCCTCGTCCATGAGGGTGAAGACGGCGTCCAGGGCCTCCTGGAACTCGTCGGCGTCTCGGAACCTCGGGGCCATCCTCGTCCTCCTCGTCGGGGGGGTGTGGGTCCATCGTAAGCTCGCCGGAAGGTTGGGCCGCGCCTCCCCCTTGCACCTGAGAGCGACCGCCGAGCTGGCGGAGCGGGTCCTGCTCCCGGGAGATCCGGGCCGCGCGCTCCTGCTCGCCCAGGAGCTGCTCGAGGCACCCAGGATGTTCAACCACCACCGCGGGCTCTGGGGTTACACGGGTGAAGCGGTCAGCGGCGGGCTGCTCACGATCCAGAGCACGGGTATGGGCGGGCCGAGCGCGGCGATCGTGATCGAGGAGCTCATCGGACTGGGCGCGCGCGAGCTCGTGCGGGCGGGGACCTGCGGCGCGCTGGGCCCGGAGTGGGAGCTCGGGGCGGTCCTCACCGTGGGGGAGGCCCTCGCGGAGGACGGAGCGTCGCTCGGCCTCGGGGCCCGGGGATGGGTGGCGGCGGTCCCGGAGCGCGAGGGAGCGCGGGTGGCCTCGACGGATCTCTTCTACGCGCGCGACGACAAGGAGGAGGCCGCGGCGCGAGCCCGCTGGGCGGCCGCGGGGGCGGTCGCCGTGGAGATGGAGTGCGCGACGCTGTTCACCCTCGCCCGGCTGCGCGGGGTGCGCGCCGCCGCGGTGCTGACCGTGTCCGACGTCCTCGACGGACCGGCCGGCCGGCAGCACATCGGCGACGAGGCGCTCGAAGAAGCCGCCCGGCGCCTCGGCCACGCGGCGCTGGCGCTCCTCTAGGAGTCGCCGTCCACGCGTAGGCGCTCCTGCTCGCGCGGGAGCGGGTCGACCTGGGGGCCGAGCGTCCCGCGCAGCTCGCCGAGCTCGGCGAGCAGCGCGTCGAGCCTGGTCTCCAGGCCGCCGAGGCGGACTTCGAGCGCGGACGACGATCCCAGGCCCTGGATCCGGCCCTCGATCCGGTCGAGGCCGTCCTCGAGGCCCTCGAGCCGCTGCGAGACCGAACGCAGCCGGCGCGTGAGACGCTCGAGATCCGCCGCCGAGGGGAGGTTGAGGGCGCTCATCGCGACCTCCTGGGCCTGGGTGGCCTTCTCCCGCGCGCCGAGCGCCCGTTGGACGGCGCCGGTGACGAGCGGATTGGCCAGCAGCTCCTGGGCGGCGCGGCCGAGGGCGTCCTCACCTTGACGGGAAAGCCGGGAGCGGAGGGACGGGTCGTCGTCGGGGTGCATGGGGCGAGAGTAGGCGACGCGTCGGGGATTCCGGATGACTCAGGGTCAAGCGGAGGGTGAGGCCCGAGGAACAGTCGACGGTTCCCCGTTGCATCCGACCTCCACCTTGAGTAGGTTCCCGGGTCACACACCGGTCCGGTGCTAGCTTTTCCGCTGGCCGCCGCCGGGTGGACCGTCGCTCGGGAGGAGACAGGTCGTCCACATGAGGATGAGGAAGCTGCTGATTGCGCCGCTCACGGCCGGGACCGTGGGCATCGGGCTGTTCGGTTTCGTGCTTCCCGCGGGCGCGCAGCCGCACACCCTCGTCGTGACCCTCCTCGGCGGCGCGCAGATCACGGTCACGGTCGACGTGCCGCCCGGCACCCCGGTCGACCAGATCAGGATCCCCGGGGTCTCCCTCCCCGTCGTTGGGATCACCGACACCACGCCGGCAGCCCCGGCTCCTCCGCCGCCGGCGCCGTCGCCCACCACCCCGCCGTCGGCGACGACACCCGCGACACCGACGCGCACCACCACCCCTCCGCGCACCACCCCTCCGCGCACCACCCCGACGCGCACCACGCCCCGGGGCGGTTCGGTGCAACCCTCCCCCTCGGGGTCGGGCGCCGGCCCCAGGCGGGGAGGCAAGCCCCGCACGCGCAAGCCTCAGGAGAAGCTCCAGGGCGCGCCCGCGAGGGACCAGACGGAGCGCGCGCTCGAGAACGAGGCCAAGGGCCGCGGCAAGGGTCAGCTCCACAAGCCGGGCGGCGCCCCGACACTCGAC
>JBBSGJ010000177.1:0-4664 GCA_038254195.1 Solirubrobacterales bacterium
GCGTGAAGCTGCTCTACGGGCGCGGGAAGCGCGACTGACGGCGATCGCGCTCGCCCTGGGATCCGCGCTGCTGTGGGGGAGCGCGGACTTCCTCGGGGGTTTGACGGCGAAGCGCGTCCACGTGCTGGGCGTGGCGCTGCTCTCGCAGGCGGCGGGACTCGTGGGGGTGGGGCTCGTCGTCGTGCTCGCGGCGCCTCCGCGGCCGGGGATCGACAAGCTCGCGCTCGCGGCGGTGGGCGGAGCGGCGGGGATCGTCGCCCTCGCGGCGTTCTATCGCGCCCTCGCGGTGGGGACGATGAGCATCGTCGCGCCGATCTCCGCCACGGGGGCGGCGCTGCCGGTGGCCGCGGGACTGGCGAGCGGGGACTCGCCCTCGGTGGTGCAGGGCCTCGGCATGGCGCTCGCCTTCGGAGGGGTGCTGCTGGCCGCGCGCGAGCACCACGAGGACGCGTCCCGCGCCGCCGACGCCCGGCGCGCGGTGGGCTTGGCGCTGGTCGCCGCCGCGGGCTTCGGGATCTTCCTCACGCTGCTCAAACCGGCGTCGGAGGGCGGAGTGGCGTGGGCGCTGCTGGCGGCGCGGACGGCGTCGGTGGCACTCATGGGTGCGATCGTGCTCACGGCCCGGCCGCCGCTGCGCCCCGCCCTGGCGCCGCTGACCCTCGGCGCCCTCGTGCTCGTGGGGGCGGGCGACCTCGGCGCCAACGCGCTCTACGCGGCGGCCACGGGGAAGGGGCTGCTGTCGGTGGTCGCCGTGCTGGGGTCGCTGTATCCCGTGACCACGGTGCTGCTCGCACGCGGGATCCTGCACGAGCGCGTGCGCCGGATCCAGGAGGCGGGGGTGGGGCTGGTGCTCGCGGGGGTGGCGCTGATCGCCGCGGGGTGAGGAGGAGACACAGGCGTCGAGCATCATCTCCTAGCCACCGAGCGCGGTCTCCTCCGCGCGCTTCGCCAGCTCGAGGACGCCCTCCCCGAAGCCCTTGAGGTACGGGTCGTCGGTCGTCCCCGACACCGCCCGCCTGTAGTTGCCCTCCATGAAGACGACCGCCTTCCACAGGGCGAGGGTCTGATACCAGCGGATGTCGGACATGGAGCGGCGCGAGCGCTCCTCGTAGCGGGCGACGAGCTCGGCGCGGCGCGGGAAGCCGGGCTGCCGGGTCACCGCGGAGAGCTCGAACAGGGCGGGCGGGTCCGATATCGGGTCTTCGGCGTCCGTCCACAGCGCGCAGAGGTAGCCGAGGTCGGCGAGCGGGTCGCCGATCGTCGCCATCTCCCAGTCGAAGATCGCCACGAGGCGGGCAGGCGCGGCGGGGGCCATCATCGTGTTGCCCAGGCGATAGTCGCCGTGGACCACGGTGGCGGCGGGGGATCGGGGCAGATGCTCGCCGAGCCAGCGCCCGACGCGCTCGACCGAGGGGATGTCGCGTGTGCGGTTGTGCTCCCACAGCCCACCGAAGCGGCGGAGCTGGCGCTCGAGGTACCCGGACGGCTTGCCGAAGCCCTCCAGGCCGGCCGCGCGCCAGTCCGTCGCGTGGATCTCGACGAGCGCGTCGACGAGCTCCTCGCCCATCCGTCGGCGGTCCTCCTGGGAGTCGAGCTCGGCGGGGATTCCGCTCGTGACGACGTGTCCCGGGACCCGCTCCATCACGTAGAAGGGCGCGCCGATCACCCCCGCGTCGTCGCCGACGGCGAGGACGCGGGGAACGCGGGCCGTCCCGGCGAGGGCCATCATCACGCGGGCCTCGCGCAGTACGTCGTGGGCGCTGGGAGGGAGCGGTCCGCGTGGCGGCCGGCGCAGGACGAGCTCCGCGCCGCCGCGACGGACGAGGTAGGTGACGTTCGAGTGCCCCTCGCCGAGCGGGGTGATCTCGGGCTCACCCTCGCCGAGATCGTGGGCGTCGAGGAAGGGCAGGAGCCCCTCGAGGACCACCAGCGGCGCGCGCTCGTTGGCCTCCGCCTGGGCGAAGGTGGGGACGATGTCGTCGGGGGCGAGGGCGGTCAGGGGCGGCGGGCGAGGATAATGCGCGCGTGGCCCAGGAACTCTGGCTTCTCCGGCACGGCGACGCCGAGCCCCACGGCGCGCGGAAGGACGACGAGCGGCGGCTGACGCCGAAGGGGGAGGCGCAGGCCCGCGCTGCGGGCACGGCCTTGCGCGCGCTCGGGCTGGAGTTCACCGCCGTCCTGAGCTCGCCCAAGGCGCGCGCCCGCGCGACGGCGGAGCTCGCCGACGTGGGTGAGGTCGAGCTCGAGCGCGCGCTCCGGGGCGGGGACTACGGGCGGCGCGAGGCCGTCGCCACACTCCGCCGCTTCGGCGCCGACGAACGCGTCCTGCTCGTGGGCCACGAGCCGGACTTCTCCCAGCTCATATTCGACCTGGCGGGCGGCCGGGTGGGGATGAAGAAGGGCGGGGTGGCCGGGGTACGACTGAGCCACGGGGCGGGAGAGCTGCTCGTGCTGCTGCGGCCGGCCGACCTGGCCGCGATCGCCCAGGGGAGCTAGGGGTGCCGGAGCGGAGGGCACCGCTCGGCGAAAGCCGAGTGGTCTAATGGCCGCCGGAGGTGGGTCCCCAGTCGCGAATAGCGACACATACTCAGGGCAGCGCGGCCCGGGGCAGGCCGGGGTCGACGACGTCCTCGAACCAGCGCCCGCGGAAGGGGTACAGGTCGCCCACGAGGCCCATCACCGCGGCACCCGTGCGCAGCTCGATGGCCGTGAGCAGGCGGGCGAGCCGGTCGCGGAGCGCCAGCCCGCGCGGGCTCTCGTCCCACGCCCAGGCCCCCGCGTCGTCCTCGTCGTCGTCGATGACGATGGTCACCTCGCGGGGGTGGCGGCGGGCCACCTCCTCCACGAGCTCGTCGTCGCGGGAGGCGTCGCCGGCGATGGCCAGGACGTCGTTCATTTCGAGCCAGTGTGGGCGGCGCCGGTTAACCGGTGGTGAAGGTCCCTAAACGGCGGGTGAGGATTAGGCTCAGTCCCCGTGCCCGAGCTTCCCGAGGTCGAGATCACCGCGCGGCGGCTCGGGGCTGCGGTGTCGGGGATCGAGGTGGAGTCCGCGCTCGCGCCGGGGATCAATGCGCTCAAGACGTTCGACCCGCCGCTGACGGCACTCGAGGGGCGGAAGCTCACGGGGGTCGGGCGGCGGGGGAAGATGCTCGTGGTCGAGGCCACAGATGACCTCCGGGTGCTCGTGCACCTCATGTCCGCCGGTCGTCTGCAGCTCTGGAACACGCGCGCCTCTCTGCGAGACCGTACGTCGCGCCTGCTCCTGCGGTTCACCGACGGGCGCGAGCTGCGCCTGCGCGAGTTCGGGACCAAGCAGCGGGCGTGGGTGAAGCTGCTGCGCGGCGACGCGGAGGTCGATGGCGACGAGGCCGTGGCCACGCTCGGGCCCGAGGCGTGGCCCGACCCGCCGCCGGACTTCGGCGCGCTGCTCGCCCAGTCCCGTCCCCTGCACGGCCTGCTCCGCGACCAGCGCGTGATCGCGGGGATCGGGCGCTCGTGGGTGGACGAGATCCTCTGGAGCGCAGAGCTGTCGCCGTTCAAGCGCGGCGAGGATCTCGACTCCGACGAGGCGACGCGGCTCCGGGCGGCGGTGGTGGGCGAGCTCGGTCGCGCACTCGCGCATTACGAGGAGGTCGTGGCCCTCCCCATCCCCGACAAGCTCCCGCTGCCCCTCCGCGTCCACCGCAAGCAGGGGGACGCGTGCCCGCGCTGCGGTGACCGGATCGAGGCGGTCTTCTACGAGGACTACGTCATGTGCTACTGCCCACGCGATCAGACCGGCGGAAAGCTGCTGAAAGACCGCCGACTCTCCCGCCTGCTCAAGTAGGCGGCGTGCCGTCTGCTCCGATGGCGGGCATGCTCGCTCCCGGAGACCCCGCCCCCGACTTCACCCTCCCCGACCAGCACGGCGCCCCCGTCTCGCTCGCCGATCGTCGCAATCGCTGGACGGTCCTGTACTTCTACCCGCGGGCCGGGACGCCGGGCTGCACCCAACAGGCCTGCAACGTCCGCGACCGCGCGGAGGACTACGCCGCGGCCGACGCCGGGGTCCTCGGCGTCTCCACCGACGCCCCGGAGATCCTCGCCGCCTTCTCCGCCGAGCACGGCCTGGACTTCCCCCTGCTCTCCGACGCCGACCACGGCGTCGCCGAGGCCTACGGCGCCTGGGTGGAGAAGAACATGTACGGCCGCACCCACTGGGGCGTCGCGCGCACGACGTTCGTGATCGACCCCGATCAGAAGATCGCCCACGTCCTGGCGCGCGCCCATCCGAGGACGCACGACGACAAGATCCTGGCCGCGCTCGCTAGTGCTCGGCCCGGCGCACCAGCGTGACCCCGTCGCGCAGCGGCACGAGCACGGCGACGACGTCGGGGTCGGCCGCGATCCGGTCGTTGAGCTCGGCCATCACCCGCGCTCCGGCATCGTCCGCCGGGGCGAGCACGCGGCCCGAGAGCAGCGTGTTGTCGAGGACGAGCAGGCCGCGGGGCGCGAGGCGCGGGAGCAGCGCGTCGTGGTAGGCGGGGTAGCTCTCCTTGTCGGCGTCGATGAAGGCCAGGTCCCATCCGGGGTCGAGCTGCCCGATGATCTCGAGGGCGGCCCCCTCCACGACCTCGACGAGCTCGGCCCGCGGGGAGGCCGCGATCCGCTTCCGCGCCCACGCC
>JBBSGJ010000178.1:0-4641 GCA_038254195.1 Solirubrobacterales bacterium
CCGATCTCCGGCGGGCCGAGCACGCCGGCCAACCCGAACCGCGTCGCCTCGGCGCGTCGCCGCTCGGCGTGGGCCACCGTGCGCACCTCGCCGGTGAGGCCGAGCTCGCCGAAGCACGCCAGGGGCGCGGGCGGGCGGGATCCGGCTCCGCACGCCACGCCCCGGACCGCGCTGGCCACCGCGAGGGCGACCGCGAGGTCCGCCCCCGGCTCGTCGATGCGCACCCCGCCGACGACATTGACGAACACGTCCGCTGCGCCGGCCCCCACGCCCGCGTGGCGCCCGAGCACGGCGAGCACCAGCGCGAGGCGGTTGCGATCGATCCCCGAGACCACGCGCCGCGGGGGCACGAGCTCGGACGGGGAGACGAGCGCCTGGACCTCCACGAGCAGCGGACGCGAGCCCTCCATCGCGATGAGGACCACCGACCCCGGCTTGCCCGTCGCCTCGCCCACGAAGCGCGCCGAGGCGTCGAGCACCTCGGCCAGCCCGTCCTCGCGCATCTCGAACACGCCCGCCTCGTGGGTGGAGCCGAAGCGGTTCTTCAGCGCGCGCAGGGTCCGGTAGGTGCGCTCGCGCTCCCCCTCGAACTGCAGCACGCAGTCCACGAGGTGCTCGAGGACCCGGGGCCCGGCGAGCGCGCCCTCCTTGGTCACGTGGCCGACGAGGATGACCGCGATCCCGCGCGCCTTGCACACCCGGGCGATCTCCCCCGCCGCCTCGCGCACCTGCCCGACCGACCCAGGAGCGCCGGTGAGCGCGTCGTGGTGCAAGGTCTGGATGGAGTCGATGACGCACGCCTCCGGGCGCTCGGCCTCGAGCGTGGCGAGCACGACGCCGAGGTCGGTCTCGGCGAGGATGGGCACGTCGAGCGCTCCCGGGGCCAGCCGCTCGGCGCGTAGGCGCACCTGCGCGGCGGACTCCTCGGCGCTGACGTAGAGCGTGCGGCGCCCGGCGCCGGCCAGCCGCGCGAGCGCCATCGTCGTCAACGTCGACTTCCCGATCCCGGGTGCGCCGCCGAGCAGGACGAGCGAGCCCGGTACGAGCCCGCCGCCCAGCACGCGGTCGAGCTCCCCGATCTGAGTCCGCATCCGCGCGACCTCCTCCGCGCGGACCTCCCCCAGGCGCACGGGCGAGCGCGCGGGCAGGCCCGAACGGGTCGAGGCGGGCGCCGACGCCTCCTCGGTGAGCGTGTTCCACGCTCCGCAGCCGGGGCACCGCCCGTGCCAGCGCGCGGTGGTCTGCGCGCATTCCGAGCAGGTGAACGTCGAGCGCGCCTTCATCAGTTCGAAGCTACGCCCGCCGGCGGACGGTGATGCTCTCCCGCAGCGGAAGTGGGTCCAAGGCGCAGGGGACCTGGCACGTCCCGCGCGTGGATGCGGGGACCCTCGCTACCCCGCCCGCTCGCACGACGAGAAGCCGTTCTCGCGGTGCGACGCATCGCAGAACGGCTTCTCGCGCGAGTGCCCGCAGCGACACAGCGCGACGGGGCGATCGGCGGGGACGTCCCAGGCGTTCCCGTCGGCGTCCACGATGCGGACGGGCCCGGTCACCTTGTACGGCCCGTCGTCGCGGACCCTGATCTCGACGGACGGCGGCTCGGCCACGCCCCGAGGTTAGGGGCGTGGCCGAGCGATGCGCGCCGCCTCCGACACCCCTAACGGCCCAGCGCGGCGCGCCGGGCGCTCACGATCCCGCGGCCGAAGAACCCGTTGAACGACCGCGTGCCCTCGCAGCGGGCGTCGTAGGACGAATCCTGGCCCGGGTAGGTGAACGGCTCCCGTGCCGGGCAGGCCTGCTGGTTCGCCAGCACCTTGAGCTGCCGCTCCACGGTGTCGGGGTTCGCCGTCACCCCGCCGTGCCGCGTATCCCTCTTCCCGATGCGCGAGATGATCAGCGCTGCCACCCCGACCGCGTGCGGCGCGGCCATGGAGGTGCCCTGGAGGTACTGGTAGTAGGCGCACCCGACGGCGTCCGTGCAGTACTTGCGCACGAACGGCGCGGAGTCCGGGTTGATGTCGCCCGTCTTCGGGTCGACGTCCCCCGCGGCGACCGCCACGTGGTACGGGTAGGGCGCGAGCACCTCGGTGACCTGCGGGAACCTGTAGAAGAAGGTCCCGAAGAAGTCACGCGAGTCTCCGCCCGGCGCCGCGACGTCCGTCTGCTCCACGCCGTAGTTGGAGTAGAAGGACTTGCGCTTCGTCGGGCCCACGGCGTTCACGTTGATCACGTGTGGCCCCTCGGAGGGCTCCGAGCGACAGCCGTTGTCGATCTTGCGCGCGTGCGGCGAGTTGTCGGAGTCGGGGTAGTCGGGGCTCGTGTCGTCGCTTCTCGGGTGGCCGAGGTCCGTGGCCTCGTTGCCCGAGGCCGCGATGAGCGTCACCCCGCGTGAGTGCGCGTACTGGAGCGCCCGATCGGTGGCCGCAAGGATGACCTGCTGCTCGCGCCGCTCGGCCGGGTTGTCGGCGGCGTTGTGCGCGCAGTCGAACAGCCACGGATCGATGTAGAAGGACATGTTCACGACGTCGATCCCGTGGTTGGCCGCGTAGGTGATGGCGTCGACCGAGGGCAGGAGGAAGAAGTAGCCCGAGTCCTGCCCCGCGCGCAGGTTGACGAGGTCCACCTTCGGCGCGACCCCGGCCATGCCGAAGCCCTGGAGCGCCGCTCCCACCGTGCCCGCCACGTGCGTGCCGTGGCCGTCCTCGTCCACCGTGGGCGGATCGGGCTTGCACGAGTGGTCGATGTCGGCGGCGCACGGGCCGTCGATGATGGGATCGTCGGAGGTGAAGTTGTGCGAGAGCTTGTAGTCGAAGTTCGGGGCGATGTCGGGGTGGTTGGCGTCGATCCCCGTGTCGATGATCCCCACGCGGACCAGGTGCGAGCCCTGGTCGTAGCGGTAGGAACCGCTCGGGGTGGCGCCGATCATCCGCATGTCCCACTGCAGACCGGAGAACGGGTCGCCCCCGCGCACGGGGGCCACCGCCCCCGTGCCGGCGCGCGAGCCGGCCGCGCGCTCCTTCTCGACGCCCCACTTGCCGCGGACGCGCGCGACGGCGCGGTTGCGCGCCACGCCGGCGACGGTCCGGACGTGCGCGAGGCCGCGGGCGAGCCGGGGTCCCCCGGCCACCTCGGCGACGCCCACGATGCGGTTCTCGCGGAGCACGCGGCCCCCCGCGCGGCGGATCGCGCGGCGCGCGGCGGCGGAGGAGGCGCCCTTCTGATAGAGGACGAGGTAGGTGCGCTTGGTGGTACGGGCGTTCGCCGACGGAGCGGCGGACGCGACCCCCACCAGCGCGAGGATCGCCAGGGCGGCGATGCGGCGCATGGACTGCCTCCTGCTGTGTGACGTGGACCGAGCGGCGGCGGGGGACCCTACTCCTCGCTCCGGGCGGGGGCAACGGCCGGGCCGTCCGGAGGGATACCGGGGCGGTGAGCGCTGAGGACGGGAGGGGCGGCCCGAGAGCCAGCCACCCCTCCCCCTCGCTCTACTCCGCCGGCTCGTCGGCGGGCGGGGTGTCCAGCGCGCCGCCGGGCTCGTCGATCGTCTCGTCGGCCTCGGCGCCGACGGCGACCGGGGTGCGCGGCTCGGGCGGCTGGATGACCGTGAGCTTGACCTCGTCCTCGCCGAGGCCCTCCTCGATGCCGTCCTGACCCTTCTCGACCATGACCGTCGCCCCGGCGGGGAGCTCGGACCGCAGCACGAAGTCGGCCAACGGATCCTCGATGTAGCGCTGGATCGCGCGGCGCAGCGGGCGGGCGCCCATGGACGGGTCCCATCCCTTCTCCACCAGCAGGTCCTTCGCGTCCTCGGTGAGCTCGAGCTGGAGCTCGCGCTCGGCCATGGACTCCCGGATCCGCCGCAGCAGGAGGTCGACGATCTGCTTGACCTCGGCCTTCTGGAGCTTGTGGAACACGAGGACGTCGTCGATCCGGTTGAGGAACTCGGGCCGGAAGACCTTCTTGAGCTCGCCCATGATCCGGTTCTTCATGTCCTCATAGGAAATCCCGGTCTCGTCGTCGGAGACCGCGAAGCCCAGCGGCGTGTTGCGCGCGATCTCGTTCGCCCCGATGTTCGAGGTCATGATCACGATGCAGTGCCGGAAGTCCACCGTGCGCCCCTGGGCGTCGGTGAGCCGGCCGTCCTCCAGGATCTGCAGGAGGATGTTGAACACGTCCGGGTGCGCCTTCTCGATCTCGTCGAGCAGGAGCACGGAGTAGGGCTTGCGGCGCACCGCCTCGGTGAGCTGGCCGCCCTCGTCGTAGCCGATGTAGCCCGGGGGCGAGCCCACGAGCCGCGACACGGCGTGCTTCTCCATGTACTCCGACATGTCGATCCGGACCATCGCCTCCTCGTCGCCGAAAAGGAACTCTGCGAGCGTGCGGGCCAGCTCGGTCTTGCCGACGCCGGAGGGACCGAGGAAGATGAACGAGCCGGCCGGGCGCTTGGGGTCCTTGATCCCGGCGCGCGAGCGGCGGATCGCCTTGGAGACGACCTCGATCGCGGGGTGCTGGCCGATCACGCGCTTGTGGAGTTCCTCCTCCATGCGCATCAGCTTCTGAGTCTCGGCCTCGGTCAGCTTGAAGACGGGGATTCCGGTCCACATCGAGACGATGTCCGCGATCTCCTCCTCGCCGATCGAG
>JBBSGJ010000179.1:0-4627 GCA_038254195.1 Solirubrobacterales bacterium
ATCTTCGGCGGGATCACCCGCTGCGACGAGGTCGCGCGCGGTCTGATCGGAGCGTTCAAGCTCGTCGAGCCGACCGTGCCGTTCGTGGTCCGGCTCGACGGGACGAACGACGAGGAGGGCCGGGCCCTGCTCGCCGAGGCGAAGCTCGCGAACGTGGAGGTCGAGGCGACGATGCTCGACGCCGCGCGGCGGGTCGTCGAGCTGGCGGGCGGTGCCGGCGGTGGCCGCGTCGAGGAGGCGGAGTCCTCCGAGGGCTTCCGGGAGGACCCCATTCCATGAGGTACTTCGCCTCCGATCGCTCCGCCTCCGGCTCCGCCCATCGGAGCCGCACGAGTTGAGCGTCCTTGTCGACACCGAGACCCGGTTGTGCGTCGCGGGCATCACCGGCCGCGAGGGCACCTTCCACGCGCTGAGCAACCGCCGCTACGGCACGCAGGTCGTGGCGGGCGTGACCCCGGGCAAGGGCGGCCGGGACGTCGAGGGCGTGCCAGTGTTCGACACCTTTCACGCCGCCGTGGCCGAGACGGGCGCGAACACGGCGATGATCTTCGTCCCGCCGCGCTTCGCCGCCGACTCGATCCTCGAGGCCGAGGACGCCGGCATCGCGCTCGTCGTCGCCATCACCGAGGGCATCCCCGCCCACGACGAGCTCCGGGTCTTCAACGTGCTGGCCAAGAACGGCCGGACGCGGCTGGTGGGCCCGAACTGTCCCGGCATCCTCTCCCCCGGCAAGGCGAACGTGGGGATCATCCCCGCTGCGTTCTTCTCCGCGGGCAACGTCGGCGTGGTCTCCCGCTCGGGGACGCTCACCTACCAGATCGGCAACGAGCTCAGCGTACGCGGGTTCGGGAACTCGTCGATCGTGGGGATCGGCGGCGACCCGGTGCCGGGCTCGAGCTTCGTCGACATCATCGCGCTCTTCTCGGAGGACCCGGAGACCGAGCTCATCGTCATGAGCGGAGAGATCGGCGGCTCGGCGGAGGAGGAGGCCGCGGAGTACATCGCGGCCCGCGTGACCAAGCCCGTGGTGGGCTACATCGCGGGCGTGACCGCCCCGCCCGGCAAGCAGATGGGCCATGCGGGCGCGATCGTCTCGGGCTCGAGCGGCACCGCCGCCGCGAAGATCGAGGCCCTCGAGGCGGCCGGCGTGCGGGTGGGCCGCACCCCCACGGCGGTCGCCGAGATCGCCGTCGAGATCCTCGCCTAGCTAGAAGGGGAGCAGGCGCCGGACGGTCTGAGCCAGGAAGCGGGGGATCCCCGTCCGCGAGGTGCGCAGGGCGTCGGCGACGGCCCGCTGGGCGTCCTCGCCGTGGACGCCAGGGCCGTGGCCGAGCAGCAGGTGTCGGACGGGAAGCTCCCCGAGGGCTCGCGGCGGGGTCAGGCGCAGGAATGGGTGGACCCCGACCTGCGCGCCGGAGTAGCCCGGGGCGTTGGCCAGTGCCTCGGCGCACATGAGCGTCGCCGAGTCGGGGTCCCACAGGGCGACTTCCCGCCAGCCCATCGGCCCCGGGATCGGGATCGTCTGCCAGCCCGGCAGCGCCTCGGGGAGGACGTGGAGCTCGACGCCGAGGCGCCCGGCCCACGCGGCGCAGTCACGAGTGTGACGGGCGAAGAGCTGCACGACGCCCGCGGGCTCCCCGAGCGCCCGAACGCGCTCCTCGGCGCCCTCGGCGTCGAAGGGGTCGAACACCCAGACCCGCCCGTCGAGCGCCATCGCGTGGGCGGCGCGGAGCATCCACGCCGGCTCACGCGCGACCCAGCCGACCGTCCCCGGACGTTCGTCGACCACGTTCACGAGCGGGTCGCCCGCTGCTCGGCGACGGCCCGGATCCGCTCGACGAGCTGCGCGTGGTTCTTGCGCAGGCGCCGCACGTCCCAGTGCGAGAGCGTGATGAGGGTCATCGCGCTCCTCGCGGTGACCGTCGCATTGCGGGTCTCGTTGCCGAGCACGCCCATCTCGCCGATGACCTCGCGGGCCCGACCTCCGCCACGCGCTCACCGCCCCGCGTGACCTCCGCCTCCCCGACCTCGACGACGAGCAGGTCGTAGGAGTAGTCGCCCTCGGCGACGAGGCACTTGCCCTCCACCACCCGGACCTCGGCGGCGTACGGCGCGATGGTGGCGCGCTCCTCGTCGGAGAGCTCCGCCAAGAAGGGCGCCGAGGAGAGGATGGCTGCGTCCATGTCGCGGGACCCTATACCGTGGGCCCCGTGACCGGCTCTGGGCCCATCTCCTTCGCGCGCGGCGCGCCCTCCCTCGACATCGTCGACGTCGAGGGGCTGAAGACCGCCGCCCAGGCCGCGTTCACCAACGACCCCGCGGGCGCCTTCGCCTACGGCACCTCGGTGGGCTACCCGCCCCTGCGCGAATGGATCGCCGAGCAGCACCAGGTCGCCCCCGAGCGGGTAATCGTGACCAACGGCTCCATGCAGGCCGACGCGTTCCTCTTCGATCTGCTCGTCGCTCCCGGGGACGCCGTCGTGGTCGAGAGGCCCACCTACGACCGGACGCTGCTCGCCCTGCGCGAGCGCGGCGCGGAGATCCACCCGGTGTCGCTCGAGGAGGACGGCATCGCGGTCGACGAGCTCGGAGCCCTGCTCGAGTCCGGCGTGCGCCCGAAGCTCGCCCACATCATCCCGAACTTCCAGAACCCCGCGGGCTACACGCTCTCGCGCGAGAAGCGCGACCGCCTGCTCGCGCTCTCGGGCGAGTATGACTTCACCCTCTTCGAGGACGACCCCTACGGCGCGCTGCGCTTCGCGGGCGAGACCCTGCCGACGATGCTCTCCCTCGACGGCGAGGAGGGTGACCGCGTGGTCTACGCCAGCTCGTTCTCGAAGACCATCTGTCCCGGGATCCGCTGTGGCTACCTCGTCGGCCCCGAGGCGAAGATCGGGGAGATCCGGCGCCGCGCCACGAACACCTACATCTCGCCGAACATGGTGGCGCAGTCCATCGTCAACGAGTTCTGCCGCTCGGGCCGGATCCTCGCCTCGATCGAGACGGTCAAGGCGGCCCTCCTGGAGCGCTCGACGGTGCTGGGGGACGCGCTGGAGTCAGAGCTCCCGGACGCGCGCTTCCGCCGGCCGGAGGGCGGTTACTTCATGTGGGTCGACCTCCCCGACGGGGTGGACGTGGCCGGCCTGTTCGTCGAGGCGGGCGAGCGCGGAGTCCAGATCGTCAAGGGGACGGACTTCCTGCTCGAGGGGGGCGAGCACGCCATGCGCCTCGCCTACTCCGGGGTGAAGGCCGAGCTGATCGGAGAGGGCGTGCAGCGCCTCGCGCAGGCCGTCGCGGCCCTCGACGGCGCCTGAGCCGCCGGGCTACCGCGAGCGTCTGCGCCGCGAGGGCGGTGCGCTCGCGGGCTGCGGCCTGGTCGGGTCGGTCGTCCTGGTGGCCTTCGTCCCCGCGGCCCGGGAGAACCGCGCGAGCACGCTGGCTCAGCTCGCGGTCGTCCTCGTGCTGCTGGCGGTGCTCGGGCCGCTCGGAGCCCGGCGGGCGATGGGCCGCGCGGCCCCGACCCCGGCACGGGACGCCGGGGACGGCGAGCCCACGCCGCTCTGGCAGCTCCCCCTCATCGTCGCCGTCCTCGCCCCCCCGTTCGGCCTGCTCGGCTCGTGGGACGCGGCGCTGCGGGTGACGGGCGGGTGCCTGCTCGTGGGCCTGGCCCAGGCCGTCCTGCTCGAGCGCGTGGTCGCCGCCCGGGAGCGGCGTGAGGGCACGCGCTTCGTCCGGCTGCCCGGCTCGCGGATCGTGCGGGGCACCCGGCTCGGGCGACTGGCGCGGAGCCGCGCGCCCGGTTGAGATCGGCTGCGTGCGCACGGGTGGCCGTCCTCGTCGCGGCGGCCGCGCGTCCTTCGTGGTCGGAGGTCAGCGCCCGTAGCGCCCGTCGGCGAGCACGAGCTGGTCGGGCAGCGCCGTGCGCGGCGGCGGTGAGGGATCGGCGACGACGGCGACGGTCTCGGCGACCGAGCGGGTGAGCGTCGACTCCTCCCCCTCGGGCCACGAGACGGCGACGCCGTCCGCGTCCGTCTCGCGCAGCGTGCCCGAGCGGCCGGGCTCCACGCCCCGCGCCTTGAGGTGGTGCAGCAGATCCTCGGCCTCGTTCTCGAAGCGCAGGATGCGCACGGAGGCGCCGGGCGCGACGTCGGCGAGGGGCACGCCGTCGATCCGGTTGCCCACGAGGATGGGATGCCCGTGGGGACAGGTCGCCGCATCGCCGACCGAGGAGCGGACGTAGGCCTCGAAGCGCGGGGTCATCGCGTGCTCGAGGTGCTCGGCCTCCTCGTGGACGTCGTCCCACGGCACGCCGACCACGTCGGTGAGGAAGCGCTCGATGAGCCGGTGGCGCGAGACGATCTCCTCGGCCTGCGCCTGCCCCTCCGAGGTGAAGGAGATCTCCCTGTCGGTGCCCCGCTCGACGTAGCCGTCGCGCTCGAGGCGCTTGATCATCTCCGAGACGGTGGGCGCCGAGAGCTGCATCGCCCGGGCGAGGTTGGCGCCGGTCATGGGCAGCCGGGCCTCGTGGAGCCAGAACAGGGACTGGAGGTACTCCTCCTCGGCGACGGTCGCCTCAGCCATGCCCGGGATCCTACGCGCGCAGGGGCGGCGCCTTCAGGGCGCCGCG
>JBBSGJ010000180.1:0-4583 GCA_038254195.1 Solirubrobacterales bacterium
GGAGGAGGCGGACCGCCTGCGGGCCGAGGCGACGGCTGACACCTCCGAGCAGCGCGAGCGCACCCGGCGGGAGGCACAGGCGATGCTCATCTCCGCGCGGGCGGCCGCCGACGACGTGCGCGCCGAGGGCACGGAGCTGGGAGCGAACCTGCACCAGCTCTCGAGCTCCCTGCGCGCCAACGCCGAGCGCGTGCTGGACGACGTCGCGCGCGCCCACGAGGCGCTCACGGCCGAGCTGGACCGGGCCGAGCCGGAGCCCTCCCGAGGTGTTAGCTCCCGCCGGCGGATCGGGCCGCGGAGCGCGGAGGAGGATGAGGACCTCGATGTCCCCGAGTTCCTCCCCCGCCGCTCCTAGGCGCGGTGCGCTATGCCTCGCTAGGCCTGCGACCGCGGCTCGTCGTCGTCGGCGAGCGCGCGGTAGAGGCGCTGACGCGCCTCGCGCAGGATCTCCTTCGCCTGGGCGATCTGCGGCGCCTCGCCGGCGCGGACGACCTGCCGCGCCGCCGCGGCGACCTGGCCGAGGAGGTCCCGGAGCTCGAGGGCTCCCGTGTCGCCCTCGTCGCCGACGGCCTCCCAGGGCGCGCGCTCGCCGGCGGCCGCCGTCACGGCCTCGCGGCCGGTGTCGGTGAGCTCGAACAGCCTGCGGCCGCCCTCGCGCTCCTGGCCCGAGACGAGGCCCTCGTCCTGGAGGAGCTGGAGGGTCGGATAGATCGAGCCCGGGCTGGGCCGCCAGACGCCGCCGGAGCGCTCGGCGAGCTCCTGCATGATCTGGTAGCCGTGCATCGGCTCCTCGGCGAGCAGCGCGAGGATGCCCGCGCGGACGTCGCCCCGCGCGGCCCGGGGGCCGCGTCCGAGGAAGCCGGGGAACCCGCCGTGGGGCGGCCCGTGCCGGCCCCGCCGGCCTGGGCCACGTGAGCCCTCGGCGTGCATGTGCCGGCAGCCGCCGTCGGTTTCGAGGCCGGATCCGAAGCACTCACGCAGCCGGTCCTCGAGTGGATGGATTGCGTAGGAAGCGTGCATGTTGCTTCCTCCTTTCGTTGCTTACGCGATATATCGTAACACGGTCGCCCCGAGTCACGCAGCAAGGTCCGCGCCATGGGCAAGTCGCGTTCCAGCGTGGCCGCCGTGTTCGCCAGGAGGACGGCGCCGCTCACCTTCGTGGAGCCGGCACGCTGGCACCATCGCACGCGAGCCTCATCCGCGCTGCGATTGCGAGAGGGTGGCGAAACCCCGGCCGTGGCGGGTGATGTGGAACTGGTCGCCCGCCGCCGCGCGCTCGAGGTACCAGCCGAAGTGCTCACGGAACTCGTGCGAGCCGATGACGCTCGCGGTCGCCGAGGAAGTGGAGCTGAGGGGGCTCGAACCCCTGGCCTCCGCCATGCCATGGCGGCGCTCTTCCAGCTGAGCTACAGCCCCAGTGAAGTCGAAATCGGACGCAAGGTTAACGCATGCGCGCTGCCCGTTCCGTGGAGGGGTGAGGCGCAGATAGACGTAGCATCGTCCGGCGACGAGCTCGATTGGCAGCAGGAACCCACGCTCGATCTCGGCGCACCAGACCGCGACGAGTTCGACCTCGTCGGCGGAGTAGGAGCTTCGAACGTACCCGCGAGGGCTGTGGTAGCTGCCGCCGAGATGAGCGGCGACCACGGCTCCCTCGTTCGCGAGCGAACCCCATTTGCACTGCACCCGCCAGACGCGACCGCCCCAGTCGAACGCGAGGTCGTAGCGCAGCTGCTCGGTCATCGGGCGCAGCACCGGCACGCCCAGGTCGGCGGCCAGCGCGGCGATCTTCAGCTCCGCTACGCCACCCTTCTCGCTCGTCGTCAGCACGAACACACGTTTGTACGTGGACCGGACGGAGCGTTTACGCCCCCACCGCCCGCGCCGGGGCCTCCCCCCACAGGTGCTCGAGCCGGTAGAAGGCGCGGGCGTCCGGGGTGAAGACGTGGACGATGACGTCGAGGTAGTCCATGAGGATCCACGTCGCCTCGGGGAGGCCTTCGACCCGGCGGGGACGGACATCGTGGTCGCGCTTCATCCCCTCGAGGATCCCGTCGTGGATCGCCTTGGTCTGGCGCTCGGTGTTGCCCGTGCAGATCAGGAAGGCGTCCGTGTAGCCGAGGACCCCGCGGAGGTCGAGCTCGACGACGTCGCCCGCCTTCTTGTCGGCGGCGTAGCCGGCGACCGCACGGATGAGCTCCTCGGGGCTCACGCGTAGAGCCCCCGCGCCGCAATGCGCTCCCCCACCGCGTCGGGCACGAGCCAGCGCACCGGCCGGCCGGACGCGACCCGGTCGCGCACGTCGCTCGAGGACACGTCGAGCCGCGGCATCGCGAAGAAGTCGACGCGATCCTCCGTCCCGAGCCCGGTCAGCGCCGCCACGATCCGGTCCGAGGAGACCTCGGCGCGCTCGGCGACGCCCAGACGGGCGAGGCGGAGGACCTCGCGGGGCTCACGCCAGCGCGGGAGGTCGAGCGCCATGTCGCCGCCCACGATGAAGGTCAGATCGTCCTCCGGGGAGCGCTCATGCAGCTCCGCCAGCGTATCGACGGTGTACGACACTCCGCCCCGGTCGAGCTCGAGCCGTGAGACCTCGAGCCAGTCGACGCCCACCGCGGCGGCCCGGCAGAGCTCCCACCGCTCCTCCGCGCCCGGATCGCGCTCGGCCTCCTTGTGGGGCGGGACCGCGACCGGCAACAGCAGCACCCGCGTGAGCCCGAGCTGGGCCCGCGCCTCCGCCGCGGCGACGAGATGGGCGATGTGCGGCGGGTTGAACGTCCCGCCGAGGATCCCGACCCGGGTCGGGTCCACCCGCCCCGAGCTACGGGCGGACGTGCCCGTCGCCCTCGACGAGGTACTTCGTCGTGCACAGCTCCCGCAGCCCGATCGGGCCGCGCGCGTGCAGCTTCTGGGTGGAGTTGCCGATCTCGGCGCCCATCCCGAACTCGCCCCCGTCCGTGAAGCGCGTCGAGGCGTTCACGTAGACGCAGGCGGCGTCGACTCCCAGCGAGAACGCCCGCGCCGCCGCGGTGTCGCGCGTGACGATCGCCTCCGAGTGGCCGGAGCCGTAGGCGGTCACGTGCTCGATCGCCTCCTCGAGTGAGTCGACCACCCGGACGGCGAGGACGAGCGCGAGGAACTCCGTCGCCCAGTCCGCCGCGTCCGCCCCGCGCACGTCGACGTCGCCCGCGAGCGCCCGCGTGGTGTCGTCCCCGCGCAGCTCGACGCCCTCGTCGGCGAGCGCGGCCAGCGCGCGCGGGAGGAACTCCGGCGCGATGTCGCGGTGCACGAGCAGGGTCTCCGCCGCGTTGCACATCCCCGGCCGCTGGACCTTGGCGTTGACCGCGATCGCGGTGGCCGCCTCGAGGTCGGCGGTGGCGTCGACGTACACGTGGCAATTCCCCGAGGCCGCATAGATCACCGGCACCGTGGCCACCGCGGAGAGGGCCGCCTTCAGCCCCTCGCCCCCGCGCGGGATGATGAGGTCGACCACCCCTGTCTGGGTCGCGAGCTCGGCGAGCTCCTCCCGGCCGCCGCCGGCCACGAGGGCCAGCGCCCCCGCGGGGACGCCCGCCTCCTCGGCCGCCTGCGCCGCGACGGCGGCGAGCACCGCGTTGGAGTGCGCAGCCGAGGACGACCCTCGCAGCACCACGGCGTTCCCCGACTTCAGCGCCAGGGCGGCGGCGTCGATCGTCACGTTCGGCCGCGCCTCGTAGACCACGGCGACCACCCCGAGCGGCACGCGCACCTTGCGCACGTCGAGCCCGTTGGGAAGCCGGAACCCCTCGACCACCTCGCCCACCGGATCGCGCAGCGCGGCGATCGCCCGAGCGCCCTCGGCCATCGTGCGAACCCGCGCCCGATCGAGGGTGAGCCGGTCGAGCAGCGCCGGGGAGAGCCCGGCCACCCGCCCGGCCTCCACGTCACGTGCGTTGGCCGCGAGGATCTCCGGCGTGCGGGCCTCCAGGGCGGAGGCGATTCCGAGCAGCGCCGCGTCCTTGACCTTCGAGCCCATCCCCGCCAGCAGACGCGCCGCAGCGCGCGCGGTGAGGCAGATGTCGGTGACGGTGCGCTCGGCTACAGCCATTCGGGCCTTTCGCCGTGGAAGGTTACGCCAGCACGAAGTAGTCGCGGTGCACGGCCTCTTCACTGGCCTGCCCCAGCAGCTCGCGTACCTGCGGGGTCTTCAGGCCTGCCACGCGCCGCAGCTCCTCGGAGGAGAAGTTCGAGATCCCCTTCCCGATCGTGTCCCCGTCGGTGAGGACCTCCACCGCGTCACCGGCGTCAAAGGAGCCGGCCACCTCCACGATGCCCACCGGCAGCAGGCTCGTTCCCCCGTCGCGCAGGGCCCGCGCCGCGCCGCCGTCGACGCGCACCGTCCCGCGGCTCGGCTTCGCGTACTTCAGCCACAGCTTGAACGAGGAGAACCGCGCCGCGCGGGCGTGGAAGCGCGTCCCCACGTCCTCCCCGGCGACCGCGGCAGCGATCACGCCCGGCTGGAAGCCCGGCCCGACCACGGCCGGGATCCCCGCCGCCGTCGCCATCTCGGCGGCCACCACCTTCGAGCGCATCCCCCCCGAGCC
>JBBSGJ010000181.1:0-4502 GCA_038254195.1 Solirubrobacterales bacterium
CCCCGAGCGCGCCGAGCGCTACTCCCGCCTGCACCCCCGGTGCGGGACGAGCTTCCTGCTCATCGTCATGATCGTCGCGATCTTCGTCTTCGCCCCGATCGGGCTGCCCGTCTGGTATCTGCTCGTGGCCACGCGGATCCTCGGCGTGCCGCTCATCGCCGGCCTCTCCTTCGAGGTGATCAAGTGGGCGGGCCGCAACCGCGGGAAGGCGTGGGTCCGTTCGGTCATGTGGCCGGGCCTGCAGCTCCAGAAGCTCACCACCCGCGAGCCCGACCGCGACCAGCTCGGCGTCGCGCTGACCGCGCTGGAGGCGGTGCTGGCGGTCGACGGCGAGGGCGCGGCCCGGGCCGAGGACCTCATGGGCGTGGAGGTCGTGGCCTAGACGACCAGCGCTACGGGACGCCGGCTCCGAGCAGGCCGGCGATCATGCGCCCGAACGCCTCGGCGCCGAACGGCTTGGCCAGGAAGGCATCGGCCCCCGCGCGCCGGCCGCGCTCCTCGTCGCGCTCGGAGGCGTGGGCGGTGAGCAGCAGGACGGGGACGCGGGAGAACTTCCGGATCGCCGTGAGCGCTCCGATGCCGTCGAGCTCGGGCAGGCCGACGTCGAGGACCACGAGGTCGGGGCTCTGCGTGCGGACGCCGTCGACCGCCTGATGGCCCGTCCGGCCCTCCGCGACCGCATGGCCCTCGCGCTCGAGCAGGAGACGCACGAGCAGGAGGACGTCGGGATCGTCGTCGATGACGAGGACGCAGGCCACGTTGATCTCCTGAAGGTTCGCACGTCCGCCGAGTAGCGGTGATCCGCGCGCCGTGGACCGTGCGTAGAGTCCCACGTCTTGACCCAGACCATCCGCCTTGCTGCAGTTCCCCTGGCCGTCCTCGGGCTGTCCGCAACCGCCCCGTCCTCCGGGGCCGCGCCGGCTTCCCCCGCGGCCCCCTCCGCCTCCGCCTCCACGGCCCCGGCGACGCCTGCCCGGGGGCGCGTCTCGCGGGACGCCCTCGGGGTGAGCGCGCACACGCCCTTCCGCTTCGCTCACCGGCCGGCGGCGCTGGCGGGGGGATCGTTCACGGTCGCGGGCCGGGCCGGCCGTCCCGCGCACGGGCACCAGGTCATCGTCCGCCTCCTGCGCGGCGACCGCGTCGTCGCCGCCCGCCGGGTCGGCATCGACTCCAGCGGACGCTTCACCACCGTCTTCCGGCCGAGCCACCCGGGTACGTTCACCGTCCGCGCGGTGCTCCCCGCGGCCCCCGGCCGCCTCGAGCGGCGCGGGCGCACGCGGGTCGGGGTCTATGAGCCCGCGCTCCACGCGGGCATCCGGGGCCCCCTCGTGCGCTGGGTGCAGGCCGAGCTCCACGACCTCGGCTACCTGGACCACCGCGCCACGGGTCGCTGGGACCTCGCCACCGGCGTCGCCGTGCTCGCCTACCGCAGCGCCAACGGCATCGGCGGCCTCGACGAGCCCACCCACACGAACCTCCGCGCGGTCCGTGCGCTGCGCGACGGACGGCGCGGCTTCCGCGCGCGCTACGCCGGCCACGGCCACCATGTGGAGGCGGACCTCTCCAAGCAGATCGTCGTGCTCCTCGACGGGCGCCGCGTGGACCGCATCCTCCACATGAGCTCCGGGAAGCGCTCGACCCCCACGATCCTCGGCTCGTTCCGCTTCTACCGCAAGGACCCGGGCTTCAACTCCTCCGGTATGTACAACTCGAACTACTTCGTCGGCGGCTATGCCCTCCACGGCTACAAGTTCGTGCCCGATTACCCCGACTCGCACGGGTGCCTGCGCATCCCGATGTCCGAGGCCGACTTCGTCTTCTCGTGGGTCCGGAACGGCGACCGGATCGACATCTATCCCTAAGATCGCCGCCCAGCGAAGCGACGTCCCGCGTCGCCGAAAGGCAGGAACATGAGCGAAGAGCTCAATCTCGTCTACGACTCGATCGACAAGGCCAATCAGCATGAGACGGCGTTCACGCGCCGCAAGCTCGTCGGCGCCGCCGCGGGGGCCATCGGGGGCCTCGGCCTCCTCGGCATTCCGGACATCGTCAAGGCCGGCGGCGGGGGCCCGGGCAACACGCCCGAGAACATCCTCGCGGCCGCCGCGACCGTCGAGGTGCTGGCGACGATCGTCAACACGGTCGGGCCGGAGAAGATCAACCTCGATTCGGTGGTCCGCCGCAACGTGCGCTCCGCCGCGCGCGAGGAGCTCATCCACTACGACGTGCTCACGGGCCCGCTCGGTGCCAAGGCGTTCACGAAGAAGATCTGGGTCCCGAACTCGGTCTTCCGGAGCCAGCGGAACCTCCTGAACGTGCTGGAGGTCGGCGACCAGATCTTCATCAACGCCTACCTCATCGGCACGACGGCGTTCGGGAACGCCGGCCTCGGTAAGTTCGCCCGGGTCACCGGCGAGTTCATGGGCGCCGAGGCCGTGCACCGCGCGCTGGCCCGCCAGGCGCTCGGCAAGCTCGGCAACGACCGGGCGTTCATGCAGTACACCTTCACGAACATCTTCCGTGCGGTGTCGCTGCTGGAGGGGGCCGGCTTCGGCTTCGGCAAGCGGGGCAGGGGCCCCGGGCAGTTCTACGAGCTGGACAGGGTCCGTCGCCGCACGCCGAACCCGGGCGGCGTCAACACGCGCTCGCCCAAGTAGCAGTCCGTTCGAGGGTGGGCGGGGCGATCCGGCCCCGCCCCCCTCAACATCCTCTCCGCGCCCGCGCGTGGAAGCGCAGGTAGGCGCCGTGGTGCGCGTGCCAGCTCCCCCAGCGTCCGCCGCCGCCGGCGTGCCAGCAGGGCCAGGAGCGCGAGGGCGATCCGCCGCACGGGCCCGAACCTACACTCGGACGCGGCATGATCGCGCAGCTCGTCGACCAGATCGAGACCCGGTTCGCCGAGCTCGGGCGGCGCATGACCGACCCCGAGGTCATCGGTGATCGCACCGCGTACGCCGATACGGGGCGCGCGTACTCCGAGCTCGAGCCTGCCGCTGAGCTCGCGGGCGAGTGGCGCCGGGCGCACGGCGACGCGGAGGGGGCCCGGGAGCTGCTCGCCGAGGACGGGGACGACCCCGAGGTGCGCGAGATGCTCACCACCGCGGAGGCGCGACTCGAGGAGCTCGGGGAGGAGCTCCGCCTCGCCATGATCGAGCGCGACCCGGCCGACGAGAAGGACGTCATTGTCGAGATCCGCGCGGGCGCCGGGGGTGAGGAGGCCGGGCTGTGGGCGGGCGACCTCTTCCGCATGCTCACCCGCTACGCCGAGCGCCGGGGCTTCCGGACCGAGCCCCTCGCGGTGGGGGAGGGCTCCTATACGGTCGCGGTGAAGGGGAAGGGCGCCTACTCCGTGTTCAAGTTCGAGGGTGGGACGCACCGCGTCCAGCGGGTTCCCGAGACCGAGTCCCAGGGCCGCATCCACACCTCGACGGCCACGGTCGCCGTCCTGCCCGAGGCCGAGGAGGTCGACGTGGGAGTCGATCCCAACGACCTCCAGGTCGACGTCTACCGGTCGAGTGGCCCGGGCGGCCAGTCCGTCAACACCACGGACTCGGCCGTGCGCATCACGCACAAGCCGACGGGGATCGTCGTCTCCATGCAGGACGAGAAGTCCCAGCTCCAGAACCGGGAGAAGGCCATGCGGGTCCTGCGCGCGCGGCTGTATGAGCGCGCGGAGGCCGAGCGCCGGGCCGAGCTCGCCGCGACCCGCGCGGCCCAGGTCGGGACGGGCGAGCGCGCGGAGAAGATCCGCACCTACAACTTCCAGGAGAGGCGGGTCAAGGACCACCGCGTGAACCTGATGCGGCACGACCTCGACGAGATCCTCATGGGCGACCTCGACGAGTTCACCGCCGCGCTCTCGGACGATGAGAGGCGCCGGCGCCTCGCCGGGCAGGCCGCTGCGAGCGCGTGAGGCGCTGGGCGCGGCGGGGCTCGAGCGGCTGGACGCCGAGGTCCTGCTGGCGCGTGTGCTGGGGTGCGAGCGGGCCGTCCTGCACATGGACAATCCCTCGTTGAGCCCTGCTCAGGCGGAGCGGTTCGCCGGCCTGGCCGAACGCCGCCGGGAGGGGGAGCCGGTCGCCTACCTCGTGGGGTGGCGGGAATTCCGGTGGCTGGAGCTCGCGGTCGATCCGCGGGTGCTCATCCCCCGGCCGGAGACCGAGCACCTGGTCGAGGCGGCGCTGGGGCTGCCCGCGGGCTCTCGCGTGGTCGACGTGGGGACGGGGAGTGGGGCGGTGGCGCTGGCGCTGGCGTCGGAGCGACCGGATCTGGAGCTGGTGGGCGTGGACGCGTCGGGGGATGCCCTGGAGGTCGCGCGGGGCAATGGGGAGCGGTTGGGGCTGGACGTGGAGTGGGTGGAGGGTGACCTGTTGGCGCCGGTGTCCGGCCCGATCGACGCCATCGTCGCCAACCTGCCCTACGTGGCCGCGGGGGAGACGGTCGCGGAAGGGGTGAGGTGGGAGCCCTCCGTCGCGGTCTGGGGCGGCCCCGACGGGCTCGATCTC
>JBBSGJ010000182.1:0-4483 GCA_038254195.1 Solirubrobacterales bacterium
CTCGGACGAGGCGAAGTAGCCGCGCTCGCGGCCCCAGTCGGCGATCGTGCCCGAGACACGACCGATCATCTGCTTGACCGAGCGCTCGCGGGTGGGGGATTCGAGCTGGCCCCGGAAGTACTTCTGGGCCACGATGTTCGTGGCGTTCTGCGACCACGACCGCGGGAACTCGACATCGGCCTGCTCGAAGGAGACCTTGTCCCCGTGCCCGATGTGGGCGTCGCGGATCTCCCAGTCCACGGAGTCGAACGGATGCCCGCCCGGCTGGGTGAAGCGACGACTGATGGACAGCCCTCGGGTCTCCGTCGGCGTCGTCGTGATCGTGGCCTGAGCTTGCTCCATCGTCGTCCTTCCCTCTCCGTTCGGCTGGGTCTGAGGAGGCGCCGCAGGGAGCTGGGCGACCTCGTCGGGGGGAGGGGAAGAGTGGCCGGTGGGGCGGACGGAACCGCCCGGCCCTTCCAGCCCCGGGAGGGAGGGGTGCTCCACCCTTTCATTCTATGGGCTCGCGGCCGGGGAGAGGTACTAGCGGCCGAGCCGCAGCCAGTCGCGGAAGTCGCCCCAGGTGCCGCCCGAGCGGTGTCCGGCCTCGCCCCAGGCGTGGCGCATCGCGGGTGCCCACCGGGGCTCCCAGCCCAGGCGGCGGGAGGCCGCGACGAGCAGCGCCCCGAGCGCGCCGAGGCCGCCGAGCACGGCGAGAACGAGCAGGACTCCCGGCGTGCCGCTGCCCTCGCCCGCGGCCGCGGCCGCGGGCGAGGGGACGGGGACGGGGTTGACGGACTTGGCGGCGGGCGGATCCGGCGTGGCGGTCGCCCGAGGGGACGCCGCGGGCGACTGAGTCTTCTCGTGCGGACGGGCCCGGTCCGGCCGGGTCCGTCCGGTCGGCGCAGGCGCCACGGTGCCCCCGCCCGGCGAGCCCCCGCCGGCGCTTCCGCCGCCCGGATTCGGCGAGCCCGTCCCCCCACCCTTCGGCTTCGGCTTCGTGCAGTCCCGGTTGTTGAGCGCGTCCTCGATCGCCGTGCGCACCTGGGGGGCGTACTCGTCGAAGTCCGGCGGGATGGAGCTCAGCGCGGTCTGGAGCTGCGCCGGGCTGTAGTCGCAGGCGTCGAACTTGCCCTGCGCGATCTGCACGACGATGGCTCGGAGGAGCTGCGGGTTCGCCGCCCGGGCGGAGGGCACGGCGGAACCCGCGAGCAGCACGACGGCCGCGAGCAGCGCGAGCGGAAGACGGGAGCGCATCCAGGGCGTGATGCTAGCGTCGACGAGCGACCGTGGCCACCGTCCAGCTCGCGCCCTCGCGGCGGCGCCCGGACGCGGTGGGGCCACCGCCTTGGGACGCTCCGCCCACCGCCCGGAGCCGGGTCCCACGCGCGGCGTCGGCCCTCGGCCTGAGCCTCCTGATCCTCGGCGGCTGGGCGGCCTTCGCCCACGGGGCCATCTTCACGGGCGACGCGGGCCCGATCGAGGCGACGGTGGCGCTCGTCGGCGTGGTCACGGCCGCGGGCGTCCTCTTCGGTCGCCTGCGCGCGCGCACGACCGCCGCCGGCAGTGTCGCGCTGGCGCTCTTCGCCGGCCTCACGGCATGGAGCGGGATCAGCCTCGCGTGGAGCGTCGCGCGCGACGAGACGTGGATCTCCTTCAACCGCACGGCCACGTATGCCGCCGTGCTCGTGCTGGCCGTGGTGCTCGGGAACTCTCATCCTCGCGCACGCGAGCGCGTCGCCGGCGGGGGGCTCCTCCTCGCACTCGTCATCGCCCTCTACGCGCTCGGCGGGAAGGTCGCCCCCGCGGTCCACATCGGGCCGATCGATCTCGACCAGGCGGCGCTGACCGCCCGTCTGCGGGCGCCCCTCGACTACTGGAACGCGCTCGCGCTCGTGTCCTGCTCGGGCGTGCTGCTCGCCCTGCGCGCAGCCGTGGACGAGACGCGCGGAGCAGTGTCGCGGCTCGGCGGCCTGGCGTCGGTTCCCGTCTTCCTCGTCGTGCTCGGGCTCACGTACTCCCGCGGGGCGGTGGTCGCGCTGGTGATCGCGCTCGTCGTGTCCATCGGCTTCGGGGGCGCGCGGCTGCGCTCGCTGCTGGCCCTGGGGATGGCGGTGGTGGCCTGCGTCCCGCCGCTCGCGGTGGCGTTCACCCGGCACGACCTCACGCAGGTCGTGCCGCTGAGCGAGCGCACGGACGGCGGTGTCGTGCTCGGTGCGGTGTTGCTCGGGGCGCTCGGGGCGCTCGTCGGCGCCGGCTGGGGCATCCTCCGGCTCGAGGCGCGGATGCCGCCGGACCCCGCCCGCTCCCGCAAGGTGGGGCGGCTGCTGCTGGCCTGCGTCGGGGTCGCCCTCGTGACCTTCCTGGGGAGAGTCGCCCTCTCCGACGGCGGGCTGGGGGGGGCGGTGGACCGCGCCGGGAACACCTTCGCGCACGTGCGGGAGAAGTCGGCGACCGACCCCGCGCGCCTGCTCACCCTCACCTCGGCGAACCGGTATTCGTGGTGGCAGGAGGCGTGGGGGGCAGGGGTCGACCGCCCGGGCGGCGGCTGGGGGGCAGGGTCCTTCGGAGTCGTGCACCTCCTGTACCGGCAGGATGAGCTCCAGGTGCGCCAAGCGCACTCGGAGCCCCTACAGCTCTGGGCGGAGCTGGGGGTGGTGGGGCTCGTGCTGGGCGTGGGGGCGATGGTCGCCCTGGGTGCGGCGGCGGTCGGAGGGATGCGACAAGCGCGCCCGCGCCGTGAGCGGGCGCTGGCGGCGGCGCTACTGGGGGTCGGAGCGGCCTGGGCCGCGCAGGGCCTGGTGGACTGGACCTGGGACGTCCCGGGCGTGACCCTCCCGGCGCTCGTCGCGGTGGGAGTCCTGGTGGGATCCGGCGCGCCCCGGGCGGCGTCGCGGCGCGACTGGTCCGGCGAGCGTGGGGTGGGCGGTCGCGCGCTCGCGCTGGCGGGGGTGACGCTCGGCGGGGCGGCCTTCGCGCTGTCGGCGGTGCTCCCCGGGCTGGCGCAGCACGAGGCGGCGACGGCGCGGGTCGCGGCGGCGACGGCGCCCCGGAGGAGCGGGGACGCCCTGAAACGGGCGGAGCTGGCCGCCCGGCTCGACCCCTTGGGGACGGATGGGCTGCTCGCGGCGGGGGCGATCCTGGAGCGCGAGGGCCACCTCGTGGCGGCCCGGGCTCGGCTCCTCGACGCGGCCGAGCGCAGCCGCTACGACTCGGGCGTGTGGTTCGCGCTCGCGCGGGCGACGCTCGCGCTCGGCGACGCCCGGGGGTACGCGCGGGCGCTGGAGGGGCTGCGCGAGAGCGACCCTCGCGGCGCGCGCTTCCTGCTCGCCGACCCGGCGGTGGCGCTGCTGGCCCCGCCGTCCGCCTCGGCGACGGCGATGGGCACGCCGCTCGGCCCGTAGAGCGGCTCAGGCGCCGAGCGCGCGCTGCAGGACGCCGGCGAGCATCGCCACCGCGACCGCGACGCCGAGGAGGAGGAGCACGATCCCGACCACCCGCTCGGAGGGGAGCCAGCGCGACTGCGCGCGCCGCATCGGAGGACGGCGGCGGGCGGAACGGCGCCGGGGGGTGACCCGTGCGGTGCGCAGAGCGGGAGCCGCGGAGGAGGGTGGGGGAAGGGGCGGCGTGGGCGGCTCGTCGCGGTCGTCGTCTTCCTCGTCCTCGACGAGGTCGACGATGGGTTCGCCGGCGTCCTCGAGATCACCCTGGGTCTGCTCGCTCTCCGCGGGGAATGAGGCGATCCGCGCGTGGGCCTCTTCGAGCTCCCGCTCGCGGTGCCCGCCCGCTTCGGTGAGGGCGGCGATCGCGGAGCGGGCCCGCTCGAGCTCGGCCTCGAGCAGTCCCGCGGTGTCGCGGACGGAGTCAAGCTCGGTGAGCCGGTCCTCGAGGCCGGAGACGAAGCCCTCGACGTCGCCGAGGTGTCCGCGGGCCTCGTCGCGCTCCTCCTCGGCGCGGACGCGGATCTCGTCGAGCTCGGTGACGCGTGCCTCGAGCTGCTCCAGGCGGTTCGCCGTCTCCTCGGCCCGCGCCACAAGACCCTCGGCGCGCGCACGCTCCTGCTCGAGCTCCGGGCCGAGGCCCTCCGCGGCGGCGAGGCCGCTCTCGAGCTCCCCGACGCGGGCCTGCGTCTCCTGGAGGCGGCTCTCGAGCTCCGAGGCCTGTTGTGCGCTCGTTTCGGACTCGCTGCGGAGCCGATCGCGCTCGACGGTGATCGCCTCGGCACGCTGCTCGGTGGCCTGGACGAGCTGTGCTGCCTGGGCGGCGTGCTGCTCGGCCTCCGCCAGTTGCGCGACGAGCTCCTCGGCTCGTGCTCGACTCTCGTCACGCTCGGCGCGCGTCTCGGTCTGCAGCCGGGCGTGGTCTTCGCTTGTCGCGGTGAGAATGGCTTGGAGCTGCTGGAGCTCTTTCTCGTTGCCGGCGAGCGTCGCGCGGAGCTCGTCTGCCTCGCCCGCGAGCCGGGCGTGATCGGCCTCGCGTCCGGTGAGCCGGCGCTCGAGCTCGA
>JBBSGJ010000183.1:0-4471 GCA_038254195.1 Solirubrobacterales bacterium
CACGAAGATCACCGGCGTCGACGTCTCGATCCGCGCCCTCGAGCAGGCCGCGCGCCGCCTGAAGCTCGAGCGCCTCTCCGACGCCGAGCGCGCGCGCATCGCGCTCCTGCAGAGCCCGCTCACCTACCGCGACCGCCGCCTGACCGGCTACGACGCGGCCGCCCTCGTCGAGGTCGTCGAGCATCTCGACCCCCCGCGCCTCGCCGCCGCCGAGCAGAACATCTTCGGCTCGGCGCGGCCGCAGACCGTCGTCGTGACCACACCGAACCGCGAGTACAACGCCCACTGGGAGACGCTGCCGGCCGGCCATCTCCGTCACCCCGACCACCGCTTCGAGTGGACGCGGGCGGAGTTCGCGGCGTGGGCGGAGGACGCCGGCGCCCGTCACGGGTACCGCGTCCGCTTCCTGCCGATCGGCCCCGAGGATCCGGAGCTCGGCCCACCCACGCAGATGGCCGTGTTCGAACGATGAGGATCGACCTGCCCGATCCCAGCCTCGTCGTCCTCGTGGGCGCAAGCGGTTGCGGCAAGAGCACGTGGGCGGCCCGCCACTTCCGCTCCACCGAGGTGCTGTCCTCGGACTTCTGCCGCGGGCTCGTCGCCGACGACGAGAACGACCAGTCGGCGAGCCGCGACGCCTTCGCCGTGCTGCACGAGATCGCGCGCCGCCGCCTCGCCAGCCTCCGGCTCACCGTCGTCGACGCGACCAACGTCCAGCGCGAGGCGCGCAGGCCGCTCGTCGAGCTCGCCCGCGAGCACGACCTCTTCCCCGTCGCCGTCGTCCTGGACCTCCCCGAGGCGGTCTGCCAGGAGCGCAACCGCCACCGCGCCGACCGCGACTTCGGCGCCCACGTCGTCCGCGGGCAGCGCGCGCAGCTCCGCCGGTCGCTCAAGGGCCTCCAGCGCGAGGGCTTCCGGCGCGTGTGGGTCCTGCGCACCCCCGAGGACGTCGCGGCGGCCGAGGTCGCGCGCTCGCCGCTGTGGACCGACCGCCGCACCGAGCACGGTCCCTTCGACGTCATCGGGGACGTCCACGGCTGTTACACCGAGCTCGTCGAGCTGCTCGACCGCCTCGGGTACGCGGTCGCCGAGGACGGGTCGGTCACCCCGCCCCCCGGCCGCCGCGCGGTGTTCGTCGGCGACTACGTCGACCGCGGCCCCGACACGCCCGGCGTCCTGCGACTCGTGATGGGGATGGCCGCGGCCGGCGGCGCGATCTGCCTGCCCGGCAACCACGACGTGAAGCTCGCCCGGAAGCTCAAGGGCCGCGACGTCCGCGTCACCCACGGGTTGGCGGAGACGCTCGAGCAGCTCGCGGGCGAGCCCGAGGAGCTCCGCGAAGCCGCCCGGAGCTTCCTCGAGGGGCTCGTGAGCCACGTCGTCCTCGACGCGGGGCGGCTCGTCGTCGCCCACGCCGGGCTCAAGGAGGCCTACCAGGGCCGGTCCTCGGGCCGCGTCCGCGACTTCGCGCTCTTCGGCGACACGACGGGCGAGACCGACGACCTCGGCCTGCCCGTCCGCCGGCAGTGGGCGGCCGACTACCGCGGGGAGGCGACGGTCGTCTACGGACACACGCCGGTCGCCGAGCCCGAGTGGCTGAACAACACGGTGAACATCGACACGGGCTGCGTGTTCGGCGGCACGCTGACGGCCCTGCGCTGGCCCGAGCGCGAGCTCGTCTCCATCCCCGCCCGGCGCACCTGGTATGAGCCCGCGAAGCCGTTCCTTCCGGCCGGCGAGGAGGCCGGAGCCGAGGAGCGTCGCCCCGCCTTCCTCCTCGACGTGGAGGACGTGGCGGGCAAGCGCATCGTCCAGACCCGGCTCGCCCGGACGGTGACCGTGCGCGAGGAGAACGCGACCGGGGCGCTGGAGGTGATGAGCCGCTTCGCGATCGACCCGCGCTGGCTCGTCCACCTCCCGCCGACGATGGCGCCGACCGCGACCTCGCGCCGCGCCGACCTCCTCGAGCACCCCGAGGACGCGTTCGCCGAGTACCGCTCGGCGGGCGTCCCGGAGGTGATCTGCGAGGAGAAGCACATGGGCTCGCGGGCGCTTGCGCTCGTGTGCCGCGACGCCGGCGTGGCCCGCGATCGGTTCGGGGTCGAGACCGGGGAGACCGGCGCGGTCTACACCCGAACCGGGCGCCCGTTCCTCGACGCGGCGACGGACACGGAGGCCGTCCTCGACCGGGTCCGCGCCGCGGTGGGCGCCGCCGGCCTGTGGGACGAGCTCGACACGGGCTGGCTGCTGCTCGACTGCGAGCTCCTGCCCTGGTCGGCGAAGGCGCTGGACCTCGTCCGCCGTCAGTACGCCGCCGTGGGCGCCGGCGCCCGCGCGGGCCTCGGCGCCACGGTCGCGGTCCTGGAGCGGGCCGCGGCGCGCGGGCTGGCCGTCGACGACCTCCTCGCCCACGAGCGCGCGCGGACCGGGCACGTCGAGCGCTACACAGAGGCCTACCGCCGCTACGTGCGGCCCGTCGCGGGAGTGGCGGACCTCCGCCTCGCGCCGTTCCACGTGCTCGCGGCGGAGACCGGCGTGTTCGCCGACCGCGATCACGCGTGGCACCTCGAGCGCTGCGACCGCCTCGTCGTCGCCGACCCGAGCTGGTTCCAGCCCACCGCCCGGCGCGTCGTCGACGTCACCGACGCCACGAGCCAGCAGGAGGCGGTCGCCTGGTGGGAGGAGATGACGGGCGCGGGCGGGGAGGGCATGGTGGTCAAGCCGATGTCGTTCGTGGCCCACGGGCGCAAGGGAATCGTCCAGCCGGGAGTGAAGTGCCGCGGGCGCGAGTACCTGCGGATCATCTACGGCCCGGAGTACGCCGACCCGTCGCAGCTCGAGCGCCTGCGGGGGCGGGGTCTGGGCCGCAAGCGCTCGCTGGCCGTCCGCGAGTTCGCGCTCGGCGTCGAGGGCCTCGAGCGCTTCGTCCGGCGCGAGCCGCTGCACCGCGTCCACGAGTGCGCGTTCGCGGTGCTCGCCCTGGAGAGCGAGCCGGTCGACCCGCGGCTGTAGCCGGCGCGAACGCGGACGCTTAGCGAAAGCCCGCGCAAACTAGGCTCGAAACGCCGTGGCCGCCGTGCTTCACCACGCCCTGCTAGGCCTGTCGGCGGCGGCTCTCGCTGCGTCCGGGCTCCGCGTGAGCTCGCTGTTGGTCTCCACGGGCCTGGCGCGGGCGCTCGCCGCGGCTTCCCTTGCGGTGGCGCTGGCGGTGGCGGAGACGCTGGCCCTCGGGCTCGCGGGGCTCGGAGGGAGCTCGGCGGCCCTGTCGGCGGCCGCGCTTCTGACCTGGCTCGCCGTGCACGCCGTCACCCCGGCCCCGATGCTGTCGGCCACGAGCGAGTTGTGGGATGGTGGCGGGACCGCTCGGCCGTCGAGCGCTCCCTGCTGGGCGCACTCGGAGGTGGCGCGCTCATCTGGGCGGTCTGGCAACTGCGCCACCCGCAGATCGGATTCGACGCTGAGTTCTACCACCTTCCGGAGATCGTGCTGTGGGTTCAGGGCGGCCATCCCGGTGCCGTCGAGAACGTCATTCCCGGACTGCCGGTCGGCAACTACCCGCTGACCGACGAGGTCACGGTGGCGTGGGCGACCGGCATTGCTCGCAGCTTCGTTCCGTTCATGCTCTGGCCCTGGGTGACGCTCGTGATGACCGCGGTCGCAGGATGGGCAGGCCTGCGGGTGCCGCGGCTGGCTCGCGGGCTTGCCGTGGCGGCTCTGTGCACGTCGCCCTGGCTGCTCGCGTGGCAGAGCCACGGCACCATGACCGACCCTGCCGCGCTGGGATGGCTCGTGTGTGGCGGAGCCCTCTTCGCGCTGGCCCGGGAGCGACCCGGTCTGCTCGCGCCGGCCCTGCTGGCGGTCGGCCTGTCGGTCGGTGTGAAGACGACGACGCTTCCGCTTGCGCTGGGAGTTGTGGCGCTCGGGCTCGGCGGGACCCGACAGGAGCTGCGCGCCGTACGAGCTCCGCTCGTCGTCGCCCTGCTCGGAGCATGCGCCGTGGGGGGCGTGTGGTACCTGCGCAATCTGCTCGATCACGGATCCCCGTTCTGGCCCATCGTCGCGAGTCCGTGGGGTGACCCGGTGCCGCCGGCCGTCCACTCCATCAGGACGAGCTTCCTCGACCGCCCGCTCGGCACGATCCACGTCCTCGGCAGCTCCTATCTGGACCGCTTCGGCGGCGGACTCATACTGTTGGCCGGTGGGATCCTCGCCCCCATCGCAGGCGCGAGACGCAGGACCGTGTTCGCTGCCGCGGTCACCGCGCTCGCGGTGTTGATCCGGATGCGCTCCCCACTGACCGGGCTTCCGCCCGGGTACGGCAACCCGGAGTCGGTCTTCTCCACCGCGCGCTACCTGTTGCCCGCGTGCGCGGCGGCTGCCGTGGCACTCGGTCTCGGCGCCGCCGAGCGCCGCCGCCGTTCGCCCGTCGCCCTCTTGGTCCTGCTCGCCGCCGTGGTGGTGAACGTCATCC
>JBBSGJ010000184.1:0-4453 GCA_038254195.1 Solirubrobacterales bacterium
GCCCGCCGCGTCTGCACCTCCGCCACCCGCGCACGCAGCTCCGCCGACAGGTCGGCCGCCGCGAAGTCCGTCCGCTCCAGCAGCCGGTGGACCAGCGTGCCGATCTCCACGCCCACCGGCATCCCGGCTAGCAGGGACGGCACCTCGAGCGCAGGGTCGATCGGCCCGCCGTCCCGCCCGCCCTGCACCGCGGGCTCGTCGTCGAGCACGTCCTCCTCGGGCTCGCTGGCCACGAGCGGTTCGTGCGCCGGGGCGGTCAGCGCGCTGTAGGAGGTGCGCCGCCAGCGGAGATCGAGCCGGCGGTCGAAGACGGCCGCGCTCAGGTCGCGGTCGTCCCGCGCCTCGCCGCTCCACTCGAGCGGCTCGGTGAGCCGCGACCACTCCACGCTGACGCAACCGTCCGGCGCCGCTCCCGCCAGCTCCTCGAAGCGTGCCCACGCGGTCGCGTCGCCCGGGACCGACGGGCCCTCGGCGGCGACGTTCCCCTCCTCGTCACGGGAGAACAGGAGCCGCCCGAGCGGTGAGTGCTCCGCCTTCGATGCGCCGACCCACCACAGGATCGCCTGATGCCGCGCCCGGGTCAGCGCGACGTAGGCGAGGCGCAGGTCCTCTCCGCGCTGCTCCTCGAGCGCTTGGCGGCGGTGCCGGGCGAAGCCCGCCCCCTCGAGGCCCACGTCGATCGTCCGCCGAT
This sequence comes from Solirubrobacterales bacterium, assembly GCA_038254195.1. Taxonomy (GTDB): domain Bacteria; phylum Actinomycetota; class Thermoleophilia; order Solirubrobacterales; family Solirubrobacteraceae; genus JBBQAA01. The sequence continues at coordinate 692 of JBBSGJ010000184.1, forward strand.
CCCCGGCGTCGGGATCGTGGAAGGCGACGGGCTTCTTGCCGTCGGGCGTCTGGCCGCACTCCCACAGCGCCGGCGCGTAGACGATGGGGAACTCGAGCCCCTTGCTCCGGTGCACCGTCAGTACCTGGACCGCTTCGGCGTCGGACTCCAGGCGGCGGGCGCGGTCCTCGTGCTCGGCGTCGCCGTCGGCCTCGTCGATCCGCCGGCGCAGCCAGCCGGTCAGTGCCGTCGTACCCATGCGCTCCTCGGAGGCCGCGGCGTGCAGCAGCTCGCCGACGTGGCGGAGGTCGGTCAGGTCGCGCTCGCCCGTCTCCGTCGCGAGCACCCGCTCGGGCAGCCGCTCGGCGAGCGTGATGGTCTGCACCACCGACGCGACGCCGCGGAGACGCAGGATGCGGGCCCAGTCGTGAAGCTTGCGCTGCACGACGTCCCAGTCGGCCTCCCCCGCTTCGGCGACCTGCTCGGCCGACCAGCCGAGGAACGGTGTCATCGCGGCCGTGCGTGCGCGCCGCGCCGAGCTCGGCCGCTCGAGCGCCAGGAGCAGCCAGAGCCAGTCCCGCGCGGCTTCGGTCGCGAAGACGCTTCCCGCCCCGTTCAGGACGGCGGGGACGCCGGCCCGGGCCAGGGCGCCGCGGATGGCGCCGGCGCTCGCGTTCGTGCGGACCAGCACGGCGATGTGCCCAGGTCGGACCGGCTCGCCTGTTACGTACGCGCCGGACTCCAGGAGGGTCACGACGTCGTCGGCCAGGTCGGCGGCGATGTGCTCTCGCGCCGACGGCATCGTCGGCTGCCGGGTCCGCGGGGTCAGCTCGATCGAGTCCTGGTCGCGGTCGACGACGCGGACCCGGAGCGGGGCGGGGATCGGCGCGCCGGTGAGCCGGGCGGCTCCATGCGCGGCGCGGACCTCCCGGTAGGGGATTCGCGGATGGCCCAGCTTCGCGTTGTGAAACAGCGCGTCGTAGGCGTCGATCAGGCCCTGGTCGCTGCGCCAGTTGACGTCCAGCGTCCGCTCGACCGGAGCCTCGCTCGCGGCCTCCAGATAGGCGTACACGTCGGCCCCGCGGAAGGAGTAGATCGCCTGCTTGGGGTCGCCGATCAGGACGAGCGTCTGGCTCTCGGAGCCGAAGACCGCCCGCATGATCTGCCACTGGACGGGATCGGTGTCCTGGAACTCGTCGACCAGCGCGATGTCGTAGCGCTCGCGCAGCCGCGCCGCGATCGTCTCTCCGCTGTCGCCGGCCAACGCGTCGCGCAGGCGCATGAGCAGGTCGTCGTAGTCCATGACGCGCTGCCGGCGCTTTCGGTCCTCGAGCTCGCGCCGGACCTCCTTGGCGAGTCGTACGCGCATCTTTCCGAGCTCGGTCCCGGCCACGGCGATCGCCGCGTCGGGGCTCGCGATCGCCCGCTCGCCGATGACCTGGGCCTCGCCGCGCTTGAGCGCCGGCGGCTCGTCCCCCCGGTAGAACCGGCGGACGTAGAGGTCGTCCACCACCTGGGTGCGCAGGTCCCCGAGGTCGGCGACGAACTCCACGTCGGGCTCGAGGTCGCCGGAGATCCCGAGCCCTCCGAGCACCTCCTGGCAGAAGGAATGGATCGTCGCGATGGTCGCCGCGTCGAACTCGGTGAGCGCCCGGGCGAGGTTGCGGCGCCGCGCCTGCACCTGGTGGGCCTCGGCGGCCCCGAGCACCTGCACCACCGGGTCCTCGCTGGCCGGCGCACCCGGCGCGAGCGCGCGCTCCACACTCATCAGCCGCTCGCGGACCCGCTCGCGCAGCTCACCGGTCGCCGCCCGGGTGAAGGTGATCAGGAGGATCCGCTCCAGCGGTGTGCCCTCGGCCACGTACCGGGCAGCCAGGCCGGCGATCGTGTAGGTCTTGCCCGTGCCGGCGCTGGCCTCGAGCACGGTGACGCCGGAGGGCAACTCCCCGGTCAGGTCGAACGCCCGGGGGGTCACGAGCACGGGAACTCCTCGTGGGCCAGAAGGCCGTCCCACAGGCGGCGTGCGTAGCGCCCGAATCGGCTGTCCTCGTCGTCGTCCCACCCCGGGCCGGCCTCGTCTGACCGCGGCTGCTCGTCGAGGATCTCGTCGAACGAGAGGCGCTCGCCGAGGACCAGCACGTGCTCCTCTTCGGCGTCCTCCTTGGGGAACTCCCACGCGGTCTCCCACTCCTGGCCGGCGTCGCGCCTACGCCGGTCGCCGCCGGCGGCCCAGGCGGCGGACGTGGCGCAATAGAGCGGGAGCGGCTCACGCATGCCCCGCTCGTAGAGGTCGATCAGGACGGCGAGCTCGTCCCGCGCCGTGGCCCGGCGCGTGTCGGCGTCCTCGCCGAGCGGCGCGATCCGCGCGACGACGACCTCGTCTTTCCGGTAGCGACCGATCGTGACCGCGGACCAGGGGCGCTCGGGCCACGCGGCGGTGAGCGCGAGCAACCGGATCCAGGCGGGCAGCCGATGCTTCGGAGCGAGCCTGGAGAAGGTCGCGGTCCGCAGGACGTCGCCGCAGACGTCGGCGACGGTTCCGCTGAGGCGGCGCCCGCCCGGCAGCTCCGCGCGGACGTCGACGCTGTCGAGGTCGCGCCCGAACTCGAGCGCCCAGTCGGCGATCGCCTGGGCCAGGTTCGAGGCCTCCTTGACCACCGGGATGCCCAGCGCACCGGGCGGCAGCTCGCCCCGCGTGCGCTCGGCGTGGCGGGCCTCCTCGAGGCTCGCCCCCCCGAGGAGCGCACCGAGGATCCGGTCCCCGACGCCCCACCTCTGCAGGGCATCGAGCTCGACCCGGAGGTCGTCCTCGACCTCGCTCGAGTAGTCGCGGGCGCTGATCCCCAGACGTTGGCCGAGGAACGCCCGCACGGGATGTGAGACGAACGCGACGAGGTCCTCCACCTCGATCACGCCGCCGTCGATGGCCGGGAGCGGCGCGGCGAGAAACGCGCGCGGCTCGTGCTCGCGCCCGGTCAGGGCGGCTGCCCCCGCAAGCGTCACGCGGTCGAAGCCCCAGCTCGTTCCGTGCAGGAGCTCGCCGGGGGCGAAGTTCTTCGGGTCGAAGGGCTGGAGGGGATGGTGGACGAGCACGTGGTCGCGCGCGCCGGGTGCCCTCGCCTCCGCGACGTCGAGCAGCTCGCTGACGGGCACGGCGGGCGGCCGGGGGGCGTTCGTGCGTTCGTCGTTGCCCGTGTAGGTCACGATGAGCCGATCCTCGGCCGCCAGCAGCGCGTCGAGCAGGAGCTGCAGGTCCTCGCTGCGTGGGTCGCGCTCACCGACGTGCGGGTCGTCCAGCATGAGGTCGTCGCCGTCGTGGGGCGCCTTGCGCGGGAAGACGCCGTCGTCGAGTCCCAGGAGGCAGACGACGCGGTGGGGCACCGACCGCATCGGAACCAGGGTGCAGATGGTCAGGTGGCCCGTGCGGAAGTTCGCGCGTGTCGGACGGCCGCGGAGGCGGTCGGCCAGCAGGGTGCGGATCTCGGCCAGGGCGATCGGAGTGGCGCTGCCTCCGCTCTCCTCGACCACCGCTTCGAGGAGGCGCTCGAGCTCCGTCGTCTGCCAGGCGTCGCACTCGCTGGTCGCGGTCAACGCCCCTGCCGCATCGGCGAGGACGGTCGCCCACCCCCGGATCGGCCTCGGCTCGGCGAACTCGTTCAGGGCGCCGTCCAGTCGCGCGATCAGCTCGGAGAAGCGGCCGGCGAGGTCGATGGACCCGCTCTCGACGTCGTCGACCGGGAGGACGTCGGCGAACCGGCGTAGCCCGTCCTCGGACATGGAGAC
>JBBSGJ010000185.1:0-4378 GCA_038254195.1 Solirubrobacterales bacterium
CTGCGGCTCTTCGAGATGGGCGCCGTGTACGCGGACGTCGGGGACGACCTTCCCCGCGAGCGCCTCCACCTCGGCGGGCTGCTGCTCGGGCCGCCGCGGCCGGAGAGCTGGCGCGAGCCGCGGCTCCCGCCCGCGGACTTCTTCGCCGCGAAGGGCATCGTCGAGGCGTTGCTCGCCACCCTCCGCCGTCCCGTCGTCTGGGAGCGTGCCGGCGAGCCGTTTCTCCATCCTGGCCGCGCGGCGCGGGTGGGCGATGAGGGCTGGTGCGGCGAGCTGCACCCCCTCGTGGCCGAGGCGTGGGACCTCGACGGGCCCGTGGCCGCGTGGGAGCTCGACCTCGACGCGATCCCCATGCCGCCCGTCGCGGCCTACGCCGACGTGCCCGAGGTGCCCGCCGTCCGCCAGGACCTCGCGGTCATCGTGGGAGACGACGTCCCCGCCGGCCGGGTTCTCGCGGTCGCCCGCGGCGCCAGCCCCCTGCTCGAGGACGCGACCGTCTTCGACGTCTACCGCGGCGCCCCCGTGCCCGAGGGCCGGATCTCGCTCGCCCTGCACCTGGTGCTGCGCGCGCGCGACCGGACCCTCACCGAGGGGGAGGCCACCGGCGAGCGCGAGCGGATCCTCGCCGCGCTGCGCGCCGAGCTGGGAGCCGAGCCCCGATGACCCGTACCGCCGTCATCGGAGCCGCCGGGTTCGCCGGCGCCATCGCGGCGCGGCTGCTGCACCGCCACCCGCACTTCGAGCTCGTGGCGGTGACCGCCCGGGGCGAGGACGTCGGGCGACCGCTCGCCGAGCTCTATCCGCACCACCGGGTCCCGCTCCCGCTCACCGGGCTCGACGAGCTGCCCGACGTCGACGCCGCGGTCGTCGCCTACCCCCACGGGGCTGCGGCGCCGGTCGTCGCCGCGCTCCGGGCCCTGGGCACGCGCGTGGTCGACCTCTCCGCGGACTTCCGCCTGCGCGACCGCGAGACGTACACCGCCTGGTACGGCGAGCATGGCGCGCCCGAGCTCTTCGGCGCGGGGGTCTACGGGCTGCCGGAGCTGCACCGCGAGGCGATCCGGGAGGCCGACCTCGTCGCGAACCCGGGCTGCTTTCCCACCGCGGCCCTGATCGCCCTGGCGCCGCTGCGGGGCCGGATCGTCGACGTGGTGATCGACGCGAAGACGGGCGTCTCGGGCGCCGGCCGCGCCCCCACGCGGACGACGCACTTCTCCTCCGTCGACGAGAACGTCTCGGCCTACGCGACCGCGGGGCACCGTCACGCGCCGGAGATCGAGCAGGAGCTCGGGACCTGGGCGACGTTCGTGCCCCACCTCGTCCCGCTCGACCAGGGCGAGCTCGTCTCGAGCTACGTGCGGCTCTCCGACGAGCCGGGTGACCTGGGGGCGCTCTACGCCGAGGCCTATGCCGAGGAGCCCTTCGTCGAGCTCGCCCCGACGCCCCCCGGCGTCCGCGACGTCCGCGAGACGAATGTCTGCCGTCTCCACGTGACCCGCGAGGAGCGCAGCGGACGGGTCATGGTCTTCGCCGCCATCGACAACATGTGGAAGGGCGCCGCGTCGCAGGCCGTGCAGAACCTGAACGTGATGTTCGGGCGTCCCGAGGCGGAGGGGTTGGGCGTGACGGCGTGACCGGGTTCTTCTCCTCCCGCTGGGTCGATCGGCCGGCGCATGTCGGCGAGCGTCGGAGCGGTCTGCCCGCGGGCTTTCGCGCCGCCGGCGTCGCGTGCGGGCTCAAGCCGAGCGGGGACCGTGACCTCGGCCTGCTGGTCTGCGACGGCCCCGAGCCGGCCAGCGCGGCGCGCTTCACCCGCTCGGGCGTCCTCGCCGCGCCCGTGCTGGTCTCGCAGGCCTGTGATCTCACCGCGCTGCGGGCCGTGGCCGCCAACGCGGGCAACGCGAACGCGGCCACGGGACCCCCCGGCCTCCAGGCCGCGTGGGCGATGCAGCGCGAGGCGGCGCGGGCCGCCGGGGTCGCGGCCGGGGCCTGCGCCGTGGCCTCCACCGGCGTGATCGGCGTGCTCCTCGACACCGGGTGCGTGACCCGGGGCCTGCGCGCCGCCGCGGACGAGCTGCGCCCCGGCGGCGAGGGCGACCTCACCGCCGCGATCGGCACCACCGACATCACCCGCAAGGCGGCCTCGCTCGAGGTCCAACTCCCCTCGGGGACGGTGCGTCTCACCGCCCAGGCCAAGGGCGCGGGGATGATCTCCCCGGCCTTCGCCACGCTGCTCTGCTTCGTGCAGACGGACGCCGTGCTCACCGCGGAGACCTGTGATCTGCTCCTGGGCGTGTGCGTCAAGCGCTCGTTCGACCGCATCTCGGTCGACGGTCAGCTCTCCACGAACGACACCGCGCTGCTCATGGCCTCCGGCGCCTCCGGGGTGCGGGTCGAGCCCGAGTCCGAGGACGAGCTGCGCCTCGGCGAGGCGCTCGACGCCCTGCTGCGCCAGCTCGCGCTCATGATGGTCGCCGACGGCGAGGGGGCGGCCCGCGTCGGCCGGGTCGTGGTCCGCGGCGGGAACCTCGAGGCGGTGGAGCGCACGGCGCGCGCCGTGGCCGACTCGCCGCTCGTCAAGACCGCGCTGAACGGCGCCGACCCGAACTGGGGCCGGATCGCACAGGCCGCGGGCGCCGCCCTGCCCGGTACCGCCCCCCTCGCGCTGGACATCGCCATCGAGGGCGTGACGGTGTGCACGGGTGGCGCCGCCGTCCCGCACGACCCCGCGGCGCTCGGCGCCGCGATCTCCCGGCCCGAGGTCGAGTACGAGGTCGGCCTGCCCGGAGAGGGCGCGGAGGCCGAGCTCTTCTTCTCCGACCTCGGCCACGGCTACGTCACGGTCAACGCGGAGTACACGACGTGAGGGACATCGGCACCCTTCTCGAGGCGCTCCCCTACATCCGGGAGTTCCGCGGGCGCACGGTGGTCATCAAGTACGGCGGGGCGGCGATGGCCGATCCGGAGCTGCGCGAGGACTTCGCCCGGGACGTCGTGCTCCTGAAGTACGTGGGGATGAACCCCGTCGTGGTCCACGGGGGCGGCCCGGAGATCACGGCCTACATGGAACGGCTCGGCCTGCCCGTCGAGTTCGTGGGCGGCCTGCGCGTGTCCGACGCGCAGACCGTGGAGATCGCGAAGATGGTGCTGGTCGGGAAGGTCAACAAGGAGATCGTCCTGCGCCTCTCACGTCAGGGGCACGCGGCGATCGGGGTCTCGGGGGACGACGGCGATCTCTTCCGCGTCGGCCCCCAGCGCGGCCCCGCGGGCGAGGACCTCGGCTGGGTCGGGCGGATCGAGCGCGTCGACGCCGACCTGCTGCACCGGGTGGCGCGCGACTACGTGCCGGTGATCGCCTCCGTGGGCGCCGATGCCGAGGGCAACTCCTACAACGTCAACGCCGACGACGCCGCCGCCGCGGTGGCCCGGGCGCTGCGCGCCCACAAGGTCGTCTTCCTCACCGACGTCGCGGGCTGGCTGCGCGATCCCGCCGATCCCGCGTCGGTCATCTCCGAGGCCGACGGCGCGACCCTCGAGGGCGCGCTGCCGTCGGTCACGGGCGGGATGCGCCCGAAGCTCCAGGCGTGCCTCGACGCGGTGCGCTCGGGGGTGGGCGCCGCGCACATCGTCGACGGGCGCGAGCCGCACTCGCTCCTGCTCGAGCTCTTCACGCAGGCCGGGTCGGGGACGAAGATCTGGGAGGGCGTGGGCTGATGGCGGCACTCATGCCCACCTACGCGCGCTCCGGAGTCACGTTCGTCCGCGGCGAGGGGGCCCGGCTGTGGGACGACGCCGGCGCCGAGTACCTCGACCTCCTCGCCGGGGTCGCGGTGTGCAACGTCGGGCACTGCCACCCGCGGGTCGTCGCGGCCCTCCGCGAGCAGGCCGGGCGGCTCATGCACGTCTCGAACCTGTTCGGAACCGAGCCGGCGGCGGCGCTGGCCGACCGGCTCTCGGCGCGCTCGCTCGGGGGCAGCGTGTTCTTCTGCAACTCCGGCGCGGAGGCCAACGAGGCGGCCATCAAGCTCGCGCGCAAGGCCAACCGCGGCGGGGAGATCATCTCCGTCCTCGGGGCGTTCCACGGCCGGACCTACGGGGCACTGTCGGCCACCCCGCAGGAGGCCAAGCAGCAGCCCTTCGCGCCGCTCGTGGGCTCCTTCCGCGCCGTCCCGCCGACTCCCGAGGCCGTGCGCCACGCGATCACCCCGCGCACCGCCGCAGTCGTGCTCGAGGTCATCCAGGGGGAGTCGGGGGTGCATCCGCTCGACGAGGAGGTCCTCCGGGCCGCGCGCGCGGGATGCGACGCCTGCGGCGCGCTGCTCGTGTTCGACGAGGTGCAGACGGGGATGGGCCGGACGGGGACGCTGTGGGCGTGGGA
>JBBSGJ010000186.1:0-4374 GCA_038254195.1 Solirubrobacterales bacterium
CAGGTAGCTGTGCGAGATACCCGACTTCACCTTGAGCTCCGGGGGGTCGAGGATCGCCACGGTCGTCGCCTCGGAGCCCGTACCCGAGGTCGTGGGGATCGCGAGGTGGGGCAGCAACGGCGACGGCGGCCTCCGTCCCTCTGGAGGCGATGGGCGATGCCGTGCTCGCCCTGGCCGCCGAGCGCTCGGTCGATGCCGTCCTCGAGCGCCTCGTCGAGGTCGCGCGCACCCTCGCGGGAGCCCGCTACGCGGCACTCGGCGTCCCCGACGGCGACGGGAGCTTCGCGCGCTTTCTCACCGCCGGCATGACCGGGGAGGAGGTCGCGGCCATGGGCCCGCTGCCCCGCACCCACGGCCTGCTCGGGGCGATGCTCGAGTCCCGGAGTCCCACCGCACGCCCGACATCCGCGCCGACCCGCGCTTTCGCGGCTGGTGGCCGGCCGAGCATCCGCGGATGGCCTCATTCCTGGGCGTGCCCATCGCCACGCGCCGCGAGATCCTCGAGCAGGACGCCGACGACTTCGGCCCCGACGACCAGCGGCTCATCGAGCTGCTCGCCGCCCACGCCGCGATCGCCATCGAGACCGCCCGCCTCTACGAGCGCTCCCGGGAGCTCAGCGCGATCGAGGAGCGCAACCGGCTCGCCCGCGATCTCCACGATTCGGTGGTGCAGAAGCTCTTCGGCGTCGTGCTCGGCGCCCGCTCGGCCGCGGCGCTGCTCGACGCGACCCCGGGGCCGGCCCGGGAGGAGGTCGAGCGTGCTCGGCGACCTCGCCCAGGAGGCGGTGGGCGAGCTGCGGTCGCTGATCTTCCAGCTCCGGCCCGTGGCGATCGGCGCCGACGGCCTCGCGGCCGCCCTGACCAAGCACGTCGAGATCCTCCGACGCGGGCAGACCGTGCCGATCGCGCTGGTCACGGAGGGACCGCCCCGCCTGCGTCCCGGCGCGTACGACGAGGTCTTCAAGATCGCCCAGGAGGCCATCACGAACGCCCTGCGCCACGCCGGCGCCGCCCGGCCTGGAGGTCGAGCTGACCGAGCGCGAGGGCGCCCTCGTCCTGCGGGTGCGCGACGACGGCACCGGCTTCGACCCCCGGGATGCGGCCCAGCGGTCGCGCTCGTGGCGGAGCGCTACGGCATCCTGGAGGGCGATGGCCCTCGAGGACGAGCTGGAGGCGATCGCCGGGGCGCGCCAGGTCCTGCGCGACCCTGAGCTCCGGGCGCCCTACGAGAGCGACTGGACGCGGCGCTTCTCGGGGACGGCGCGGTGCGTGGTGCGGCCGGGGTCGACGGAGGAGGTCGCCGGAGTGCTCGGGGCCTGCGCCGAGCACGGGGTGCCGGTCGTCCCCCAGGGCGGCAACACCGGCCTGGTGGGCGGGAGCGTCCCGCGCTCCGGGGAGGTCGTGCTCTCGCTCGCCCGGCTCGACGCGGTGGGGGTGGTCGAGCCCGCCCTCGGCCAGGTGGAGGCTGGCGCCGGCGCGACGCTCGCCGCGCTCCAGGCCCGGGCGCGGGAGGCCGGGCTCGGCGCAGGGCTGGACTTCGCCGCCCGCGACACCGCGACGGTGGGAGGCGTGGTCGCCTGCGACGCGGGGGGCGCGCGCGCCCTGCGTCACGGCACCGCCCGGGCGCGGGTGGCCGGGCTCGAGGCGGTCCTCGGCGACGGCCGGGTCGTCTCGCGGATGTCCGGCCTGCTCAAGGACAACGCCGGCTACGACCTCGGAGCGCTCCTCGTCGGCTCGGAGGGGACGCTCGGGGTCATCACCCGGGTGCGCTGGCGGCTCGTGCCGCGCCTGGCCCTTCGGGTCGCCGCGCTCGTGCCCCTGGCCTCCGTGGCCGAGGCCGTCGAGCTGCTCGGCAACCTACGCCGCGAGCTCCCCACCCTCGAGGCCGCCGACTTCTTCCTCCAGGCCGGGCTCGAGCTCGTGCTCGAGCATCTGCGGCTCCCGTCGCCGGTGCGCGAGCCCGCACCGGTCTACCTCCTGCTCGAGTGCGCCGACCGCACGGACCCGACCGAGGGGCTGGCCGAGCTCCTCGGCGACCGGGAGGCGCTCGTGGCCACCGATACGGGCGTGCGCGAGCGCCTGTGGCGCCTGCGCGAGGCCCACACGGAGGCGATCTCGGCCCGCGGCGTGCCGCACAAGCTCGACGTCGGGGTCCCCCTCCGCGCCCTCGGGGAGTTCCTCGAGCGGGTCGGAGCCGCCGTGCAGAGAGCGTCCCCCGGCGCCGAGACGATCCTCTTCGGCCACCTCGGCGACGGGAACGTCCACGTCAACGTGCTCGGCCCGCCCGCGGAGGACCCCCGCGTGGACGACGCGGTCCTCGCCCTGGTGATCGACCTGGGCGGCACCATCTCGGCCGAGCACGGGGTGGGCACGGCCAAGGCCGGCTGGCTCGAGCGGGCGCGGGGGCCCGAGGAGGTCGCGGCCATGCGCGCCGTCAAGCGCGCGCTGGACCCGCACGGCGTGCTGAACCCCGGCGCGGTGTTAGCGTCGCCGCCCGCCCCGTGAGCGTCGCCACCGACTACCCCCACCGCACGCTCGTCCCCACGCGGTGGAAGGACAACGACGTCTACGGCCACGTCAACAACGTCGAGTACCTCTCGTACTTCGACACCGTGATCAACGCCTAGTAGTAGTCGCCGTTCTCCTTCAGCTCCACGTAGGAGGCCGCGATGAGCGAGGGGATCGTCAGCGAGTACGGCGGCGGGACGGCGCTGGCCACCCAGCGCGAGTGCCTCGAGCTGCTGGGCTGCTACGGCGCGGGCAAGGTGCGCAAGCTCACCGAGATCATGGCCGCCACCGCGCTGTGCGGCGAGCTCTCGCTCGGGTCGGCGATCGTGGCCGAGGAGTGGGTCTCCGCCCACGACCTCCACGGGAGGAACCGCAAGTAGGCCGGCCCTCCCCGTGCTGGCAATGGCCTGAAGCTAAGCGGTGACCCGGGAACCTGGTCTGATCCGCCCCCCGGTCGGGTACGTTCACAGGACATGAGCATCGACCCCGCCGACGAGCTCGACCTCCTGCTCGCCGAGGATGCCGAGCGGACGGACGACACCCCCATCACGTACACGCCGGACGCCCTGGCCCTGCAGACCCAGGACGCCATCAAGCAGTTCCTCAACGAGGCGGGCCGCTTTCCCCTGCTCAAGCACGACGAGGTCGTCGAGCTCGCCAAGCGCGTGGAGCGTGGCGACCTCGAGGCCAAGGAGCGCCTCGTGCAGTCCAATCTGCGCCTGGTCGTGTCCATCGCCCGCAAGTACCAGGGCCACGAGCTGTGTCTGCTCGACCTCATCCAGGAGGGGATCCTGGGGCTCATCCGCGCCGTGGAGAAGTACGACTGGCGCAAGGGCTTCCGGTTCTCGACCTACGCGACGTTCTGGATCCGCCAGGCGATCCAGCGGGGGATCGACAACCAGGGGCGCACGATCCGCCTGCCCACGAACATCGCCCAGCGCGAGCGCAAGGTCGCCCGGGCGCAGCGCGACCTCGCGACCCGCCTGGGTCGTGAGCCCACCGACGACGAGATCGCGTGCGAGGCCGATCTCGACCCGGCGGCGGTCGCCGAGCTGCGCTCCTCGCCGCGGGCGGTCACCAGCCTCGACCGGCCCGTGGGCGCCGAGGAGGAGACCTCGCTGGGCGCCCTGCTGCCGTCCGACGCGCCCGAGCCGGGCGAGGAGGTCGAGGTCACCCTGCGCGAGGAGTCCGTGCGCCAGGCGCTCGAGGAGCTGCCCGAGCGCGAGCGCACGGTGATCAAGCTCCGCTACGGGCTCGACGGCTCGCCGGACCCGCTGCCCTCCACGGAGATCGGGCGACGGCTCGGCGTGTCCGCCGAGCGCGTGCGCCAGCTCGAGCAGCAGGCGCTCGGGCACCTGGCGGTCACGCGCGAGATACGGGCGCTCAGCGTCGTCTGAGCCGCTACCGTCGGCGGAGCCATGGCCCCCCGTACGCTGCTGCTCATCCTCGCCGTCGTCGCGCTCGCCTGGCCGGCGTCCGCCTCCGCCGCGGAGCCGGCGCAGCGCTTCGACGGGACGAGCCGGGGTGGGGCGCCCGTGGTGCTGCACCTCACGGCGACCCGTGCGAGCTACGACGTCCACGTGCGCGGACGCTGCTCGGGCCGGACGCGCTTCGACTCGGGGCTGACCGGGCGCGGGGCGGAGATCGCGAAGGACGGGCGCTTCGCCGCCGGGGCCGATGGCGTGCGCGGCGCCTACGCCGGCCATCGCGGCCGCTACGTCTTCCTCCTGGGCGCCCGGCGCCAGGCCGAGACCGTGCGGGGAACCGTTCGCGTCTCGTTCCGCTCCGGAGGTTTCTCGTGCGCCACGGGAACCGTGCCCTTCGTCGCGTACCTCGACGGGTCGCGCGGCGCCCCGTACCGGGACA
>JBBSGJ010000187.1:0-4355 GCA_038254195.1 Solirubrobacterales bacterium
GCGGACCCAGTGCACGTCGCCGAAGAGCTCGCCCACTACGAGCCGGCCGCTCGGGCGCAGGACGCGCGCGAGCTCGCACAGGGCCGCCGCCTGGTCGGGGATCTCGCCGAGGACCGTGACGAGGTAGGCGGCGTCGAAGCTGCCGTCGGGGAAGGGGAGGCGCTCGGCGTCGCCCTGCGTGGCCACCAGGTTGTCGAGTCCCCGCTGGCCCGCCCGGCGCATGGTGTGCGCGAGCATCTGGTCCTGCAGGTCGAGGAGCTCGAGCGTCCCGCCCGGCGCCAGCCACTCGGCCACCGGCAGGCTGTAGTACCCGGTCCCCGGGCCGATCTCGAGCACACGCTCGCCCGGCTGCGGGTCGAGCGCCTCGCGCAGGCGGGCCCGCGTGATGAAGGGATGCGGTGCCTGGACCCAGAAGCGCTGGTGGTACGGGCACGCGGACGGGTGGCGCCGCCACCACGCCGCGACACCGGCCACCGCCGCCGCGGCAACCAGGCCCGCGATACCCGCGCGGCCCATCAGTGGGCGCGTCCGTAAGTACGGTGGGTTTCTGGGGCGGCGATCCGGCGTGGCTGGCCAGGACGCAGGGAGCGAGCAGTAGCAGCGCTACTGCCGCGACCGAGGACGCCGCCAGCCGCGGCGGGCGCCCTCCAGAACACCGGCGTACTTGCGGACGGGTCCACTAGTGCGCGTGCGTCGCCACGCGCGCCTCGCTCGGCGCGGCCGTCCCGCCCGTGTAGCGCTCGGGCTCGGCCTCGAACGCGTGCAGGCAGTGCTCGGAGCAGAAGGAGTACGTCTCGCCCGCGACGTCCTTCGTCACCGCCTTGGCCCGGTCGACCTTCATCCCGCACACCGGGTCGGTGACGCCCCGGCGGGCGGTGAGCCGGAAGAGGACGGCGAAGATCACCACGCCGAGCACGTTGAGGACGAGCTTGTAGTCGAGCTGGATCGTGCCGAAGATGTCCGCGCGGCTCGGCCGCGCGCCGCCCGGCACGAGCCCGAGCACGCTGAAGATGCCGTCGACCACGAGGGCGGCGAGCACCATCGTCACGAGCATGAGCGCGGTGATCCGCAGCGCGAACCGCGTGCCGTAGTACTTACGGTAGATGAGGATGATCGGCAGGACGACGAGGTCGGCGAAGATGAAGGCCATCACGCCGGCAAACGAGATCCCGCCCGACCACAGGACGGCGGCGAGCGGCACGTTCCCCACCGAGCAGACGAACGAGAGCACGGCGATGATCGGGCCGACCACGACGTTCTCGAGGGCGACGACGACCGGCGGGGCGTCCTTGATGAAGAGCCCGTTGAAGAACGCGTCGCCGAGCAGGGCGATGAAGCCCGCGAGGAGGAAGCCGAGCGTGACCTCCTTCCACAGCATCTGCCAGTCACCGCGGAAGTTGTGGGCGACGTCCGACCACGCCGAGCCGCTCGTCAGGCGCTCGCGCCAGCCCATCGCCTCGCCGGCCATGTGGTGCTGGTGGCCGGTGTCGGCCTCCTGCGCGTGCGCGCGCGCCTCCTCCTCGAGCCGGCGCGAGACGAAGAGCCGCAGCATGGCGGCCATGAGGACGATCATCACGATGCCCCCGAGGTACTCGGCGAGCGTGAACTGCCAGCCGATGAGCACCCACAGGACGAGCCCGAGCTCCCACACGAGGTTCGTCGAGGCGAACTGGAAGGTGAGCGCCGAGGCCGCGGAGGCGCCCTTCGCGAAGAGGCTCTTGGCGATCGCGATCGCCGCGTAGGAGCAGGACGAGGAGGCGGCGCCGAGGCCGGTCGCGCGCACGAGCGGCCGGGCACCGCCGCCGCCGAGCGCCGACTCGATCCGCTGTCGCGGCACCCACGCCTGCACGATCGCCGAGATCGCGAAGCCGAGGACGAGGGCCCACCAGACCTCGTAGGCCATGAGGAAGGCCTGCTCGAAGCCCTGGCCGATCGTGTCGAGGACGCCGCTCACGACCTCCATCATACATACCCCCCAGCGGTATGCAACAATGAGCGGCATGAACCCCGACTCGCCATCCCCCACCCGCGGCTACACGGCAACGAAGGACCAGCTCCTCACCCGGCTGCGCCGCATCGAGGGCCAGGTCCGCGGCCTCGAGGGCATGGTGCAGGACGACCGCTACTGCATCGACGTCCTCACCCAGGTTGCCGCCGTCCAGGCGGCGCTCGACAAGGTCGCCCTGGGCCTCATGGACGACCACGCGCGCCACTGCATGCAGGGGAAGGGGGCGGCGCCGGCCGACCCGAACGCGCAGGTCGACGAGCTCATGGGGGCGGTGGGACGGCTCCTTCGGCGGTAGGGCGCCGCGCATCGGCGGTAGGACGCCGCGCACTCGATTCGACGCGGTTCTCGCCCCCGGTCGGGGATTCGCTGCGCCTCACCGCGCGTCGCGGTACATGCGCGCGAGTCGCTCGGGCGCGACGCCGACGAGGTAGAGCCAGCGGATGACGACCCACGAGAGCACCGTGCGCCGGACGCCGAAGGCGCGCCAGCGCCGTGCCGAGGTGACGGCCGGACCCGGGAGGCAGGCGGTGCGGCCGCGGCGCTCGAGGCGGCGCACGAGGTCATAGTCCTCCATGATCGGCAGCTCGCGGTAGCCGCCCAGGGCGGCGAACACCGAGGCGCGCAACCACAGCGCCGAGTCCCCGTAGTAGACGCCGCCCCGTCGCTGCACCGCGTACCACGCGCCGAGGACGCGGCTGAAGCGGTCCTCACCATCGAAGCGCAGGGCGAAGTTCCCGCCGCCCACGCCGAAGTCGGCGAGCGCGGCCACGAGCGAGGCGTAGGCGTCGGCGGGCAGCCGCGTGTCCGCGTGCAGGAAGACGACGAGCTCGCCGTCCGCGGCGGCCGCCCCGGCGTTCATCTGCCGGGCGCGACCCGGGGGCGTCGCGAGCACGGTCGCGCCGACCCGATGGCCGCGGGCGAGCGCGGACGTGCCATCGCGCGACCCGCCGTCGGCCACGATGACCTCGAAGCGCCCCGGCAGGCCGGCGAGGTGGTCGAGCAGCGCCGGCAGGCCCGCCGCCTCGTCGAGGACCGGGACGACGACCGATACGAGCGGGGCGCTCACGGGCGCGCGGGGGCGCCCGGACTCACGTCTCCTGCTCGAAGCGGTAGACGATGCCCGATGACCGCGGAGGCGCCTCCGCGAGCCGGGGGAGCGCGGCGGCGAGCACGGCGGCGAAGGCGCCGGTGCTCTCCCCCATGAGGCGGACGAGCTCCTCCACCGGCGTGGGCCCGCCGGGCTGCACGCCGTTCGCGTAGTCGGTGGCGTAGCCCATGAGCGCGAAGGGCAGCTCGAGCTCGCCGCACAGGACGGTCTCGGGGCCGCCGGTCTGGCTCACCGCGGTCACGCCCGCGGCGGCGAGCTGGGCGATCTCGCGCCGGGTGTTGAAGCGTGGCCCGTCGACGTGGCCGTAGGTCCCGCCGTCGCGCGCCGTCTGCCCGGCGTCGGCGGCGCCTGCCACCAGCGCCTCACGGAGCTCGCCCGAGAACGGCGCGTCGTAGATCCAGTGACCGCGCCGGGGGTCCCGCTCGCGGTCGAAGAAGGTGCAGACCTCGCCGTTTGGCAGGCGATTCGACAGGAAGTGCAGGTCGTCGAACACGACGAGGGACCCGAGCGGGACGCTGGGGTCGACGGCGCCGCATGCGGTGCAGCCGATGACGGCGCGGGCGCCGAGCTGGTCGAGCGCCCACACGTTGGCACGGAAGCGGACGTGGTTCGAGAGGCGGGCGTGGCCCTCGCCGTGACGGGACACGTGCAGGACCTCGGTGCCGGCGAAGCGGCCGCGGGTCACGCTGGTGGCGCCCCACGGCGTGCTCACGTCCTCGGCGCGGGCGCCGACGAAGTCGGGCAGGGCGTAGGTGCCGGAGCCGGTGACGATCCCGACAGCGCCGCTCACACCGCGCACCGGTACGTACGGGGCAGGCTTCCGTCCTCCTGGCGCAGGCGCAGGAAGCGCTCGACCACGAGGCGCTTGGCCTCGGCGAGCGAAACCGGCGCGGGGGCGACGAGGAGATCGGGGCTCGAGGCGAGGTCGCCGCCGACGGGGTGCCAGTGCGCGCCGTCGCTCGTGATCGTGAGCTCGGGGGCCATGACGGCATCGCTCACCGCCAGCCCGCCCACCGCGAGGCCGCGCCGGACGAGCGGGCGCACGGCGAAGTCCTCGCCCTCGATGCCCAGGCCCGCGAGGAGCGGGCGCAGGGCGTCGGCCTCGCCGGGGTTGTCCGGGGTCTCGGTCAGGGCGACGCGGACGGGCAGGTCGAGCTCGCGGGCGAGCGCGATCCCCGCCATCGCCTTCCGCCACGAGCCGGCGCCGCGGTGCACGTCGTGGGTCTCCGGGCGCGCCCC
>JBBSGJ010000188.1:0-4318 GCA_038254195.1 Solirubrobacterales bacterium
CTCGTGCTGCTCGAGCACGGGGTCGAGTGCATTGCCGGCAACTACGACATCGCGATCGGGCGGGGCGACGAGGACTGCGGCTGTGGCTACGCCGACGAGCGCGACAACCGCTACGCGCAGATGATGTACGACTACACGCGCGCCCACACCTCGGCGGACTTCGCGGCGTGGATGCGCGGGCTGCCGGGGGAGTGGCGCGAGGAGCTCGAGGGCGTCGACGTCCACGCGGTGCACGGCTCGCCGCTGGCGGTCAACGACTTCGTGTGGGAGTCGCTCGACGACGGCGAGCTCGGCGTGCGCGTCGGAGCGAGCGGCGCCGATGTGCTGCTGTGCACGCACACGGGGATCCCGTGGCAGCGGCGGCTGGACGAGGCGCTCGTGGTCAACGTCGGCGCGGTGGGCCGCCCGGCCAACGTCGGGCGGACGGAGACGTGGTGGGCGTGGCTCGAGATCGAGGACGCTGCCGTCCGGGCCGAGCTCGTCCCCCTGGTCTACGACTGGCGTGCGCACGCCGCGGCGATGCGCGCCGCGGGGCTGCCCGAGGCGTTCGTGGAGACCGTGGAGACGGGGTGGTGGACGACGTGCCTCGAGGTCGTCCCGCCCGTGGAGCGGGCGCGGGGCGCCTTCCACGTCTACCGCGAGGCGGTGCCCGCGGGGTTCGCGGCCGACGGCGTGGGATGGGCCGACGCCCCCGTCGACGACGGCGGCGAGCGACCGGTGGTCCCCCTGTTCGGCACCGCGGCGTTCCCCCCCCGGCTCTGGGTCTACTCGAACTTCCACTGCAACCTCGCCTGCTCCTACTGCGCGGTGGCCTCCTCTCCGACGGCGCGGAGGCGGTCGCTCGGGCTCGCGCGCTTCGTAGAGCTCGTCGACGAGGCCGTGGACGAGGGCTTCGCCGAGCTCTACGTGACGGGGGGCGAGCCGTTCGTCGAGCCGGACATCGCCGCCATGCTCGCCTACGCGAGCGAGCGGCTGCCCACCGTGTGCCTGACGAACGCGATGCTCTTCCGCGGGCGCCGGCGCCGGGAGCTCGAGGCGCTGGTCGACCGGCCCGGGCTCGTGCTCCAGTCCTCGGTGGACGGAGCGCGCGCGGCGACCCACGACGCGTGGCGCGGTGCCGGGTCCTGGGCACGCGCGATGGAGGGGATCGCCTGGGCACGGGAGCTCGGGCTGCCCGTTCGCGTGGCGATGACCGAGACCCCCGAGAACACCGGCGAGGTCTCCGCGCTGCGCGAGCGGCTGGGGGCACTGGGGATCACGGGGGAGGACTTCGCGGTGCGGCCGCTCGTCCAGCGGGGCTCCGCTGAAGACGTGGGGATGGAGGTCGGCGACGCGGCGCTCGTCCCCGAGCTCACGGTGACCACGGACGGCGTGCACTGGCATCCGGTGGGCGCCGATCTCGCCTCCTCGCCCGACCTGCTCGTGGCCTCCGGCCGGGTGGCGCTGTCCGAGGCCAAGCGACTCGTGACCCAGCGCTTCCTCGAGCTCCGGCGCGCGGACGGCTCGATGCCCACCGCCCTGCACTGCGCGATCTAGGCTCCGCGGCGGTGGCAGTGGGGATCATCACGGGGTCGGGGACGTACGCGCTCCCCGACTTCGAGGACGCGGAGCCGCGCGACGTCGGGACGCCGTGGGGTGCGACGCGGGTGACCGCCGGACGGTTCGCCGGCGTCGAGGCGCTGCATGTCTCCCGGCACGGCGAGGGTCATGCGCGGCTCTCGAACCACGTCGCCTTCCGGGCCAACGCCTGGGCGCTGCTTGAGGCGGGCGCGACGGCCGTGGTGGGCTGCACGGCCTGTGGCGCGGTGGACCCGTCCGTGCCCCTCGGCTCGCTCGTCGTGTTCGACGACCTGCACTTCCTCGCCAACCGACTCCCCGATGGCGAGGTGTGCACGTTCTTCGCCGAGCCCGGCGCTTCCGGGCGCGGGCACTGGATCATCGGGCCGCCGTTCTCCGCGGGGGTGCGGGAGGCGCTCGTGGCCGGGGCGCGGACGGCGGGGCGCGAGGCCCGCGACGGCGGCTGCTACGGCCACGTGGACGGTCCCCGCTTCAACACGCGCACGGAGATCGCGCAGCTCGCGGCGGCCGGGGTGACCGCCGTGTCGCAGACGGGCGGCCCGGAGACCGTCCTGTCCGGCGAGCTCGAGCTGCCCTACGCGCTGCTGGGCTACGCGACCGACTACGCGAACGGGGTGCGGCCCGAGGAGCCGACCCCGGTGGAGGAGCTCATCCGGCTCATGGGCGAGAGCACGGGCGCGTTCGCCGCGGTGCTGCGTGAGGCGCTTCCGCGGATCGCGGCCGATCCGCCCGCGGCGCCGGGCACCGTCTACCGCTTCACGCCGTGAGCCGCCCCACGGTGCTGGTCATGGCCCGGGCCCCGCGGCCCGGGCGGTGCAAGACGCGTCTCGAGCCGCTGCTCGGCCCGGAGGGCTGTGCGGCCCTCCAGCGCGGGCTCATCCTCCACACGCTCGCGTTCGCCCGCGCGGTCGGGGATGTCGTCCTCGCCTACGACCCGCCCGACGCGCGCGAGGAGATGGCCGCGCTCGTCGGGGAGGCCACGAACCTGCTCGTCCAGGCGGGCGACGGCCTCGGCGAGCGGCTCGCGCACGCCTCGGGGGCCGTCCTCGCCGAGCGCTCCGGCCCGCTGCTCGTCGTGGGGACCGACATGCCGCGGCTCGGGGCATTCCACGCCCGGGGCGCGCTCGAGGACCTCGCCGCGGGCTGCGACGCCGCGGTCGGGCCGGCTCTCGACGGGGGCTACTACCTCATCGCTTTCGCCCGCGCGCTCCCCGAGCTCTTCGCGCTGCCCACTCCGGCGTGGGGTGGTCCCGAGGTGCTCGCGCGGACGCTCGCGCTCGCGCGGGAGGCGGGCCTCGCGGTGGGGATGCTGCGGGCCGAGCGCGACCTCGATACCCCCGCCGACGCGCGGGCCGCGCTCGCCGACCCGCTCTATCCCGCGGAGATCGCCGCGCTGCTGCATCCCCCGTCGGCGTGAGCGATCCGCTCGTCTCGGTCGTGCTCCCCGTCCTCGACGAGGCACGGGCACTGCCGGCGGCCCTCGACGCGCTGCCCGCCGAGTGGGAGGTGGTGGTCGTCGACGGCGGCTCGCGCGACGGGACCCCGGAGCTCGCCGCGCGCCATCCGTCCTCGCCGCGGGTGCTGCGCGTCCCGGGCGGCCGGGCCGCGCAGCAGAACGCGGGCGCCGCCGCCGGACGCGGCGAGGTCCTCGTCTTCCTCCACGCCGACACGCGGCTGCCCCCGGGCGCCGGCGCGTCCCTCGCCGGCGCGCTCGCAGACCCGGCGGTGCTCGGCGGCAACTTCGCGCTGCGCTTCGACGGCGCGGACTCGTTCGGGCGCGTGCTCGGAAGGTGGTACGCACTACAGCGGCGGGGCGGTGTCTACTACGGCGACTCCGTCCTGTGGCTGCGGCGCGCGGTGTGGGAGGGGCTCGGGGGGTTCCGGGAGCTGGCGATCATGGAGGATTACGACCTCGTCCGCCGGCTCGAGCGCCGCGGGCGCACCGCGTGCCTCCCCGGCCCCGCGGTGACCTCGGGCCGGCGCTGGCGCGCGCTCGGGGTGCGACGGACCGTGTTCTCCTGGGTGGTCATCCGCTGGCTCTGGATCCTCGGCGTACCGGACACGACGCTCGCCCGCCTCTACCGGCGGGCGCGCTGACGCGGTCCGTATACGTCGAAGTCAGTCGATCGGAGCATCGCCCGGGCCCCGTGCAGGCAGCGCCGGACCGGCAGGGCCGGAGCTCCATCGAGGTCGGGATGCGCCCAGACGACCAGCCACTGCGTGCGTGCTCGCTGAGCGACTCTCGGACAAGTCTCGCCCGCCGGAATCGCTTCGAGGCGATGGCGGAGGTCGTCCCCCGCCAGGACTCCGACGAATACGGCCGTGGTGGCCACCGGGCTCGCGCCCGTGCGATAGCCACGGTCGGCGACCAGCCGGTTGACGACAGGGGCAGTCGTCAACCAGTAGGTCGCGCCGTGTCGTGCCACGAGCCCCCGGCCGGGAGGGCGGCAAGCGCCCCGAGTACGACGGCGAGCGCCGGCGTAGCGAGGCGCGGCAGACTCCACGACGGTGGGCGAGCAACGAGCAGACCGAGCAGACCGCCCAGCAGGGCTCCGAGAAGCGGTATCCGGACTGCCGGCGCCGTGGGAAACCCGAGCGCGAGAGTCTGGATGACGTTCACCACCACGGCGGCGAGCAGGACCAAGAGGGCGACGGGCGAACGGCGGCGGCGCTCGGCGGCGCCGAGACCGAGTGCCACGGCAGCCGCCGCGCACGCGGGCAACAGGTAGCGCGCGGTGGA
>JBBSGJ010000189.1:0-4299 GCA_038254195.1 Solirubrobacterales bacterium
ATCCAGCGTCCCCGCCACCGCCCGGAACCGCTCACCGATCGCGCGCTCATCGATCACCGCGCCCGTGATTCCACACCACGAGCATCATCCCTTCACCTTATTGCGTCACTAGCCCTTAGTCACCGGAACAGGTCCTCCCGAGCCGGTCGGAGGAGCGCGCGGGCGCCGGGACCGTCCTCGGCGCCCACGTGCCGGCCCAGGCCCCGCACCACGACCACCGGAAGGCGCTCGTCCTTTCCGCGCGCGAGATCGGCCGCCGCGGCGACCTGGTCGGCCACCGCGATCCACGTCGCGCGCAGCTCCCGTCCGTGCGCATCGGTCCGCTCGCGCCAGTCCTCGAGCGGGCGCAGGCCCGCGCAGCCCAGCGCGACATCGCACTGCCCGTGACGCCACGCCCGCCCGAAGGAGTCGGTCACGAGGACGGCCGGGGCGACTCCGAGGCGCGCCCGCAGGCCGTTCCGGAGTGCACGGGCGGAGGCGTCCGGGTCCTCGGGGAGGAGTACGAGCGCGCCCTCCGGCGCGTTCGAGGCGTCGACGCCGGCGTTGGCGCACACGAAGCCGTGGGGCGTCACGCAGATGAGCACGCCGCGCTCGGCCCGCAGCACCTCGGCGCTCTCGTCGAGGATGACCTGGACCGCACCCGGCTCCTTGCCCAGGGTCCCGGCGAGCTCCCGTGCCCGCGGGCCCGGCTGCACGTCGGCGAGAAGGCGCACGCGGCCCTCCGCCTTGGAGACCGCCTTGTGCGCGACGACCACGACGTCGTGCGCCCCGATCGACTCGCCCGCGCCGGCGATGAGGGCGGCCAGGTCCGCGCCGGCGGTGATCTCGGGCAGGCCGCCGACCGCGACCGCCTCGAGCCGCCCCACGATGCCGTCAGCCCGCGGGGCCGGCGGCGCGCGCGAGCTGGTTGAGCAATCCGCGGGTGTGGGCGGCGCCGCCGCGGGTGGTGTCGAGCCGCTCGCGCAGGGCGGCGAGATCCTCGAGGGTGTCGACGTCGAGGCCGAGGGAGGGGAGGGGGACGACCTCGTGGCTCACCTGGGTGGAGCGCGCGCGCTCGACGTGGCGGTTGAGCGAGTCGGGACCGAAGGCGGGCGCCAGGGCGTCGGGGGGGGTGAGCAGTAGGGCGTTCGTGCCCGTGCCGTGGCGGTCGGGGACGATGACGGCGTCGGGCACGGCACCTGGCGCCCGGCCGAGGAACCGGGCGAGCTCGAGGGGATCGAGCGCGGGGCAATCGGCGGGGACGAGCAGCGCCCGGCGCGCCCCGCGGTCGCGGGCGCGGCGCACGCCGACGTCGGCGGCGAAGCTCTGGCCGCGCTCGATCTTGTCCTCCACGACGTCGGCGCCGTGACCGCCGGCCACCTGCTGCGCGGTGATGTCGCCGGTCACCACGATGATCCCGTCGAGGCCCTCGGTCCGGCGCAGGGCGGTGAGGACGTCGGTGAACATCGCCTCGGCGAGCGCCCGTCGCGGGCCGCCGGGGAGGCCGTCTCCGAGGCGCTGCTTGGAGCGCTCGAAGGACTTGACGGGCAGGACGGCGAGGGTGGCCACGGACCGGGCGAGCGTACTTACGAGAGCTCGGAGGCCAGCGCGAGCGCCTCGGCCGCGACGCGCCGGCGCCCCTCCGGGCCGTCCATCAGCACGTCGGCGACGCGGGTGGGGAGCCCGGGGGCCGGCTCGTCGGCGACCAGGCCGTCGATGACCCCCGCGTACTCCGCGGCGATCCCCCCCGAGGAGAGCGGCCGCCCGGCCCAGGCCAGGCACGCCTCCGTCGGGCCCTTGACCGCGCGGCCCCGCACGAGCGGCGAGACCGCGACGACGGGCGCGGAAGCGGTGGCCAGCGCCTCGCGCAGCCCGGGCACGGCGAGGATCGGGCCGATGGAGATGACCGGGTTCGACGGACCGATGACGATCGCCCGGGCGGAGGCGATCGCGTCGGCCACCTCCGCGGTGAGGCGGGCGCGCTCGGCGCCGGGGAACGCGACGTCCTGCACGGGCCCCTCGCCGCGAGCGAGGATCAACCACTCCTGCAGCGGTCGGTCGCGGTCGCGCGCACGCACCCGGGTGCGGACGGGCTCGTCGCAGGGGGGGAGGACCCGCGCGGAGAGCCCGAGGCTCGCCCCCAGCGCCAGCAGGGCGTCGGTGAGCCGCTCGCCGCGCGCGAGGCGGGCGGCCCGGTCCAGGCCGACCGCGAGGTCACGGTCGCCGAGGTTGAACCACACGTCCCCGCCCAGCTCCCGCAGGCCGTCCATGACGTGGAAGGTGTCGCCCTCCAGGCCCCACCCGCGCGCGTCGATGCGGTCCGCGAGCCAGAAGGAGCAGAGGTCGGCGTCGGGGGCGACGTGGGCGCCGTAGAGCTCGACGTCGTCGCCCGGGTTGGCCACGACGACGAGGTCGGCGCCCACGAGGTCGAGCAGGCCGCGGGCGAGCTTCGCGCCGCCCGTCCCGCCCGCCAGGACTACGACAGGCCCGTGATCCGTATGCCCGCCCTGACCTTGTGGCGGATGTTGATGGAGATCATGAGCGGCGTCAGCCCCTCGACGATCCGCGCCGTCTCCAGCCGGCCCACCTCGACGCCCCGCAGGCCGGGGATGTGCTCGACGAGCTCGACCACGCGCGCCGAGTTCTCCGCGCGGTCGGCGCACACGAGGACGTCCTCGTCGAGCTGGTGGCCGAGGTCGCGCAGGAGGTCGGCGGAGACGGTGTGCAGGGCGGAGACGACGCGGACCCCCTCGGGCACGAGCTCCTGGGCCTGCTCGGCGGCGGAGCCCTGGGGTACGCCGAGCAGGCGGGTCGGCCGGCCCCCCACCGCGGCGGCGAGCGGGACGGTGGTGTCGACGAGGAGCTGATCGGGGCGCAGCGCGTCCTTCAGCCCCTCGAGCGTGGAGGCCTGGGAGGCGAACGGGACGCAGAGGACGACGAGGTCGGCCGCAACCACGCATCTCGAGTTCTCGGCGCCGGTCACCCCCTCGCCGATCTCCGCCGCGGCGCGCTGGGCGCGCCCGGCGTCGCGGGAGCCGATGACCACCGGAACCCCCGCACGGGCCAGGCGCAGGGCGAGCCCGAACCCGAGCGCCCCCGTTCCCCCGACGATGCCCACGGGTCCTGGCACGGCGGTGGAGCATAGAGTTCGCGGGAGTGACGAGCTCGGTCCGCATCCGCGAGGTCGGCCCGCGTGACGGCTTCCAGAACGAGCCGGAGATCGTCTCCACCGACGACAAGGTCCGGCTCATCGGGCTCCTGGCCCGGACGGGCCTGAAGCGCCTCGAGGTCACGAGCTTCGTCCGCGCCGACGTGATCCCCCAGCTCGCCGACGGGCCCGAGGTGCTCGCGCGGATCGACGTCCCCGAGGACGTGTCGCTCTCCGTCCTCGTTCCCAACGAGCGGGGACTCGAGCACGCGCTGGCCCAGCGCGAGCGCTTCGGGGAGATCAACGTCTTCCTCTCGGCGAGCGAGACCCACAACCGCAGGAACCTGAACCGCTCGGTCGAGGAGTCCCTCGCGGGGCTCGAGCGGGTCCTGACGGCCGCGCGGGAAGCCGGGCTGCGCTGCGAGGGCGTCATCTCGGTCGCCTTCGGCTGCCCCTACGAGGGGCATGTCGCGCCGCAGGGCGTCGCGGAGATCGCGCAGCGGCTCGTGGCCGCCGGGGCGCAGGAGATCGGCTTCGGCGACACCACGGGGATGGCCAACCCGCGGCAGGTGGGCGACGTGTTCGCCCACTGGCGCGACGCGCTGCCCGGGATCGAGCTCACCGCCCACTTCCACAACACCCGCGGGACCGGCCTCGCCAACGTCCTCGCCGCGCTGGAGGCGGGGATCGGGTCCTTCGAGTCCTCCTTCGGCGAGCTCGGCGGGTGCCCCGTCCCGCCTGGGGCGACGGGGAACATCGCCACGGAGGACCTCGTCTCCATGCTCGAGGAGATGGGGATCGCCACCGGCGTCGACCTGCCCGCCCTCCTCGGCGCCGCCCGCGCTGCCCGGGAGGTCCTCGGCCGCCCGCTCGGCTCGCACGTGCTCACGGCCGGCCCGGTGGAGTGGCACCCGACCGTCTGAGGGGAGACGACCCGATGCGAACCGACCCCAATCGGGAGGAGCGCCTGCACGTCCTGGTCAACAACGCGGGGATCGGGACCACGGTGTCCGGCGGCGGCCGGCGGATGGTCAGCGAGGACGCCACGAGCTGCGCTTCGCCGTCAACCACCTCGCGGGGTACGCGCTGACCCGCGGGCTGCTCGGGTTGCTCGAGGCCTCCGCTCCGGCGCGGATCGTCAACGTCTCCTCGGCGGGCCAGATGCCCTTCAT